>JAKAKG010000120.1 GCA_021813555.1 Acidobacteriota bacterium
TCGTCAGGGTGGTGAGCTTGGAGTCGAAGTAGTACTTGCTGCGCCGGCCGGAGGCTAGGAGGAAATCGCCGATCTTCAGCGAGCGGGTCTTGAGCAGTTCCTTCAGGCGGTCACGGTCTTTGGACATGGGATTCTCCGTAGGACATCAAGGTTTCATGAGTCGAGATTAGGAGATGAGGGGATGCCGAGATGAGGACGTAAACCCTCTTCGGCCCTGGGCTTCCTCATTTCGGCATGCCGGCATCTCCGCATCCCCTCATCCCCTCATCCCCTCATCACGGCTGCTGTGAACCTCTCCAAATGGGACCCCTCCCACGTGAGTTTGCCACAGGACGGGCACGCCGAGAAGCGCTCGTGGGTGAGGTAGGTGTAGGGCGGAACGTGGCCGCGGGCCTGGTCCCGGTCCACGGGCAGGGTCGGTGCGTTGCACGTCACGCATCGCGGAGGCTGCCCGCCGGGGATCGGGCCGAGGGCGGCGAAGACGTTCTTGAGTTGCTCCCGAGGGGTGTCATGGTCCGGGTCGAAGGCTTCGATCCCCCTCTTGGCGCACTGGGCAAGCAGGGGCCTGTCCCTCGTGAGGAGGAGGCGGCCGCTCCTGGTGCACTCCTCCATCAGCCAATCGTCATCGGCCGTGCGGAAGAAGGCCGCGTCCGCGCCCAGGAGCCGGAGGTAGCGGGCCAGCGTGCCCACCATGCAGTCGCAGAAGAACCGCCGTCCGGCGATGGGCTCGTGGCCGAGCCAATGGCGCATCTCGGGGCCGTAGGCGCCGGCGTCGTCCTTGAGGATCAGCGGGGGAAGGGCGATGGGTCCCTTGCCGGGATAGGCGCGGGCCTGGATAAGGACCAGGTGAGGCTCGCGGCCGGGCCGGTCCTGCACGGGCCGGAGAAGCTTGAGGTGAAGGTTCGAGGCGGCGAGGGCGGCTCGGAAATCCTCCGCGCGGGCCGCGGGGATCACGGCGCAGAACCGGCCCGAGGGCGCCAGCGCGCGGGAGGCGGCGGCGGCCACGTCGGACAGCTCGGCGGAGAAGCTCTGGCGGGCCAGGGCGCGCTCCGGCGTGGCGCTGGTCTGTCCGCGGCCCGCCTCGTGGTAGGGAGGGTTGCAGACCACCAGGTCGAAGGCGCCAGGTTCGAGGGCCTCCATGGCGCGCAGATCGCCGTGCACGACCTGTCCCCGGCCGCTCCAGCCGTTCTCTTCGAGGTTGCGGGCCGCGAGGGAGGCCAGCTCCTCCTGAAGTTCGATGCCCGTCAGGCGGGACGGATGGTGGAAGTGGCCCACCAGTAGGAGGAGGATGCCCGAGCCCGTCCCCAGGTCCAGGACGCGCTCGCCGTCCCGCACCCACGCGAACCCCGCCAAGGCCACCGAATCCACGTTGAAGCGATAGCCGCGCCGGGGCTGGTGGACGCGAATCTTGCCCCGCAGAAACGGCGTCAGGGTTGTTTCTGAATCCATCAATAACATCTCACCGCAAAGGCGCGAAGGGCGCAAAGCAAAAAAGAAATTCTCGTGGGATAGACAAACATTCTTGAGTAGGGTAAGCGGCTCAAGGACGGTGTCTGCACTTCTAATCCCTCAGGGCGCGGAACCCCCCAATTGGGATCTTCCTTCGCGACCCTTGCGGTCTTTGCGGTGGAGTGTCCTTTTCTTTCATTTTGTTGACGACGGCGGCGGCGTACCCGGCGGAGAAGCCGGCGTCCACGTTGACCACGACGAGGCCCGGGACGCAGGAGGCGAGCATGGCGAAGAGGGGCGTCCTGCCGTGGTCCTGGACGCCGAACCCCACGGAGGTGGGAACCCCGATGACGAGGGCTCCCGCCAGCCCCGCCACGACGGAGGCGAGGGCGCCCTCCATCCCTGCCACGGCGATGACGGCGCGGGCCTCGCGGAGCCTGGGCAGAACGGGGGCGATGCGGTGCAGGCCCGCCACGCCGGCGTCCGGGAAGTACTCTACCCGCGCGCCAAGGTAGCGCGCCGTCCAGACCGCTTCCTCGGCCACGGGGGCGTCGCTGGTTCCGCCCGAGACCACCACCACGAGGCCCTCTCCTTCGCCGGGGAGATCGCCGAGATAGGCGAGCCGGGCTTTGGCGTGGTAGGTGAGCCGAGGGCACCTGCGCTTCACGGCGGCGGCTTTGGGGGCGTCCAGGCGGGTCACGAGGGCGGGCACGTCCTGCGCGCGGAAGGCCTTTAGAATGGCCGCGATTTCGGAGGCCTCCTTGCCCTCGCCGTAGATGGCCTCGGGGAACCCGCGGCGGATCATTCTGTGGTGGTCCAGCCGCGCGAAGCCCAGGTCTTCGAAGGGGAGGGAAGCCAAGCGCTCCTCGGCTTCGGCGGGGGACGTGCGGCCCTCGGCCACGGCGGTTAAAAGGCGGCGCAGAGATTCAGGCTTCATGGGCCTCCAGGACGAGCAAGGTCAGGTCGTCGGTCTGCCGGGCCCCGCGCTGGAACCGCTCCACCCCTTCGAGGATGGCCTCCACCAGGCCGCGGGCGCCCGCCAGGCGTGCCGATTCCAGGGCCGCCTGGAGCCGTTCCATGCCGAACTCCTGGTCTTGCCGGTTCATGGCTTCAGTGACTCCGTCCGTATACAGCACGAGGGCTTCACCGGGGGCCAGGGTGAGGGTCACCATCTTGAGGCTGTCGAGGAAGAAGTCGTTGCCCATGATGCCCAGGACGAGTCCCCGGGGTTCCAGGACGGACACTCCCGCGGGCCGGACGAGGAAGGGCGGGTTGTGGCCCGCGGACAGGATTTGAACCTCCCGCGAAACGGGGTCCAGCACGAGGGCGCACAGGGTCAGGAAAATGCCCGACTCGCCCAGCCTCCGGAAGAGCTGGTTCAAGCGGCTGAGGATGACCACGTGGTCCGTCTCGGAGGCGGCCATGGCGTGAAGGATGCCCTTCGTGAGGGTCATGTAGAACGCGGCCCTGACGCCCTTGCCGGACACGTCTCCCAAGAGCAGGAGCCATGTGCCGTTGGGCAGTGGCAGGAAGTCGTAGTAGTCGCCGCCCACTTCCATGGCGGGAACGCAGCGCGTGGCCAGGGAGAAGCCGGGGATGCTGGGGGTCTCTTTGGGGAGGAACCGGTCCTGGATCCCCTTGGCGATCTCCAGCTCCCGGGCGAACCGCTCCCGCTCCCTGATGCGCTGGAGGTACTCCGGCTCATAGGCCTCCAGGCCCACGTGAGAGCGCCCGAAGAGGGCCACCCACACGGCCGCGGCGAGGGCGGCGGCCAGAAGGCCCACGCAGAGCCAGCCTTGGATGGACACGGCGGGATAGCGGGCCGTCAGGAGGAGGAAGACGTCCCGCAGGACCTGCGGCACGTAGAGGACCATGAGCCCCGCCAGGAGGCCGCTGTGCTCCATGAGCAGGAAGAGGGCGAGACCCAGAAGGAGGGCCAGGCCGAAGGCCACGGCGGGCGGCCCCACGGGCAGGAGGCGGGCCGTGGCGAGGGCGAAGAGGATGCAGAACATGATGGATGAGCGGAGGGCCGTGAACCGCACCCTGAGCAAGGGATAGACGACGCCCAGGAAGAGCGTGCCCACCACCGTCACGGCGGGCAGCGGCCCCAGGAGGGCGTTGCCCACCAGGCTTCCGGGGAAGCGGAGGTTGCTGAGCTGGAAATCCACGGGCAGGAGCACCAGGGAGAGGCCCCGCCACTGGGTGGCGGCCGCCAGAAGGATCACGGGAATGCCCAGGAAGGTGGCCGCCCACGCCGCCGACCAAAGGAGGTGCCGGGCCATCTCCTTCACCTTCCACTGGCCGTTGAAGATCAGGTCAACGAACCGGAGCTTGTCGCTGAACGCGTCCCGAAGGAGCGATTCGGCCACGGCCCACAGCATGCCAAAGAAGACCGCCGCCAGCACGCTGCCCAGGGCCGCGACGACGAAAGTCGTCAAAATGCCCCCCGTGGGCTCGCTCACGAGGCGCAGGAAGGCGAGAATCCCGGCCAGGAGCCCCACCTTCTGGGCCCGGCGGAAGTCCATCTCGTCCCGCCTCAGCCGCTGGATGAGGAGGGCCAGGAAGACGAGGGCGAGAAAGAACCACGTGGCCCCCGTCAGGAGGGGAAGCACGAGGTCCTGCCAGAGGTCCGGCGGAGCCTCCTCGGCGAAGGTGATGTCCCGTCCGAAGCTCGTCAGAAAGCCCGACTGGAGCTTGACGGTGTACTGGTAGATGAGGCCGGGCAGGTTGTTGACGGGCTGCTTCCACGTGAAATCGAAGGTCTGCTGGCCTTCCGAATCTCCCTGGGTGGTGGCCGTGAGGGTGAGCCTGCCCACATCCACCCCCGCGAAACGCAGGGCGTCCTCGGCCACGCCCCGGGCCTCGTCGGCCGTGAGCTTCTTGGGCGCCGCCTGCTTGCGGGGAGGAATGCTGAGGGCGAGGATCTGTCCCGAGCTGTCCACCTCCACCGTGAGGGGCGGCTCCCGTTCCTTGAACAACCTGAAATCGGAGAGTTTCTGCGGGGGGTAGGCGTGGTAGATCCAGCGCTGGAGGGGGACCTGCTTGCGGGACCAGTAGGAGGCCGCCCGGATGCCGAAGAGCTGCTGCATGCGCTGGATCTTGTCCACGTCCAGCTTTTCGGTGAGACGCAGGTCGAACCGCCCCGGGCTTTCCAGGAGGTGCTGGGCCGTGGCCTGCACCCGCGCCCTCACGAAGGCCTCGTCGAAGTGGTCCAGGCCCAGAGGCGCGTTGATCTCCGGGTTCACCCATCCCACGTAGGCCAGGACGCACGCTAGAGCCAGACACACCAAAGCCGCAGGATAAAACACCCTCTTCCACATCGGGCCCAGGATAAGCCCGCGGGGCCTTTCCTGCAAACGGGACGAAAGGTTTGTTGATCATGGCCGCGGGGTAGACTAAAATCAATGGTTGGGAAGGTTTGGAGGAAGGAGCGGCTTTGATCATTCTACTGAACCCGGCCATCACGGGCCCCCAGCGCCTGGCCATCGAGGCGGTTCTGGGGTCCAGCGGGGCCCTTCACCACACGCAGACGGGCCCGAGGGGCGACGTGATGGTGGTGACGGCCAACCCCGGGGGGCTCACCCCGGACCAGCTCCTGGGTATGCCCGGCGTGGCGGGGGCTATGCCCGCGGGGCAGGGGTACGTCCAGGCCGGCCGCGAGATGCATCCCGCGGATACGGTGGTGCGCGTCATGGGCGCGGACGTGGGCGGCTCCGCGTTCCTTCTGGCCGCAGGTCCCTGCGCGGTGGAATCGGAGGCCCAGATGGAGGCTTGCGCCGCGGCCGTTGCGGCCGCAGGCGGGAGGATCCTTCGGGGCGGTTCCTTCAAGCCCAGGACGAGCCCCTACTCCTTTCAGGGCTTGGGCGCGGAGGGCCTGCGCATCCACCGCGCCGCCGCGGACCGGCACGGCCTCATCATGATGAGCGAGGTGCTGGACCGGGAGGACCTTCCCCTCGTGGCCGAGGTGGCCGACGTGCTCCAGGTGGGAAGCAGGAACATGCAGAACTTCCCGCTTCTGCGCGCCCTTGGGAAACAGCCGAAACCGGTCCTCCTCAAACGGGGTCTGGCGGCCACGCGGGAGGAGTTCCTCCTCGCGGCCGAGTACATCCTCTCCGGCGGCAACCCCGGGGTGATCCTCTGCGAGCGGGGCATCCGGTCCTTCGACCCGAGCCTTCGCCACAGCCTGGACCTGGCCTCCGTGGTCATTCTCAAGGAGATGACGCACCTGCCGGTCCTCGTAGATCCTTCCCACGCCACGGGCCGGAGGACCTTGGTCACACCCATGGCCCGTGCCGCCGCCGTGTGCGGGGCCGACGGGCTTCTGCTGGAAGTCCATCCCGAGCCCGGCAGGGCCCTCTCCGACGGGCCCCAGGCCATCCTTCCCGAGGACCTGCTGAGGTTGAGCGCGGACTTGAGGGCCCTGGTCCCCGTGGTAGGACGGACCTTCGGCGGGGTGCCGTGATGCGCCTCTACAACAGCCTCACCCGGCGCGTGGAGCCCTTCCAGAGCCTGGACCCCGGGGTGGTGCGCATGTACACCTGCGGCCCGACGGTCTACGACGTCGCGCACATCGGCAACTTCCGCACCTTCCTCGCCGAGGACCTGCTCAAGCGCTTCCTGCTTTGGACCGGCATGAAGGTCCACCACGTCAAGAACCTCACGGACATCGACGATCGCACCATCGCCCGCGCCAACCGCGAAGGGGTGAGCCTGCGCGACCTCACCGACCACTACGCGGCCCTCTTCTTCGAAGACATGAAGACGCTCAATTGCCTGCCCGCCGACGAGTACCCCCGGGCCACGGACCACATCCCCGAGATGCTGGCCCTCGTGGCGCGCATGGAGCACAACGGCCATACCTACCTCAGCCAGGGCTCGGTGTACTTCCGCGTGGCCAGCCTCCCCGAATACGGGGCCCTGTGCACGGTGGACCTGAGCGGCAACCTGGACGGCGCGCGGGTGGACAGCGACCACTACGACAAGGAGTCGGCCAGGGATTTCGTGCTGTGGAAGGGCGCCAAAGAGAGGGAGCCGAGCTGGGAGAGCCCCTGGGGCCCCGGCCGCCCCGGCTGGCACCTGGAGTGCTCGGCCATGAGCGCCAAGTACTTGGGTGAAGTCTTCGACCTTCATACGGGCGGGGTGGACCTGGTTTTCCCCCACCACGAAAACGAGATCGCCCAGAGCCGAGGTGCCACGGGCAAGTCCCCGGCGCGCCACTGGATGCACATGGAGCACCTCCTGGTGAACGGGGAGAAGATGAGCAAATCCCTGGGCAACTTCTACACGCTCAGAGACCTGCTGGAGAAGGGCGCGGACCCCATGGCCCTGCGCTACCTGCTCCTCTCCGTCTCCTACCGGAAGCAGCTCAACTTCACCTTCGAGGCCCTGGACGCGGCCAAGGCCGCCCTTGGGAGACTGCGCGACTTCGCCGCGAGGATGGAGGGTGCGGTTCCAGCCTCCGAGCCCAATCCCGGCTTGGCACAGGCCATCGAGGGGCACCGGCGGGCATTCAAGGAGGCCCTGGAGGACGACCTGAATTCGGCCGTGGCCCTCTCCGCCCTCTTCGATGCCCTGCGGGCCTGCAACACGGCCATGGACGCGGGCGCCTTCTGTACCGCGTCCCAAACTTCCATGGCCGGGTTCCTCGCCGATTTCGAGGCGGTCTTCGGGATCCCCCTGAAGGTGGCCCACTCCCTCGAAGCGGAGGTGGAGGCCCTCATCGCGAAGCGCCAGGAGGCGCGGAAGGCCAAGGACTTCAAGGAGGCGGACCGCATCCGCGACGACCTCAAGGCCCGCGGCATCCTCCTCGAAGACGGCCCTCAGGGCGTGCGGTGGAAGAAGTCGTGACCAGGGGACTAGGGGACTAGGGGAATAGGGGACTGGGGAGAGACGTCGAGCAGTGGCCTGACTCCCTGCTCCCCGCTCCCTGCTCCCGAAAATAAAACATGCTGACGAACTGCGACGACCCTGCTTTGAAAGCCAAACTCGACGAGACGGCCTCCGTGGCGCTGCTCAAGGCCGTGGCGGAGGCCGCGAAGGTGACGGGCGTCGCCCTGCGCCTGGCGCCCGAAGCGAGCTACCTGGAGCTGGCGGGGACCACGCCCGTGGCGGGCCATCCCAACCGGGCCCTCATGAAGGTCTTCCCCATCGGGCCCGGCCGCTGCGCCGCGTTCTTCTACAAGCGGAGCCAGGTGCCCTTCAGCCGCGACCGGTTCGCCTACGGGGCGGTCATCGCGGAGGAGGCGCGGTTCACCGCGCAGGCCGCGGAGGCGTGGTTCCGCTGGCTCGACTCGGGGTTCCATCCCGAGCAGGCGCCGGAGGGCCTCAAGCGCGCCTTTGCGTTCACCGTGCCGGATTGAGGGATAGTGAAAAGTGAGGAGTGAGGAGTGAGGAGCGGGACAGTACTCCGTCTCGCGTCTCGCCCTTATACGCCTTCCTCGATTTACCTGAACAGCTTCAGAAATCTGAACAGCAGGAGCCCCATCAGGAAAATCAGGTAGAACCTGAGGAAGTAGAGGGCGAATTTTGTCATGGGCGTCATGGTCACGCGGGGCATGGGGAGGCCCCTGAAGGAAATTCGGAATTCGGAATTCGGAATTCGAAACTCGAGAAGCAGGACAGGGAAGGTGGAGTGAGGAATCCGCAAGGCGTTCTCATCATACCTTCACCCGGGTCGTGAGGCCCTTCATGATGTCGTTGTAGTAAATGACGCCGAGGATCTGGTCCTGGGTGTCCACCACGGGAATCATGCGGTAGTGGTATTTCACGAACAGCTCGGCCAGGTCGTCCTTGAGGTCGTCCGCCTCGGCGGCCACCACGGGCGAGGCCATGATCTCCCCGAGGGTCACGTGGTCGGCCGAGAGGACCAGCTCGCGCAGGTCCACGACACCCACGAGGGTGGGGCCGCTTCCGTCCACCACGTACGCGTAGGAGATGGTGTCGGGCTCGCGGCCCGAGCGCCGGATTTCGTCGAGGGCCCGGCCCACCGTCGCGTCGCGGTGGAACGTGATGAAATCCGTGGAGATGAGCGCGCGGGCCGTGGCCTCCCGCTCGCTCAGGATGTGGGTGATCCGGGCGGCCTGCTCCTGGGGCAGGAGGGTCATGAGCTCCGTCATGTCGTCGTGGGGGAGGACCGAGAAGAGGTCGGCCACCTGGGGCACGGAGAGCTCGGACAAGATCGTGCGGGCTCGCTCCTGGCGCAAATTGGCGATGATCTGGCGCTGGGCCCTGGGCTCGGCCTCGATGAGGGTCTCGGCGGCCTTTTCGGGCTCCAGGGCCGAGAAGAGGGCTTGCTGTTCCTCGCCCGAGAGCTCTTCGAGGGCGTCCGCCAGATCCTCGCCGGGCAGCTCGTCGATCTGCCGCCGCGTGATGGAGAGGGAGACCTTGTCCGTGGCCGCGGCGTCTTCCACGGAGAGGGGCTGGATGTACTTCCAGGAGATGAGGTGGTCCTTGACCCAATTGAACCGCTTCAGGCCCCATCGGCGCAGGAAGCCGTTGAAGGAGATGTCCACGTGGACCACGAGCATGCGCCCGCGGGATTCGAGCAGGTGCACGTCGTTCACCACTTCGGTCCGCCGCCCGTCCATGTCCAGGACCGTCTTCCCCATGAGGTGGTCTTCCAGCATGATCCACCCCTGCTGATCCACGAAGGGAGGATAGGGCTCGCCCCCTTCGGCGGGCTTTACGAAGATGGCGTCATCCTCGATCTTCATCACCCGGTCCCAGGGCACGAACTGGGTGGGCTTGCCCCACCCGTACTCCATGTAAATGCCCACCGCTTCTGGATAAGGCTCTGTGAGCCTGAACACGAGGTCCGAGACTTTGCCGATTCGGTCCTTGATCTTCCCCGCGCACACGGGGCGCTTGAGAAGCTCCGAGAAGTAGAGGAAGCGGAAGCTCCCGATTCCCGCCGGAAGGTCGGGGACCCCGGGCATTTTCTGCGCTACGGCGATCATGGGGACCTCCTCATGAGCCTCTCCAAGAGGCCTGGAAAGAGGGTGGTGAAGGCGAACAGGGTGGACATGAAGGTGACGAAGATCACGATAGACCAGTTGGCGATGTTCTGCCACCGGGTGTTCACGTGTTCGCCCATGAAGGCCGGTTCGTTGAGGATGAGGATGAGAAAGATGAGGGCCGAGGGCAGGAGGGTGACGGCCACCACCTGGACGAACATGGTGATGGTCACGAGGGGGGCGCCCGGGATGAGGACGATGGCTCCCGCCGTGAGGAGCATGCCCAGGTAAATGACGTAGAACCAGGGTGCCTCGCGCACGCTCTTGTTGAGGGAGTGGGCCCAGCCGAAGACCTCGCCCACGGCCCACGAGGTGCTCAGGGAAATGCACAGGGCCCCCAGGAAGCCGGCATCGAAGAGGCCGATGGCGAACAGGGTCCTGGCGAGATGGCCCTGGCCGGCGGGGAGGAGGGGCACGAGGGCTTCGGCGGTCTGCGCGGCGTCCTCGATGAGGATGGGGGGCTTGTGGAAGTAGAAGGCGGCCCCCGTGGCGATGATGATGAACGCGGCCACGATGCACGTCATGAGGGAGCCTGCCAGCGTGTCCAGCTTGCCGAATTTGATGTCGTGGATGTCCAGCCCCTTGTCCACCACGGAGCTCTGCTGGAAGAAGATTTGCCAAGGTGCGATGGTGGTCCCGATGTTGGCCAGGATGATGAAGATGATCTCACCGGAGAGCCCGCCCGGGAAGTTGGGGAGGACGAGCCCTTTGAAGACCTCGGCCCACGCCGGCGCCGTGGGCGTCTTCATGGCCCAGAAGGCCGCCGGGATGTACACGAGGTTGAAGGCGCAGAACAGGAGGGTGAGCTTCTCGAAGGTCCAGTACTTGCCCGAGAGGACCACGAGGAAGAGGATGGCCGTCACGCCCAGGAACGTGATCCATGGAGGGACGCCAAAAAGGCTCATGGCGGCCATCATGCCGATGTACTCGGTGATGAGGGTGAGCCAGTTGACGATGGCCAGGTCCGCCAGGGAGAACCAGCCCCAGAAGGAGCCGAAGCCCTCGAAGATGGCCTCCGCGTGCCCGCGCTTGGTGACGGCGCCCAGGCGCACCGTCATCTCTTGCACGTAGTAGGCCATGGGCACGAGGATGAAGAAGATCCAGAGAAGGGAGAAGCCGTATTTGGATCCCG
The DNA here is from genome assembly GCA_021813555.1 of Acidobacteriota bacterium. Lineage (GTDB taxonomy): Bacteria > Acidobacteriota > UBA4820 > UBA4820 > DSQY01 > JAKAJA01. Next base: position 10,594 of record JAKAKG010000120.1, read on the forward strand.
TTACGGCGTAGGTTGAGATGCCTCCTGCGTCGTTGTCCGCCACCATGGTGATGATGCCGGGCCCCAGGACGGCAAAGAAGACCAGAATCTGCCGCCGCCAGCGGTTTACGAGGTGGATACTCTTGCTGATCCAGTACATGGTCCGCCCGTATCAGACATGGGAAAACTCCCGCGTGCTCGCGCGGCGGACAGCGGCCGGATTTGGTGTGGCGTGGGTCATGGCGCGTCTCCGGCATCCGGTGGGGGACCGGTCCCGAGCGCGCCGGCGGCTGGGCTAAGGGCAGAGAGGGGCGGCGGCCGGTTCCGGGATACTGCCCTGAGCGCGAGCGCTCGGAGCTTGGTCCCCGCAAGTCATGATTTCCGAGGTACTGGGCGGTTCCATAGTTCCTTTCCCGTTCCGTTCACGAAAAACCACCCGCGAAACCCGCGGGCCGAACACCGGTAATCTACAGCAAAATGCCCCCTTTAGCAAGGGCCGGGTGCCCGCGAGTCCGGCGGCTACCAGGCTGCCGGGCCCCGCAGTTGCGCCGAGCCGCTTGGGCCGCTATACTGCATGAATCGAAGCGTGCGCGTTCGAGGGGGGGGGATGGGGCGTGGAGCAGGAGAGCCCGTGCGAGTGCTGGTGGTGGACGACAACGCCCTCATCCGCAAAATGATCCGCGCCGTCCTCGACGAGGAGGGGGTGGAATGCCACGAGGCTACCGACGTGGCCTCGGCGCTCTCCGCCCTGAGGGACGTGAAGCCCGACCTCTGCTTTCTGGACCAGTACATGCCTGACGGCGAGGGTTTCTCCGTGCTGAAAGCATTGCAGGCTTGGCCCCCGGGCCCCCGCCCCCGCGTCTATCTCCTGACGGGCAGCGCCGACGAACACATCGCCTTCCAAGCCCGCGAGTTGGGAGCGACGGGTGTCCTGTTCAAGCCCGTGGATCCTAACCTCCTCATCCAGAAGGTACGAGAGCGCTGACATGGTGCAGTTCAGACACGCCCAGAAGGAGATCCAGTTCAAGGTCGTCTATTACGGCCCCGCCCTGGGCGGGAAGACCACGAACCTGGAAGCCCTCCACGAGATCACGGACCCGCACGGGGACTCCCAGCTCGTCTCCCTGAAAACCGCCGAGGACCGGACCCTCTTCTTCGACTTTCTCCCCTTCGACCTGGGAGAGATCCAGGGCTACCACATCCGGTTCCAGGTCTACACCGTGCCCGGCCAGGTCCACTACAACACGACGCGCAAGGTGGTCCTGGCGGGCACCGATGCTCTGATTTTTGTGGCCGATTCCCAGCCCGGCCGCGCCCAGGAGAACTACATCTCCTGGGAAAACATGAAGGCCAACCTGCTCGCCAACAAGATGGACCTCTCCCAGACGCCCGTGGTCATCCAGTGCAACAAGCGGGATCTCCCCGGGATCATGGCGCCCGAGGCGGTCCTCGCCGCCATGAAGGCCGACGGCTTCCCCGTGGCTCTCGCCAGCGCCCTGAGCGGCGAGGGGGTGGTCCAGACCTTCATGACCTGCGTGGAGCGCTGTCTCGTGCTCTTCGCGGAGCGCTTCAAGCTGGGACAGAAGGGCGCCACGCCGGAGCGGCTGGCGGAGGGCGTCCGGGCCGTATTCACGCCCTTCGCCGAGAAGCGGCGCAAGGGATACCAGCCCGCGGACAGCCGCGTGGCCGTCTCCGCCGAGGTGCCAGTCCACGGCCTCTCCGAGGAGGAGCAACTGGTGGCGGCCCTCCAGTCCACCACCCAGCTCGCCGAGGAGTACCAGGAGCAGCACCTCCTGAGCCGGATGTACCAGGCCCGCCTCCGCGAAATGACGGCGCTTTACGAGATAGGGCGCACCCTCGCGGACGCCACCGAGGTAGAGGCCGCCCTCACCGGCTGCGCGAGCCGCTTGTCGGAGGCCCGGCCCAACTGGAAAGTCTCGGCCTTCGCTTCCAGGGGGGGCTCCATCACTCCCTTGCAGTGCTTCGGCTGCGCCGAAGATCCACTCTGGGGTGCCGATGCCCCCGGAGCGGGGAACCTCGCCCTGGGGCTCCTTCAGCGCAACGAGCGCATGCGCCTCGACGACCTGCAGGACCGCCTCCGGCAGCTCAAGGCCGATCCGCCTCCGGACGTGGGGGAGGCCATGGCCATTCCCTTGGGCCCGCAGGGCGGCCCCATGGGGTACTTCATCGTCTACTGCCCCCCCGATGAGCCCTTCAGCAATGACGAGGACCGGTTTCTGTCTCTCGTGGAACAGGTCATGACCCCTCGCCTTCAGACCCTCGCACTCGTGCGCGAACTGGCGGACGCCAACGAGCGGCTGGAGGTTAAGGTCATGGAGCGTACGGCGGATCTTCAGTTGGCCCTCGCCCAGCTCACGGAGCTGGACCAGCTCAAACGGGCGTTTTTGAACAACGTGTCCCACGAAATGAAGACGCCCCTCACGAACATCCGCTCCTACGCCGATCTGCTCAAGCGCTACCCTCAGCAGCGCGAGAAGAACGCGGAGGAGTACCTGGGCATCATCCACGAGGAAACGGTGAGACTGGAGACCATGGTCAACGACCTGCTCTCTTACACCCGCATCAAGGAGCCAGCCCGCGGGGAGTTCTGCGACCTCGTGGCCGTTCTGGACGACGTCATCCACGTCGTTTCGCCCCAGGCCGACGCCAAACACCTCACGGTGCAGGTCCAGAAGGAGAGGGACACCCTCTTCTACGAGATCAACCGCGAGGACGCGGTGGTCCTCTTTCGGCAGATCCTGGACAATGCCGTCAAGTTCTCGCCCGAGGGGGTCAAGGTCAAAGTCTACCTCCTTCACGACGCGCGCAAGGTCATCTTCGCCGCCCGCGATTACGGCCCCGGATTCCCGAAAGACCAGCGGGAGCGCCTGCTGGAGCCCGAGGAATCTGGCAAGCCGCAGGTTCCGAGCTACAAATCGCCCGGGCTGGGCATGGGCCTCTTCCTCGTGAAGGAGGTCTTGTCCAAGTATGGCGGGGTCATCGCCATCGAGAACATGGAGCCCGGCAGCAATGTCCTCGTGGAGCTGCCCAAGGCCCAATAGGCGAAGACGCTCACCACGAAGGCACCAAGACGCCAAGAAACATTTCTTGAAAGAAACACATCCATCAAGAACGCTCCTTCATCCCTGTGATACCGTAAGAGGAGGAGGGCCCATGCGCTTTCTGGCTACGGCGTCCAAAGGACTCGAAGAGGTGGTGGCGGGCGAACTTCGGGCGCTGGGGCTCTCCGTTCTCGACGTGGCCCCCGGCCTGGTGGCATTCAAGGGCCGGATGGAAGACGGTTGGCGGGCGTGCTTGTGGCTCCGGGCGGGCCGGAGAGTCCTCCTCCCCCTCGGTTCCTTCGAGGCCCCGGACGCCGATGCCCTCTACGAGGGGGCGAAGGCGTTGCCGTGGGACGAGTTTCTCGCGGCGGACCGGACCTTCGCCGTGGAGGCGGCGGTCCGCGATTCGGCCTTCAACCACTCGGGCTACGTGGCCCTCCGCGTGAAGGACGCCATCGCCGACGCCCTGCGCGAGCGGCGCGGCGCCCGCCCCGACGTGGACCGGAGGGATCCGGACGTGCGCATCGTGGTCCACATCGCCCGCACCCGCGCAGACGTCAGCCTTGACTGCTCGGGCGGCCCCCTGCACAAGCGGGGCTACCGCATCAAGCCCGTGGCCGCCGCCCTCAACGAGACCCTCGCGGCGGGTATTCTTCTGCTGGGCGGCTACGATGGCACCGTCCCCATGGCCGACCCCTTCTGCGGCTCAGGAACCCTCTGCATCGAAGCGGCCCTTATGGCCACGAGAACGGCCCCGGGCCTCCTCCGGGCCGAACCCTTCGGCTTCGAGCGCTGGCCCGCCTTCGAGCCCCAAGCCTGGCGCGCCATCTTCAAGGAGGCCGAAGGCGCTCTGCGCGATGCCCCGGCTCCCATCCTTGGCAGTGACGTGGACGGCTCCGCCGTGGCGGCGGCTTCGGCCAACGCGGAGCGTGCGGGAATGGACCGGTGGATCCGCCTCAAACGACGGGACGCCCGCGATTTCTCGGCTCCCGCCGGCCCCGCCGGCCTCATCGCCGCCAATCCGCCCTACGGCGACCATGCGGGGGCCGGCGAGGACCTCGCCGGGCTGTACAGCGCCTTCGGCGACGCCCTCAAACGGCGCTGCCCCGGCTGGAGGGCCCTTCTCCTCACGGGCGACGGGACTCTCGCCAAAGCCATCGGCCTCCGTCCCAAGCGAAAAATTCCCCTCTTCAACGGCCCCATGCCCGTCAAACTCCTGGAGTTTGAGATGTACGAGGGCACGCGAAGAGGATCGGGCGGAGGAGCGGGCGAGGCCGTGGAGCGAGACGCGAGGCCGGAATGAGGGGATGCCGGGATGAGGAGATGCCGAGATGGGGGGATGACGGGATGAGGAAGAATCCCACGGTCCCGGCGCTCAGTTCCACATTGCCACATCCCACATCCCAAATCCCAAATCTCAAATTGTTCCGCTTCCCCTTTCCCCTTCCCCTGTCCCTCGTCCCCGCTTTCCTATACACTCCTTTCTTGGCTGGCGGAGGTTTGGCCGGTCCGAGGGAAACGGCGGACCCATGACCACCTTCAGAATCGCCACACTGGTTAGGCTCGTGGACGGCTGGAAAGAAACCAGCCAGGTCCGAGCTTTGATTCTCGATTTGGCGGGGCGCGCCGAGGAGGGCAAAAACCTCTTCGCCGGGGCTCCCCTTCCCGAGGACCTGGTGGGGAACCGGCTCCCCGCGGGCATCGCCAGCGCCTGGGCCTTCGTCGTCCGCCCCGCCACGCGGCTCCCCGCGCACACGCATCCCAACTCCGTCCAGCACACGGCGGTCCTCTCGGGTACGGGCATGAGCCACATCGGGCGGCGCAGCGCCATCCTCCAGCCCTTCGACCCGGCCTACCCCGACCGGAGCATCTACGTGATTCCCGAGAACACGCCCCACGCCTTCGAGTCCTTCCACGAGCCCCTCGTGGTCCTCTCCTTTCACACCGTCTCCGCCGCGGACCTGGTGGAGGTGAACGTGGAGACGGGCAGCCGGCGGAAGTACATCTGAGGCGCGGCACGCCCGCAGAGGCTCCCTTGACCCACGACCATCCCCACCCTGACATGGACCGGCGCCTCCTCTGGAGTGTCCTCCTCAACGTGCTCATCACCGCCGTGGAGGTAGTGGGAGGCCTCATGTCGGGGAGCCTCGCCCTCCTGGCCGATGCCCTCCACAACCTCAGCGACGTGGTGGCCCTCGCCCTCGCCCTCCTGGCGCGCGTGGTGGGGCGACGTCCGCCCTCGGCCCAGCATACCTATGGCCTCAAGCGAGTGGAGGTCCTGGCGGCCCTGGTGAACGCCCTGGCTCTCTTCCTCATCACGGGGGTCATCGCCCGCGAGGCGCTCCACCGCCTCCTCAAGCCCGAGCCGGTGAAGGCGGGCCTCATGCTGGCCGTGGCCGTGGTGGCCTTGGCCGCCAACCTGGCCGCCGTGTTCCTCCTAAGACACCACGACCACGACGACCTTAACGTCAAGAGCGCCTTTCTCCACCTCCTCCAGGATTCCCTCGCCTCCCTGGCTGTGATCCTGGCGGCCCTCTTCTCGAAAACCTCCGTTGGGCCCTACCTGGATCCCGTGGCCTCCCTGGTGGTGGGCTTCGCCGTTCTCTACAGCGCCATTTCCATCGTCTGGGAGTCCGTGGGGATGCTCGTGGAGGCCGTACCGCGCGGGCTCGATCTGGATGAGCTGGTGCGAAGCACCGGCGACGTTTTCGCCCCCGCCCGCCTCCACCACGTTCACGTTTGGGAGCTGGGTCCCGGCCAGCGCGTCCTCACGGCTCACGTGTCCGTGCCCGACATGGACGTCTCCGCCTGCGAAGGCCTCTTCGGCCGAATCCGTGGCTTTCTCCAAGAGCGCTGGGACATCCAGCATGCTACCCTTGAAGCGGAGGTCAACGGCTGCGGAGAGGAAGACGGCTGCGGCGCGCCCGTGGCAGGCGGTAACAGTGAAGAGTGAAGAGTGAGGAGTGAGGAGTGAAGAGTGAGGAGTGAAAGGCAACGGCTATCCATCCCACTTCGCGCCTCGCGCAATCACCTCTGGCCCGTTGTCGCCATTCCAGAATTCCGCTTTCCGACATTTCCCTTCCCCGTGACTCCGCTTGTCTCAGAAAGGATGAACTCATGAAGACCATCGCACTTTCCGTCCTGGCCGCCGCCCTCCTGGCCCTGTCCTTGGCCCCGCTGGCTCAAGGCAAACCGTCTCCTTCCAAGGAAGCTGCGCCCCAAGCCACGCAGGAGGTGACCACGCCCTCCGGCCTGAAGTACGTGGACCTGAAGATGGGCACGGGCGCTCAGCCCAAGCCGGGCCAGACCGTCGTCGTGCACTACACGGGCACCCTCACGGACGGCACCAAGTTCGACAGCTCCCTGGACCGGAACGAGCCCCTCGAGTTCAAGCTGGGCGCGGGCATGGTCATCAAGGGGTGGGACGAAGGGATCGCCACCATGGAGGTGGGCGGCAAGCGCAAGCTCATCATCCCGCCGCAGCTCGCTTACGGCCAGCGCGGCTACCCGCCTGTCATCCCGCCCAATGCTACCCTCATTTTTGAGGTCGAGCTGCTCGGCGTGAAGTAAGGCGCCAGCCTTAGCTGCTCGTCAGCAAACCGTATACGGCGAGCCGGGACCGAAATGCCGGTTTCGGCGCCGTTTCTTTTCCCTGCGGGGGAATGGCTCCTCGAATCCCCGTAAAGGGAGGTGCGCCTTGTCCACGGCCGCCGTCATCGAGCTGGATCTGGAAGGGGTGGTCCTGGGCTGGGTCGCGGCTGAGGGGTGCGTTGCGGGTCCCTCCTCGCCGGCCCTGCTTGAGGAAGTGCGCCGCGCGGCGGAGTCGGCCGTGGCGGACCGGGAGAGTCCAAGAAGCCTGGTGTTGAAGGCGGCCGTCCGCGGGTTGCTGCGCTTCGGCGCGTACAAGCCCACGGGGCGAGGTAAACCCGCAAGCGAATACCTGCTCAAGGCCGCCGCCGAGGAGACCTTCCCCGTCGTTAACGCCCTCGTGGATATCAACAATCTCGTCTCCGTGGAGAGCCTTCTCCCCATCTCCCTCGCCGATCTGGACCGTGCGGGGACGTGCCGGTTCCGTTGCCGGCGGGGAAAGGAAGGAGAGTCCTATGTCTTCAACCCTTCGGGCCAGGTCCTTGATCTGCGCGACCTCATCCTCCTGTCCCGCCTGCCGGGAGACGAACCCTGCGCCACGCCCGTGAAAGACAGCCAGGCCACCAAGACCCACGCCGGGAGCACGCGGGTGCTGGGGGTCATTTACGCTCCTGCGTCCCTGGCCCGGGAGGCGGGAGAGGCGGCGGAGCGGATGGGGGATCTCTTGGCCCGCCATGCCGGGGCCTCCGTATGCTGGGGCCTTCTGCCTCCCGCTGGCCACGGCTGACGGAGGCTATGCGGAGAACCGGCTCCCCCATAGCAGGCAGTTAAACCAAAGGAACGCGCCTTCGGTCCAAGGCACATGGCCCGAGCCGTGAATGTCTGGCCTTGGCGCGGAAAGTTCAGGCGGAGTATCATGGCCAAGAGACGGCGTGAGGGTCCGATGCCGATACCCATGGGAATCTATGTCGCGGTGTTCCATGGCGCATCCTGAAAGGGACGAGCCCGGCGCGCGCGGACCCTCCGCGCCAGCGAAGAGAACATGGGTCCTGGCGCCTGCCCTCGTCTGGACGGCGGGCTTGGTGTTGGTGGGGCTCGTGGGCCTGGGGGACTTCATCACCGGCCCCTTCATGTCCTTTTCCGTGTTCTACCTTGTTCCCGTGGGGTTCATGGCATGGTTCGGCGGGCGGGCCGCGGGCTATGCGGGATCGCTGGCATCGGCCCTTGCCTGGTTCCTGGCTCAGGCTGGCGACAGGATCATGTTTGCTCATGCCGCGGTGCCGTACTGGAACGCCCTCGTGGAACTGATCTTTTTTCTCAGTCTGTCCACCATCGCCTGCGCCTTGAAGGACGCCCTCGCGCGGGAATCGGAACTGGCGCGCACGGACGACTTGACGAGGGTGGCCAACCGCCGCCAGTTCTTCGAGCTGGCCGAGATGGAAATCCGCCGCGCGGGCCGGTACGGACACCCCTTTTCAGTGGCGTATATCGACCTCGACAAGTTCAAAGAAGTGAACGACGTCCGGGGCCACCACGAAGGGGACCGGCTCCTGCGTGATGTGGGCCAGTCCATCCAGGCCAGCATCAGGGCCACGGACCTTCTGGCCCGCATGGGAGGAGACGAGTTCGCCATCCTCATGCCCGAGGCCGGTCCCGAGGCCGCGGCCAAGGTCTACGAGAAGGTCCGCGCGGGCCTCGGCGAGAGGGTGACGTCGGCGTTCCCGGAAATTTCGGTGAGCGTGGGCCTCGTGACTTGGCTCGCTCCCCCGGCCTCCACGGACGACTTGCTGCGGCAGGCGGACCACCTGATGTACGCCGTCAAGGACGAGGGACGGAACGGGGTCCGCCACCGGGTGGTGGGAGCACCGTCGTGACCGATGCCGCGCACGGGGCGCAAGGCCCTTCGCCCGATCCGCCCGCCGTGTCCATACGGGACTTGGCCTTCACCCTCTTCATGATCGGCCTCACCTCCTACGGCGGGCCGGCCATCGTGGCGCAGATTCGCAGGGTGACGGTCATGAAAAAGGGCTGGCTTACGGAGGGGGAGTTCGAAGAGTCCCTGGCCTTCTGCCAGACCCTTCCGGGACCCATCGCCGTTCAGACCGCGGCCCACGTCGCCTGGCGCCTTCGCGGGCCCCTCGGTGCTCTCGTTGCGACGGCGGCTTATGTCTTTCCCGCGTTTCTCCTCATGGTCGGCCTCTCCGCCGCCTATATGCACCTGGGCCAGGTGCCATCCGTGGTGGCCATCCTCCGAGGATTGCGCGCCGTTGTGGTCGCCATCGTGGCCGATTCCATCCTCTCCATGGCCAAGCCCGCCTTGAAGGACGGCCGGGGTGTCCTCCTCGGGATTGCGGCGGCGGCGGCCCTCATCCTCCACACGGGCGCCCTCCTGGTTCTCCTGGGATCGGCGCTCCTCGCCATCCCCCTTCTCTGGGGGACGGCCCCGCCCGGTCCGCTGCAAACCCAAGGCCCGGCCGTGAAAACCTCCGGGACATGGAAGGGAGCCGCCGCCATCGTCCTGGTGGCCCTGATCTTTGCGGGGGTGGTGGTTCTGTCGGGCCTGGAGAACCCGCTCCTTCCCGCGGTGGCGGTCACCATGGCCAAGGTGGACATGCTCGCCTTCGGAGGCGGGTACACGGCCGTGGCCCTGATGCACGATCTGGTCGTGACGGCCAACCCCTGGCTGACGAATCAGGAGTTTCTGGACGGCCTGGCCCTCGGCCAGATCACTCCCGGCCCGGTGATCCTCACGGCCACGTTCATCGGGTACAAAGTGGCGGGGTTGGCGGGGGCCCTCACGGCTACGGCGGCCGTATTTCTTCCCTCGTGGCTCCTCCTCGTCCTCCTCGCGCCCCAGTTCGCGAGGATCCGGGGTCTCGTCCTCGTTCACCGCATGGTGCGGGGCCTCCTGGCCGCCTTCGTGGCCATGCTGGCCTACGTGCTCTGGCAGGTTTCTCTCGACGCCCTGACGGACCGAAGGAGCCTCTTCCTGGCCGTGGCGGCCCTCGTTCCCTTGAGGTTGAAGGTGGCTCCCCTGTGGGTGGTGGCCGGCGGAGTCCTCCTCTCGATCCTCCTATTCAGGTAACCAGCATATAGCCGATATCTGGGTGAAATGGCCCAGCCGTAAGCGCCCCGGCCGGGCTCCTATGGCATCACCTCGACGAGACTTCTATGATCACATCTTGGGTACGGGAGACCGGCCCGAAATGAACCACGGGGGATTCTTTACACGAGGCGGAGCGGGGGGGCTCCGCCTTTTTCATGTACAATCTCATGGAGCGCCGTGCCCGGCCGCCTTGCCCCTCGCACGGTTTCCGGGCGCGGACGGCGGGTTCAAGACTCCGCGATGAAAGGGCGCGCATGGCGAAAACCGAATCCTTTGACGTGACCACGGGCGTGGACTTGATGGAGGTGGAGAATGCCGTCAATCAGGCCCAGAAAGAGATCGGCCAGAGGTATGACTTCAAGGGGCTCAAGGTTCTCATGGAGCTGAAGAAGGCCGACCACCTCGTGAACCTCGAAGCTCCCGACGATATGAAACTGAACGCCATGTGGGAGATGCTTCTGGGCAAGCTCGTCCGCCGCCAGGTCCCCGTCAAGAACTGCCAGCGCGGCCTGGTCCAGAAGGCCGGCGGGGACCGGGTCCGGCAGGAGATTAAACTCGTGTCGGGCCTGGATATCGAGACGTGCAGAAAGATCGTCAAGATCATCAAGGAAGCCAAGCTCAAGAAAGTCCAGGCTGCCATCGAGGCGGACAAGGTGAGGGTGTCGTCGCCGTCCCGCGACGAGCTCCAGGACACCATCGCTCTCCTCAAGGGCCAGGAGTTCGAGGTCGATCTCCAGTTCGGCAACTACCGCTGATCCGTCTTTGCCCCCGGGGCCTTTAATTGGGGCAGGGCCTGCGCTACAATACAACCATCATTCAGGCAGGCGCGCCTTGCCGGTCCTCGGGCCGGGAGGCGGAGGGGGCCATGGGGCTAAGGAAGGGAATCGCCAAAAGCATCCATGCATTCGTGGAGGCCTCGCCCGATCCTCTGGCGGTCCTCAGAGACGATGGTGTGCTGGAGGTGGCGAACAGGACATTCCTGGCCCTCATCGGCATGAACGCCAAGGAGGTGCGGGGAAGCGGCCTGTCACAGCGGGTCCACGCCGAAGACTGGTCCCGGCTCCTGGAGGCCATGGCCGGCTCCGAGGAATCGGCCGGAGGCCTGCCCGTACTTTCCTGCCGCGTCGCTGGCGAGGGAGAGACCTGGCGGGATTTCCAGGTTCTCGTCCTCCGCCTTCCGTTCGAGAGCCATGCCCACGTAATCTTCCCGTATCAGTCCCGGGTGCCGAGCGGCGGCGCTCTTGCATCCCACGGCCCCTTCGCCAGGATCGCCGAGCAGTCGGGCGAGATGGTCATCATCACGGACAGGGCGGGCACGATCCTCTACGTCAACCCCGCCTTCGAACGGATCACCGGTTACTCCCGGGAGGAGGTCATCGGCCAAAGCCCCGGCCTCCTCAAGCCGGGCCAGAATCCTCCTGAGCTCTTCAGGGCATTTTGGCAGGCCCTCTCCTCCGGCCAGACCTTTCACGGCATGGTGGCCTGCCACAAGAAGGACGGCACCCTCTACTACGAGGAGAAGACCGTTTCCCCCGTGTTCGACGGCAGCGGGGCCGTCACCCACTTCGTGTCCACGGGCAAGGGATTGAGCGAGCGCATGCGCGCGGAGGAGGAGCTGCGCGCCAGCGAGGAGCGCTACGCCCTCGCCGCCGAAGGGGCCAACGACGGCCTGTGGGATTGGGACCTGCGCATGGACCGGGTCTTCTACTCTCCTCGCTGGAAGGCCATGCTCGGCGGGGAGGAGGAGGACATGTCCAACTCTCCCGAAGACTGGCTCCACCGGATCCATCCCGATGACCAGCTCGCGTTCAAGGCCCGGCTCGAGGCCCACCTCCGGGGAGACACGCCCCATTTCGAGCACGAGCATCGCATCCTCCACCGGGACGGGCGGTACCGGTGGATGCTCACCCGCGGCCTCGCCGTGAGGGACGGGGAGGGCAAGGCCTACCGCATGGCGGGGTCCCAGACGGACATCACGGAGAGGAAGGTGGCGGAGGAGCGCCTCCTCTTCGACGCCATGCACGACACCCTCACGGGGCTGCCCAACCGCGCCCTGTTCATGGACCGCCTGGGGCAGGCCATCGCCCGGGCCCAGCGCCGCGAAGGATATGCCTTCGCCGTCCTGTTCCTGGACCTGGACCGCTTCAAGGTTGTGAACGACAGCCTGGGGCACATGGTGGGAGACCGGCTCCTGGTGGAGATGGCCCGGCGCCTGGCCACGTGCCTGCGCCCGGCCGACACGGTGGCGCGGCTGGGGGGGGACGAGTTCGTCGTCCTCCTGGAGGACATCCGCACGGCCACCGATGCGACCCTCTTCGCGGACCGCATCCAGAAGGGGCTCAAGGCTCCCTTCAGCCTGGAAGGGCGCGAGGTCTACACCGCGGCCAGCATCGGCATCGCCCTCAGCGCCACGGGCTACGAGCACGCCGAGGACCTGCTCCGTGACGCGGACATCGCCATGTACCGGGCCAAGTCCATGGGCAAGGCCCGCTCCGCCGTCTTCGACCGGGCCATGCACTCCTCCGCCATGGCCCTGCTCGAACTGGAAACAGAGCTGCGCCGGGCCGTGGAGCGCATGGACTTTCGCATGGTCTACCAGCCCATCGTGTCCCTGGAAAACCGCAGGATCGTGGGCTTTGAGGCCCTCATCCGCTGGCAGCATCCCACGAAGGGAGACATCCCGCCCACCAAGTTCATCCCCCTGGCGGAGGAGACGGGCCTCATCGTCCCCGTGGGCCAGTGGATCCTGCGCGAGTCATGCCGCCAGCTTCGCGCCTGGCAGGGCCTCGCCCGGCGAAGTCCGCCCCTTTATATGAGCGTCAACCTGTCGGGCATCCAGCTCCTCCAGCCCGAGCTCATCATGCAGATCGATCTCCTCCTCAGGGAGACGGGCCTCGACGGGCGCACCCTCAAGCTGGAGATCACCGAGAGCGTCATCATGGAGCACGCCCAGTACGCGCTGGACATGCTCAAACAGCTCAAGGCCCAGAACATCAAGCTGGCCATCGACGACTTCGGAACGGGCTACTCCTCCATGAGCTACCTGCGCCGCTATCCCATCGACACGGTGAAGGTGGACCAGTCTTTCGTGGCCAGGATCACCAGCGACGAAGAGAACCTCGAGATCGTCCGCTCCATCGTGACCATGGCCCACAACCTCAAGATGGACGTGGTGGCAGAGGGCGTGGAGACCAAGGGGCAGCTCGACAAGCTCCGCACCCTCTCCTGCGAGTACGGCCAGGGATATTATTTCTCGCGGCCCGTGGAGCGCGACGCCGCCGAGGCCCTCCTCCTCTCCAAATGGTCCGGGTGAGGGAATTCGGGTTCCCTGTTTTCGGTGCTGAATCCTACTCTTTGAGGAGCCTGTCTCTCAGCGCGGAGGCCTTGTCGCGGAGCTCGGCGGCCTCCTCGTAGTGGAACTCCGCGGCGGCGGCGTACATGGCGGTCTCCACGCGGGCAATCTCGGCCCCCAGAGCTTCGGCATCGGCGTAGGCGGCGGGCTCCTCGGCCACGTCCGGGATGCCGTAGTAGTCCATTTCAAAAACGCTCGACAGGATGGTGTCCAGGGCCTTGACGATGCTCTGGGGCGTGATGCCGTGCTCTTCGTTGTAGGAGGCCTGCTTTTCTCGGCGGCGGCGCGTCTCGGCCAGGGCCAGGCGCATGGCCTCCGTTTCCCGATCGGCGTAGAGGATGGCCTTCCCTTCCACGTTTCTCGCGGCGCGGCCCATGGTCTGGATGAGTGCACCGCGGCTGCGGAGGAATCCCTCCTTGTCCGCGTCCAGAATGGCCACCCGGCTCACCTCGGGCAGGTCCAGCCCTTCGCGCAGGAGGTTCACGCCCACCAGGACGTCGAAGGTTCCCTTGCGAAGGCCGCGCAGAATCTTGACACGCTCCAGGGTCTCGATGTCCGAGTGGAGGTATTCCACCTTCAGGCCCAGCTCCTTGAAATATTTCGTTAGCTCCTCGGCCATCTTCTTCGTCATGGTGGTGACGAGGACGCGCTGGCCCTTCGCCGTGACCTCCCGGCACTCCTTGTACAGGTCCTCCACCTGGCCCGTGGCGGGGCGGACCTCCGCCACGGGGTCCATGAGGCCCGTGGGGCGCACCACCTGCTCTGCGCTCACGCCCCCCGCCGCTTCGAGCTCGTACCGGGAGGGCGTCGCCGACACGTAGACGAGCTGGGGCACGAGGGCGTTGAACTCCTCGAATTTCAAGGGCCGGTTGTCGAGGGCCGAGGGCAGGCGGAACCCGTACTCCACCAGGGTGGTTTTGCGAGACCTGTCCCCGTTGTACATGGCGTTGAGCTGGGGCACGGTCATGTGGGATTCGTCCAGGAAGACCAAGGCGTCCGTGGGGAGATACTCCAGCAGCGTGGGCGGCGGCTCCCCAGGCGCGCGTCCTGTGAGGTGCCGCGAGTAGTTTTCCACGCCGTTGCAATACCCGATCTCCGCCATCATCTCCACGTCGAACTGCGTGCGCTGCCCGAGACGCTGGGCTTCCAGGAGCCTGCCCTGGCCCTCGAGCTCCTTGAGGCGCTCCTTCAGCTCGATCTTGATGGAATCCACGGCGGCGAGCACCTGCTCCCTGGGGGTGGCGTAGTGCGTTCTCGGATAAACGGTGACGGCCTCCATCTCCTGCACGATTTCGCCCGTGAGGGGGTCCACCTTGAGGATTCTCTCCACGTCATCCCCGAAGAGCTCGATCCGGTAAACCGCCTCCTCGTAGGACGGGAAGACCTCGATCACGTCCCCGCGCACGCGGAAGCGCCCCCGCTCCAGGACGGACGGTGTTCGCGTGTAGAGGATGTCCACGAGGCGCCTCAGGATGCTCTGCCGGTCCACCGTCTCCCCAACCTTGATGGGGAGGGTCATGCCGTAATAGGAGGCCGGCTCGCCCAGGCCGTAGATGCAGGACACGCTCGCCACGATGAGCACGTCGCGCCGCTCCATGAGGCTTCGCGTGGCGCTCAGGCGGAGGCGGTCGATCTCCTCATTGATGGTGGATTCCTTCTCGATGTAGGTGTCGGTGGAGGGCATGTAGGCTTCGGGCTGGTAGTAATCGTAATAAGAAACGAAATACTCCACGGCGTTCCGCGGAAAGAACTGCTTGAACTCGGAGAAGAGCTGCGCCGCCAGGGTCTTGTTGTGGGCCATGACCAGGGTGGGCCGGTTGAGCTGGGCCGCCACGGCGGCCATGGTGAAGGTTTTTCCCGAGCCCGTGACGCCCAGCAGAACGTTGTGGCGTTCCCCCCCGTTCAGCCGTCTGACGAGGGCCTCGATGGCGGCGGGCTGGTCTCCGGTGGGTTCGAAGGGCGCTTCAAGGTGAAAGCGGTCGGCCATGGGCGGAACCTCCAAATGGATAGCTTAGGCGCCTTGGAAGATTCTGCCAAGGAGGAACGGGAGGGAGGGACGGGAGCGGGAAGCGGGGAGAAGGGGAGCAGGCAGTGAACCGTGAGGCGTCAGCAGGCAGGAGCGAGGCATGAGCCGTGAGGAAGAGGTGGCGGGGCAAAGCGCCGCGCGGTCTTGAGCGTTTCTTTCTGCTCCCTGCTTCCCGCTCCCTGCTGCCCGCTCCCCGCTCCCCGCTCCCTAATAATTCATCTGAAACGCCGGCTTGGCCTTGCCCTTCCACCAGGAGGCGGAGGCCACGGACCGGCGGAGGGCGTAGTCGTCGTAGGTTCCCTTGAAGGTGGCGATGCCCAAAAGGACGTCCTGGCCTCCGAAGTGGCGCGCTTGCCCCCAGGCTTCGTCTTTGAGGATGAAATTGGAGGGAAGGACAGGGCGGGTGCCGTTCAGAAAGAGCGTACCTTGGACGGAGTAATCGGTGCCGAGGATCACGAGGACCGCGCCGCCCCCCGGGGCCGGGCTCTCGTTGAGAAGGATCTGTTGGTCCTTGGAGCAGCTCCACGCGAGGGGCGCTCCATCAAAGGGCGGACGTGGCTCGGCTTCGGAGGGCGAGGACGCCGGGGCTGCCTGGGCTACCGGTTTCGGCGGCGGGGCGGGGCGGGGTTTGGCGGCGCTCGACACGGGGGCCGGTACGGGACTGGGCTCGGGGATGGCGGTACGGTGGCGGGCCCGAGCTCCCGCGGCGAGGAAATATACGGTCCCCGCCAGGGCCGCTGCGATGATGCCGCCCAGCAGGCCGGCCGCGAGCCAGAGTACGGGGCCTTTGGGTTGGTGGTCGGTCATGGTCCGGTCTCCCCGCGGCGGTGCCGCCATCTATTTCCAGAGTAGCACGAGGACGCCCGCGAAGGAGGCCAGGGTTCCCAAGGTCGCCCTCCAGGAGAGGCGCTCCTTGAACAGCAGCCACATGATGGGCAGGAGGAGGACGGGGACGAGGGCCATGAGGGCGGAGGCTACTGCCACTTTGGCGTGGTCCACGGCGTAGAGGGACATCCAGACGCCCAGGAAGGGTCCCGTGGTGGCACCGCACGCCGTGAAGAGGAGGGCCTTGCGGTCCTTGAACTTGCCGAAGTTCTCTCGGACGCCGCCCAGGACAAGGGTTACGAGCCAGATGGCGGCGGCGGCCACGAGCATGCGGATGAGAGTTCCGGACAGGGCCGGGAATCCCCCCGTGAGTCCCTGCTTGGCCAGGACGAGCCCCGCCGCCTGGCACACGGCGCCCCCGATGGCGCAGGCCGTGCCCCGGGCCAGACGCTCCGCCCGGACGGGGCCGGGGGCGTCCACGCCCCGTTCCAAGATCACCCACGCGATGCCCGCCACCGTGAGGGCGATGCCCCCCACTTCCCTCAGAGCGAGAGATTCGTCCAGGAAGAGGAAGGCCAGGAAGGCCGACACAATGGGCCAGGAGGACATGACGAGCATGGCCTTTCTCGGCCCGAGGTCCACGAGGGCTTGGAAGAGGAAGGTATCCCCCAGGGCCAGGCCCACGATGCCCGACAGGCCCAGCCAGAGCCAGTGGCGCGCTTCCGCCTGGGCGGGGAAGGGGAATCCGAGGAAAATCCAGTGGGCCCCGGACAGGAGAAGCACGGCCATGAGCAGGCGCGTCCGGTTGACCGAAAGGGCACCCACCCGGTCGCTGGCCTGGGAGAAAAAGATGGCCGTGAAAGACCAGACGAGCGCCGTGAGAAGGGCGGCCAGGGCACCGAGGGTTGCTTCGGGAATGGGGAACCTCCAGCGGATAGTCTAGCTCGTGCGTGGCGTCCTGCCAAGGAGGGGAGAATGAGGAGTAAAAAGTGAAAAGTGAAAAGTAAAATTAAAAAGTAGAAAGTGAAAAGCGTGCATGGAAGGCGGTTCGCTCTGCTCCCGGCTACCTGCTCCCTGAATGGAACTGAGATGGGATGAAGAAAGCAGCACCATGCATGGTGCCTTTTGCACTTCAAATCGCCTCTTGACGTCCTTGGTGCCCGGGTGGTGAGCTACGCTCTTCCCCCGTGCCATGCAGCGAGGGTCCAGATGGCACCGGAGACGGCGACAGCCGCGGGGATGATGAGAACGGCACGGCCTAAGGAGGTGGCGTCGGAGATGGCGCCGATCAGGGGCGGAGAGGGGACGTCGCCCAGCAGGTGGATGAAGAAAATGCTCACGGCCACCGCTGTGGCGCGCTTGGCGGGGTCCACGACGTTCACGATGGCGGAGTTGACGGGGCCCGTGGACGCGAACATGAGCAGTTCGGCCACCACGATGGCGGTATAGAAGAGGGCCGGCTTCGGGGAGACGAGGGCCACGAAGGCGGCGGGCACCGCTAGGAGTGTGGCGATCCCTGAGACCCACAGGTAGGACTCTCGGGAGACTTTCAGGAAATAATCCCCGAGCCAGCCACCCGCGAAGGTTCCGGTGAATCCCGTGAGCACCACGATGGCGCCGAAGGTCACGGTGGCCTGCTCCCTGGGGATGCCGCGCACGCGCTCCAGGAACGCGGGCATCCAAAAGGCCATGCCGCCCAGGGCGAAGGTGTACGCGGCATACCCCAGGACCGTGAGGAGATAGGGAACGTTGTGGGCCAGGTCCCCGTACGCAGAGAGCAGCGTCCCTCCCGCGGGCACGCGGGCCGCGGGAGGGCCTTCATCGTGGCTTCCCCGCGGCGGATCCTTCAGGAGAAGGGCCAGCCCCGCCAGGGCAAGCCCCGGTATCCCCGCCACGAAAAAGGCCGCACGCCAGCCGAAGTGCCGGTCCACTAGGCCGCCCAGGATGTAGCCGAGAGCCGATCCGATGGGGATGGCGGAGAAAAAGATGGCGAAGACGCGGCCCCGCTGCTCCTTGGGAAAGTAATCGGCGAGCATGGCCGGGGAGATGGTGCCATAGGCCGCCTCACCCACGCCCACCGTGGCCCGCGCGGCGAAGAGGCTCGTGAATCCGCGCGCCAGGCCGCCCAGGGCCGTGGCCAGGCTCCAGAGGCCGACGCCGAAGGCCACGATCCGCGTCCGGTTGCCCCGGTCGCCCAGGGCGCCGAAGATGGGGGAGGTGGCCATGTACACGATCATGAACGCCGTGCCCAGTGCGCCGCACTGGACGTCGCTGAGGTGCAGTTCCGACGCCTTGAGGCTCTCCACGAGGGCCGAAACCACGAAGCGGTCCAGGTAGTTCAGGAGGTTCATCCCGGTGAGGACCAGGAGCCCCAGTTTCGCTGAGGAGACCTGGCCTGCCCGCCCGCCGTCCTTCGCCATGCCAGCAGTTGACCACGCCCAGGGCAGGTGCGTCAACGCGAAGGGGGCATGAAGAGTGAAAAGTGAAAAGTGAAAAGTGAAAAGTGAAAAGCGCTCGTAGAAGATGGTTTGCTCTGCTCCCTGCTCCCTGCTCCCTGCTTCCCGCTCCCTGCTCCCTGTGGGAGAATACACGCGATGCGAGACGAGGGGATCAGAGGCTTCTTCGACTTCGTGCTCCACTTATTCTTCAGAAAAATAAGGGTGGCGGGCGCGAACCGGGTGCCGGCGCGGGGTGCTGTGGTTCTTGTGGCCAACCACGAGAACGCCCTCCTGGATCCGCTCCTGCTCCTGGTGGCCTCCGGCCGTCCCGTGCGGTTTTTGGCCAAGGCGCCCCTCTTTCACCATCCCCTCGTGTCGCCGTTTCTCCGCCTCCTGAAGGCCCTTCCCGTCTACCGCCGGCAGGACGAGGGGAGCGACATGGCCCGCAATCTAGCCACCTTCGAGGCCTGCGAGCACCTCCTCCTCGAGGGCGAGGCCATGGCCCTTTTTCCCGAGGGCGTGAGCCGGGACCAACCTCACCTGGCCCCCTTAAAAACGGGGGCCGCCCGAATTCTGGGGCGGTCCTTCGCGCGGGGCGCCCGGCCGGTTCTGCTCCCCGCGGGACTGCTGTATACGGCAAAATCTACCTTCCGCAGCGACGTTGAGGTGCGCTTCGGCATCCCCATTCCTTACCAAGACTTGGCTTGGGGCGACGGGGAGGACCCGGCGGCCGTGCAGGCCCTCACGGAGCGCATCCGCGACGCCCTGGAGGCCCTCTCGCTCAATGCGGACCGGTGGGAGGACATCCGATTTCTGGAAGGGATCAGGGGGCTGGCCCTGGAGATGGCGGGAATCTCGGCGGACAACCTGCCCGAAGGGGAGGTGCTGCAGGGCCTGGTGACGCGTTACTACCGGGCCCGCCTGGAGTGTCCCACCCTCGTGCACGCCCTCGTGGCCAGGGCGAAAGCCTACCTCCGCATGCTCGAACTGCTTGGACTCCGGGACGAGGACGTGGTCCGGGACGTGCCCTTCGCCGCGGCGCTGGCCTACACGTGGAAGCGGCTGGCCCTCATCGTGGCAGGCTACCCCCCGGCCCTCTATGGATGGCTGTTTAACTTTCTCCCCTACATCGCGGCGGGGCGCGCGGCCCTCACGGCCGCCAAGGGGCGCGATACGGTGGCCACCTACAAACTCTACGGCGGTGTCGTCATGTTCCCCATGTTCTACGTGGCCGAGGGCGGGCTTTTATGGAAATTGGCGGGGCCCTGGTGGGCCGCGGCCGGGGTGCTCATGGGCGCGATATGCGGCCTGTGGGCCCTGCGGTATTATGCCCTCCGGGCCCATTTCGTGCATCTGGCCGCCGCCGCCATCACGTTGCGGACTCAGAGGCACACGGCGGATCGGCTGCGCGGGCTGCGCTCGGAGGTCATGGAAGCGCTCAGGCCCCTGGTGGAGTTGTACAAATGAGAATAGAAGCCAGCTCGCCACCAAGGCACCAAGACACCAACATGCCAGGAAGATACAGCCAATCGACTTCTGAAAAGATGAATACCTTGGTGTCTTGGCGGTAAGACGTCTCAGGGAGCAGGAGATGATCCGATGACAGTTCCCAGGGCACTCACGATCGCGGGCTCGGACTGCTCGGGCGGGGCGGGCATCCAGGCGGATCTCAAGACGTTCCACGCCTTCGGCGTGTTCGGCCAGAGCACCGTCACGGCGGTGGTTGCGGAGAACACGGTCGGTGTGCAGGGCTGGCAGGCCATCGCCCCTGAAACGGTGGCCATGCAGATCGAATCGTGCCTGAGCGACATCGGCACCGACGCGGCCAAGACGGGCATGCTCGTGGACGCCGCCACCATCGCCGCCGTGGCCGCCAAACTGAGGGAGCACCGAATCCAGAATCTCGTGGTTGATCCGGTCATGCGCGCCAAGGGCGGCGATCCCCTCATCGCCCCCGAAGCCGTGGAGACCCTCGTCCGAGAAATCTTCCCCCTGGCCCTCGTGGTGACCCCCAACGTGCCTGAGGCTGAAGCCCTCGCGGGGTTTTCGCTCCGGAGCGAGACCGATTTCCGCCGCGCCGCGGAGGCCATCGGGCGCATGGGCCCTCGCATCGTGGTGATGAAAGGGGGCCACAGTCCCGTGAACCGGGAAGGGGAATCGGCCGACTTCGTCTGGGACGGCAGCGAGTGGTGGACCCTCGCCGGCGCCCGGCACTCAGACCGAAACACCCACGGGACGGGGTGCACCTTTTCAGCGGCCCTCTGCGCCCTCCTCGCCAGAGGTGAATCGCCCGAGACGGCCTTGCGGGGCGCCAAGGCCTTCATCACGGAGGCCATCCGCACGGCGCCGGGCCTCGGGCACGGCCACGGCCCCGTGAACCACTGGGCGGGGGTTCGAGATGAGGGGATGAAGTAATGGGGAGATGCCGAGATGAGGAAATGCCGAGATGAGGAGATGAGGGCGCGTCCTCGTCCTGGCTCCTCCGTCCGGCTGGTCTCCGTCTAGCCGGGTTGTATCCCTGCTCTTGAATCTCCGCCCCCGCGCCATCTCTCTTTCCTCATCCCCCCATCTCCTCATCTCCTCATCCCCTCATCCCCTCATCTCGGCATCCCCTCATCCCGGCATTCCGTCATCCCCTCATCTCCTCATCCCGTCTTTCCCACCCCCCCTTGACAACCGCCTCCGATGGCATTACTGTACTATTACACTGATACACTAGGAGGCGGCCATGAGGCTCAGTCGGCGACGGTGGGATGAAGGGGGCGGGCCGTGAGGCCCCTGTTGCGGGTGGACCCGGCGGATGCGGCTCCCATCTGGAGGCAGATCGAAGAGGGCGTGCGGCGCCTCGTGGCTTCGGGCCAGATTCGGCCGGGGCAGGGCTTGCCCTCGGTGCGGGACCTGGCGCGCGACCTGCGCGTGAACCCCGCCACCGTGTCCAAGGCCTACCAGCGTCTCACGGACGGCGGCGTGCTGGAGGTGAAGCGGGGAGAAGGCACCTTCGTCACCCAGGCACCTCCGGCCATGAAGAAGCCGGAGCGCAGGGACGCCCTCCGCGAGGGGGCGGCCCGCTATGCCAGCCTGGGCGTCACCTTGGGCGCGGCCCTCGACGAGGCGTCGCAGGAACTGGACAAGGCCTGGGCCCAACTGAGCGGCGCCAGGATGGGGGGACAGCCATGAGCACGCTCAGCAACGGTGCCGCCGTGGCCTTTGAAGGGCTGACGGTGCGCTACGGGAAAACCACGGCCGTGGACGGCGTATCCCTCCGCGCGTGCAAGGGCGACGTGTACGCCCTGCTGGGCCGGAACGGGTCGGGCAAAACCTCCATGATCCGGTGCCTGCTGGGCCAGATGAAGGCCAGCGCCGGGTCCGCCGCTCTCTTCGGGCTCGATGCCTGGCAGAAGCGCCAGACGGCCATGAGCAAGGTGGGCGTCGTCCCCGAAACGCCGGACATGCCCTCCGTCCTCACGGCCCGCGAGATCGTGGCCTTCTGTGCCCGCCTCTACCCGAGCTGGGACGGCAAAAGCGTGGCGGCGCGGCTGGCGCGCTTTGGCGTTCCCGACAAGGTGCCCTTCGGCCGCCTGTCCCGGGGCCAGAAGAACCAGCTCGCCCTGGCCCTCGCCCTGGGACCCATGCCGGAGCTGCTCGTGCTGGACGATCCGACCCTGGGCCTGGACGCGGTGGTCCGAAAGGAGTTCTTCGAGGAGCTGGTGGGCGACCTGGCGGACCGAGGCACCACGGTCTTCATTACGACGCACGACCTGCAAGGCATCGAGGGCATCGCCACCCACGCGGGCATCCTCAAGGAGGGGCGCCTGCTTTTGAACGAGGAGATGGAATCGCTCAAGGGGAGATTCCGAACGCTGAGCTGGAGCGGGCACGCTTCCCCGCCCTCCCTCGCCGCCCTCTCGCCCCTGAGCGTGCGCCATGACGCGTGGGGAACCCAGGCCATGGTGGAAGCCTTCGACTATGCCGCCTTCGGGCAGCTCGCGCACGACCTGTCCCCCGCGGAGGCACAGGCCTCCTCCCTATCCCTGGAAGAACTCTTCATCGCCCTCACGGGCGCCCCCGAGCCGGCCTCGGAGGGCGAGGAAGGAGGCAAGCCATGAGCGGGTTCGCTCAGGTGTTCATCCTCGAAATGCGACTGCGAAAGGCCGTCTTCCCCGCGGCCCTCGTGGCGGGGCTCGTCCCCATACCGCTGGCCTTGCTCATGTGCAACGCGGCCAGTTTTTCAGAGTCCCTGAACGTGGGGGCCTTCGCCTTCGCCCTCATCGGCGGGGAGCTGCTGGCTCTGTACCTCGGCGCCACGGTTCTGTGCCAGGATCTGAGCGAGGGGCGGCAGGGCTTCTTCTTCTCCCGTCCCATCTCGGGCTGGGCCCTTTGGGCCGGCAAATTCTCCGCGGCGTGGCTCGTGGTCCTCGGCGCCATGTTCGTGACCCTCCTTCCCGCGACGCTGCTCGGCGAGGGCTTGGTCAACTTGGAACTCCTCGACAACCCCGCGGGGACCACCAGCCTGGGTGCGAGGTTTCTTTCTCCCCTTTGGACCCTGGCCTTCGTGGCCGTAGCGATCCTTCTGTTTATGGCCCTCGCGCACGCCTTGAGTGTCATGTTTCGCGCTCGCTCCCCGTGGCTCATCCTCGACGCCGTCATGGTGGTTCTCCTGCCCGCGCTGGCCTGGTGGGGATTCAGACGCGTCATGGCGGAGAACCTCCAGTTCATGCTGCTGATCGCCCTATTCGTTTGGGGAGGGTCCCTCCTCTTCATCCTCCTTCCCGCCGGAGCCTTGCAGACCGCTCTCGGACGGTGTGACCTGCGCCGCGGGCACAAGGTCCTCTCCATCACCCTATGGGGCACCGCATCGGCCGCGGTCCTGCTTGTGACCGGCTATATCGTGTGGGCCACGAGCATCGCCCCGTCGGGCCTGAAGAGCATCAGCTATATTCGTCCCGCGCCCGAGGGTCCCTGGGTCATCGTGGGCGGGCCCGGGCGGGGCCTTGGACCCTATGCGGATGCTACCTTTCTCCTCAATTCCCAGAGCGGCGCCTGGGCGCGGCTTTCGCTGAACATGTGGGGCGGCGTCCCGCTGTTCTCTCCCGACGGCAAGACGGCGGTGTTCTTTCGGCGGCCCATGAGCGAGAGCGAGCCCGGCGAGGTCGTGTCCTTCGACCTGACGGCCGCGGGCGATCCAGAGCCCGTGCACCACGGCATCCTTTTCCCGGGCTGGTCGCCTGACCTGACCTTCTCGCCCGACAGCTCGAAGCTCGCCATCCTCCACGACCTCTCACTGGACGTCTATGACCTCCCGTCTTGGAAACTCGCGGCGGTACGCAAGCTGGACCTGAAAAACGCGGGAGACCTCGTGTTCGCCGGGGACGACCTGATCCGGATCTACCAGGGTTCCGCCGGCCCGCAAGGGAGCAAGCCCGGCGTGGAGACCCTTTCCATCTTCGAATGGGACCTGGGCAAGAAAACCTTCGATGCCACGGGAAAAACGGACGATGTCATGGGCTGGTCCCTGCGGATCAGCCCGGACCGCACCCGGATGCTTTTGGTTCAAGCGGGGGCTCAAAGCTCCCGTCTCCTGCTATGCGATGCCCGGACGGGGGCGGTGCTCAAGGTACTCTGGCAAGCCGCCGCCATCAGCAAAGCGGGCGGCGCCTTCCTTCAGGACGGCCGCATCGTGGTCATCGAACGAAAGGGAGACGAGCGAACCCTTCGCGTGTTCACCGCCGCAGGAGACGAGCAGCACACCGTTCAGTGGAGTCCGGGCACGGATCGCGGTGTTGGGTTCGGCCCCGAGCCGTTACCCGGGAAAGTCCTCCTCTCCTCTTACGTTCGGAGGAGCGAGTGGATCAAGACAAACGAGATGCATCTGTGGGACGTGGACACGGGCGCCATCACGCTTCTTCCGGGTCTGCACGCGACGTGGAGCGGCTGGTGGTCCTGGTACAACCGAGATATAGCGGCCTCGCCTGGAAGCCAGGGTGCCGATCTCTTCCTGAACGACAAGGGCCAACTCGTGCGCTACGACTTTGCGACGGGGCAACAGACGCCGATAAAATTGAAGTAGGCTTCAACCCGGTGCTTGCCAGGCAGATCGAGACCCGAAGGCCGGGGGCGACCCCGGCCTTCGCTCGTTTGGCAGGCTCTCAGACGATCTTGCGCATGATGGGGCGGGTGCGCGACCGCAGCGCCACTTCGGTGAAGCCGGCCTTGAGGAGGGGTTCCAGATCCTTCCAGCGGTCCGGCGTGAGCGGGGCGAAGGTGCGGCGTGCCGAAGGGGAAGCTCCCTTATCCGCCACGGCGGACTCAGGTGGTGGAGGGTAGGACCGAAACCATGATGGCGAAGTAGTGGAAGAGGCTTCCGAAGAGGACGAACACGTGCCAGATGACGTGGCGGTAAGGCTTGAAGTCGCGGAGGTAGAAAACGCAGCCCAGTGAATAGGCGATGCCGCCCAGGAGGAGGAACAGGAGGCCCAGGTCGGGTACGGTGCGCAGGAGGGGGTGGATGGCGATGACCACGAGCCAGCCCATGGCCAGGTAGAGGAGGGTCGAGACGATGGTGAAACGGCCCGCGAAAAAGGCTTTGAACACGATGCCCGCGACGGCGAACCCCCAAACCAGGCCGAAGAGGGTCCATCCCCACTCGCCGCGCATGTTCACGAGGACGAGGGGCGTGTACGTTCCCGCGATGAGGACGTAGATGGAGGCGTGGTCCAGCGTCTGGAGGATTTTTCGGGCTTTGGGACCGCGCGAAGCGTGGTAGAGGGTGGAGGCCGAGTAGAGGATGATCAGCGAGGTCCCGTACACGGCGCAGCTCACCACGTGCCAGGCGGAGCCGTGCAGGGCGGCGAGGGCCACCAGAACCACCATCCCCACGGCGCTCAGGGCGAGCCCGATGCCATGGGTGACGCTGTTGAGGATCTCTTCCAACTCCAAGTACCGATGAGAGGATGAGTTCATGGGTACCCCTTCTCCTGGTGAAACAACCGCACCGGCGAAATAGTGTACACCCGCCAGGCTCGGAGGCGCACCCAATCCCGTGATAGGTGAAACGCGATTAGACATGCAACGCGCACTCCTCCTCTGTTTCCACCCGTCTGGCATGCGCCCATCGCGGGATTGGGGAATCACCTGCTCGTCTACTCACATCTTGCTGCGAGGGTCCCTATGAGACCGGCGAAGGCGGGATAGGTGGCGGCGAGGACACGGGGGTCCCCGGGTTCGTAGTCCTGAATGTCAAACCCCGGGGCCATGGTGGTGCCCATGAGGGCAAAGCGGCCGCCCGGCTGAAGGCAGCTTCCCTGCCAGACTCCCCCCGGGACCACGTGCTGGAGCTTCTGGCCCGCGGCCAGATCCGGCCCGAGCAGGAGCGCCTCTCCCGAACCGTCGGGGCTGAGCGTGAGCATCTGCACGGGGTCCCCCAGGTAGAAGTGGTAAACCTCGTCCCCCGTGAGCTTATGAAGGCGGGAGAAGGTGTCCGCGGTGAGGAGGTAGAACATGGCCGTTCCCGCGGACCGGGAGGCGCCATAGCCTGCTGGGAGGGCGGCGGGAGGCAGGAGATGGGTGCTCCGGTACGTCTCGGCGTAATAGCCGCCTTCGCCCTGCAGGGGCTTCAAGCCGAGGAGCCGCATGACCTCCTTCACGCCGAGCACCGTCACGGTTCCTCCTCGCCCACCGGGGTCCTGGGCGGCGTCACGAGCACCTTGTCCACGCGGCGGCCGTCCATGTCCATCACTTCCACGCGGAAGCCGTTCCAGTGAAAGTGATCCGCGGCTTTGGGGATGCGGCCCAGTTGCATCATCACGAAGCCGCCCACGGTGTTGAAGTACCCCTTCTCCTCGCCGGGCATGCGGGGAATGCCAAAGGTATCCTTGAACTCGTCTACGGGCATCATGCCATCCACGAGCCATGTGCCGTCTTCCCTCCGGACCACGACGGGTTCCTGCGTCTCGGCCGTTTCCTGCAACTCGCCCACGATGGAGGAGAGGAGGTCGTTGAGGGTCACGACGCCCTTGAGGCCGCCGTACTCGTCTACCACCAAGGCCATGTGGAGGGGCGTGCGCTTGAACATCTCCAGGACCTTCAAGGCGGGTGTCCCCTCGGGCACGAAGGGAGGCGGGTGGAGGGCTCCGCGAAGGTCCATGGGCTTCCCCGCCAAGCTGGGAGCCAGGAGCTCCTTGGACTGGACCACCCCCACGATGTCGTCCAGGCTCCCGCGGCAGACGGGGAACCGGTTGTGATAGTGCCCCGTGATCTTGCGGCGCACCTCCTCCGGCGGGTCGCTTACGTCGAGCCATACGACCTCGGCCCGAGGCGTCATGAGGGAGGATACCTGGCGGTTGCCCAGGCGGATGACGCGGTGGAACATGTCTCGCTCGGCGGTCTCAAAGGCACCGGCGGCCGTGCCCTGCTCGATGAGGATCTTCAGTTCCTCCTCCGTCACGGGCGGCTCCTCCGAGGGTTTGATCCTCAGGACACGAAGGGTCAGGTCCGAGCTGGCGTCCAGGATCCATGCTGCGGGAGCGGCCAAGGCGCTCAGGGTCCTCATGGGGCTGGCGACCCAGGAGGCGATCCGCTCGGGGTGGTTGAGGCCGATGCGCTTGGGCACCAGCTCCCCGAAGACGAGGGTGAGAAAGGTGATGGCAAGCACCACGGCGCCGAGGGCCAGGGCATGGGCGTACGGGGCGAAGGAGGGAATGCCCGCCAGGACTCCCGCCAGGGATTCGGCCACGGTGGCGCCGCCGAAGGCTCCCGTCAGGATACCCACGAGGGTGATGCCGATTTGTACGGTGGAAAGAAACCGCCGGGGCTCGCTCACCAGTCCGAGGGCCGCCTTGGCCTTCGAGTCGCCCTCGTTGGCCCACTGCTGGAGCCGGGCCTTGCGGGCCGACACCAGGGCGATTTCGCTGATCACGAAGGCGCCGTTGAACAGGATGAGGAGGGCGATGAACGCAAGCTCCAAATGCCACCAGGCCATGTCATCCTCCGGTTCGGCGCGGCAAGAGCGCGTTGGGCTCCGCCCATTTTAGCAGGAGCAGGAGAAACTCGCGCGCCCGAGGCGCCGTAAGGTTCAAAAGGGCCTATACTGACCGGCTTCGGGCCGGTGGCAGAAGAGGCCTCAGGAGGCGGCGGTGCCATCCGTATGGAGGTTCGTGGTGTTCCTTAGCATCGTTCTAACGGTTTGGACGGGGATGCACGCCTACGTCTTGTGGCGCGCCTGGCCGCTGGTGACGGCCGTGGCCGTGCGGCGTGTTTTTTTGGGCGCAGCCGTCCTTCTCTGGCTCAGTTTTCCCCTGGGCCGTTTCGCGGCCCACGCGGGCTTGGGCCGGGCGGGCCGCGCCCTGGAGACCGCGGGTTCGCTTTGGATCGGGGTCCTCTTCATTTCCCTGGTGTGCCTCCTGGCCGCGGACCTGGTCACGGGCTTCGGCTGGCTGTTCCCCCGCCTGGTGCCGGCGGCGCGAACGGCGGCCTTCGCCGCCGCGGGCCTCCTCTCGTGCCTAGCCCTCGTTCAGGGCCTTCGCGCGCCGGTGGTGAAGGCGTACGAGGTGAAGCTGGCGGGCCTGCCGCCGGACCTCAACGGGACGGTCGTGGTCAAGCTTTCGGATATGCACTTGGGAGGGATACTTGGCCGCCGCTGGCTTCAGGATCGGGTGGCCCAGGTGGAAGCCCTTCATCCCGACGTCCTGGTTATCACCGGGGATCTCATCGACGGCGACGCGGGCGCCGTGGAACCCCTCCTCCCCGAGTTGAGCCGCTTCCGTGCGCGCCTGGGCGTATGGGCCGTCACGGGCAACCACGAGTTCTACGCGGGACTGGAGCGGTGCGTGGCCCTGATGAAATCGGCGGGATTCAAGGTCCTTCGCGACCGAAGCGAGGTGGTGGCGCCGGGGCTGGTCTTCGCCGGGGTGGACGACCTCTCGGCACGGCGCCAGTTCAAGATGGACGGTGACCCCGTGGCCAGGGCCCTCCAGGGACGCCCCGAAGGAGCCACCATGTTCCTTTGCCACTCCCCCCTCCAGGTCCAAGAGGCATCGAGGTTAGGCGTGGGCCTCATGCTCTCGGGCCACACCCACGACGGCCAGATCTGGCCCTTCGGATACGTTGTCAAACTCTTCTATCCTTACCTGGTGGGACGATACCTCGTGGGCGGAATGACCTTGATCGTCACCCCCGGTACGGGTACCTGGGGGCCTCCCATGCGCCTCTTCGGCCCCGGCGAGATTCTACGCATCACCCTCCGGCCCTTGTGACCCCAAGGTGACACTTTATGGTACTTTCGCGGTGCCGCTGGGCGGCGCAAGGCCTTGCCCAAATCGGCCTATCCCTTTAAAACCGAAGAGTTGTGCCGTGGCACCAAGGTTGCATCGCTTTCCTTCCTTGGAGGGAGAACGGTGAGCAAAATGAAGGAAGAGAAGGGGTTCACCCTCATTGAGCTCCTCATCGTCGTCGCCATCATCGGCATCATCGCGGCCATCGCCATTCCCAACATGATCTCGGCCATCCAAAAGGCGAAGCAAAAGCGCGCCATGGGAGAGATCCGGGGCATGGGCACGGCGTGCAACTCCTACGCGACAGACACCAGTCATTTTCCTCTCGCCACCACCACCTACGCCGCCACGGACACGATTCCGGACATGGTTGAGCTGGCGCCCTACTACTTGAAGTCGGTGCCCAACCCCGATCCATGGAATGCCAAATATCAGTATGCGTCCACCTCGACGGGCACGGACTTCGCCGTGGCCTCGCTGGGCATGCTAAGCACGGCAGACACTCCTGATTTTACCTCGGTGCTCACGGTGAGCCCCCGGCCCACGAGCTGCTTCGAGAACGACATCGTCTGGGTGAACGGCGCCTTCACGTACTATCCCGACGGAAAACAGAGCCGCTGCCAGTAGGCCGGCTGAACGGCATCAGGTGCTCGGGTGATCGGGTAATCCAGTGATCTGGTGATCGCGAAGAGGACAAGGGGCGCGTGGTTACTGTGCTGCCGTTTCCCG
Source organism: Acidobacteriota bacterium (assembly GCA_021813555.1). Lineage (GTDB taxonomy): Bacteria > Acidobacteriota > UBA4820 > UBA4820 > DSQY01 > JAKAJA01. The sequence goes on from JAKAKG010000120.1 coordinate 39,967, forward strand.
CCTCCGGCCGTTCAATTTCCACTTCCCAGGTCTCCGCACTTTCTTTCTTGACAATCCGGTGCCCCCTCCGCTATGGTTAAAATGCCAATACGCGCCACGTCGCGCGAAGTACGCGGAGGGGGAGGAGACGGTGGGGGGTGCCGTCCGAGCAAGACGAGAAGCCTCAGGCTCCTTGGGCATCGCCATGGACGGGGTCCAGGTGTGCTCTTGGCCCTCAATCTTTGCGCCCCTGCGCACCGATGTCCTGAGCCAGGCTCCCTGGCCTTGTACAGTTACCCAGGCTTCGAGCCTTCTGAACTGGCTCTCCCGGGTTTTTCCACAGCGTCCCCTTCTTGCCATCACGCACCGTCCCCTTTCGGAGGATGATGGCGTGCCCGTGAGGGGGATCTCGGCCCTCGGCTCCGGGGTGGCCCTTGCCTCCTCGTGGCGCTTGGGAGACGAAGCGTTCCTTGGCGTGGCGCGCCATGAGGTGGCGCATGCCTTGGGGCTGGGGCATTGTGGCCGATGGGACTGCGCCCTGAGCGAGCGTCCCCATCCCATGTCATTGGCGGACCGGCCCAATGAGTTATGTCCGGGCTGCATGGACCTTTGGGACGGGTTGTGCCGGGGGCTGGCGCCATGAGCGTTCGCACCGCAGCCCTGGCCGTCGTGCTCTCCTTTGCTTCCCTGTGCGTGGCGGCGGCGCCTGGGCCCCGCCCCGAACTGGACAGCGGTGCCTGCCTCTCCTGCCATGTCTCCCAGCTTGCCACGTTGCCGGCCCAACCGTGCATTTCCTGCCATTCGGGCAACATGGACTTCCTCCAGCGCCACGACGACCGTGGCGCGGACGCCTCCCTCTGGGTCATGGGAGCCGCGGGAGGAGGGTCCCTCGCTCTTCTCGGTCTCATTGGACTGGCGCGATTCAGAAGGTTGGCGCCGGCCTTGGCCGCGGCGGCCCTCTCGGCCCTCGCCGCCCCCGCCTTAAACGAGCATTCATCCATGCCGGCCCTCCCTGGATGGGTAACTTTGGCCGAAGGCTTCGCCTGCGACCTAGCCCCGGCCTTCTCTCCGGACGGGCAGGGCCTCCTTTTCGCCAGGCGCGGTCCCGATACCAATGGTGACGGGATGGTGGACCTGCGCGACGGCCAGGCGCTGTTCCTGCTCCGGCGCGATTGGGCCGCCCCGAAGCGGCTCACGCCCTACGTTCTTTACGCCGAGCCTGCCCTCGCCGTATGGTCCGCTGCGGGGGACCTGCTCGCCGTGCCTCTCCCGGCCAGGGGGTCCGAAGGCCCATCCATAGCCCTCTTCAGTTCAGAGGGCCGGCGGCTCTCGGCCCTTCCGTGCGAGGAACCGGCCATGGGCCTCTCCTTCTCACCTGACGGGCAAGCGCTGGCTTTCGCGGAAGGGAAGGGCATCGGCGCGTGGACCCTGGCTGACGGCGCCCGCACTTGGGCCTTGACACCCCTTGAGGGCGGCTCCTTCCCCCGTCTTGCCGGGTGGAACCCCTTCGGCGGCAGTCCTCTCTTTACGCGAGGATATGACTACTCCCGAATGGGCCGCACGCGGGACGGCCGGTATCACCTTCCGGACGAAGTTCTCCTGGAGACGGCTCAAAAGGGCACGAGCCGGCCTTTGACTTCGCCGCGTTCCGCGGCCCTGCGCCGCTACAAGGCGCAGCCGGTGGCGGGGGCCCTGTTCTACCTGGCCCAGAGCCGCGGCGGCCTCCCCGGCCTCTACCGGTTTGACGGCATGGAGGAGGCTCTCTGGTCGCGTGAGGATCAGGCGGTTCAAGGATTCTTGGCTGATGGTTCCGAGGCCTGCTGGGCGTGGGTCTCTTCCGGGGAAGGCGGCGCCCGGCTCCTTCGCTTCGAGGGTCCAGGACGCTTCCATGAAGCGGGCCCGGTCTTCCAGGCCAGCCTCCTGACTATGGCGGAGGACGGCGCCGGAGGCCTCTGGTGCTCGGGGGCCCCCATGGGGGGAGGCCTTCGGCGGCTCTTGTACGTGGATGAGCGGGGCCGGGTCTCGGTCCCCTTTGAGAACTGCGGCCAGGTGTTCGGCCTTGCCGCGCGGGCCGGGTCCGTGGCCTTTGTCACCGTTTCCAGGGACACGGACGGCGATGGCGGAATCACGCCCATGGACAGGGGGGAGCTTCGGGTACGGTGGGCCGCGCCATGAGCAACCAGCCTCCGAAGGGAAAGCCCCCGGGAAATCGGGTTGCGGCCCCGCCTCGGCCCGCCTCCCACGCTGCCGTGCTCCGCCAGGGCCAAGCACCTCTCCGGCCAGGACAGGCGGGCCCCGCCGCCGCCAAGAAGGGGCCGGGGTGTCTCGGCTCTCTCTTCCTGGAGCTCACGGGCATCGGCTTCCTGCTCCAGATCAAGCGCAAGCTGGGAGGCCTGGGCTTCTTTCTCGCCCTCGCGGGTGTGCTCTTCTTCTGTTTCATCCTCGGGGCGAGGATCGAACGCTACGGTCACCTGGGCGAGCATCAGTACATCCTCCAGCTCCTGCCCATGGCCTCGTGCCTGTCGCCCATCCTGGCCTGGTTGATGTCCCTGGCCTTCGCCGTGGGAGACGTGCTGACCAACGCCACCTACTGGCTCTTCCCGCAGGATTCCAACCTCAACATGTATCATCTCTTCACCAAGGCCCACCCCCTGCTCACCTGGGGCGCCTACGCCCGGATGGATTTCTTTACCCTGCCGCTGTATGCGCTGTTGCCTGGTCTGGGGTCGAGGATCCTGTACGCCGTGGCTTCGCGAGCCTTCCACGCGGGGCGGGCCAAACTCATGAAGGACGGTGGCACGGGGGACACGGAAGCCCTCAAACGGCAGTTGAATCAAGCGCTGTCTGACCAAACGTCCTGTGCCCAGCGGGAGCGGGCCGTCTCGGACCAGTTCAATGGAGCCGATGCGGCCGCCGAGCGGGCCGGTGACCGGATACGGTCGGCGGAGGCTGGAGAACGTGAGGCGTCCTCGGCGGTGCAAGAGCAAAATGCTCAGACCCAGGAGCAAAACCTGCTGGCCGCCCGGGCTCGCGAGGAGGCGGGCCAGGCCCAGGCCCGTGCGTCAGCCGCCGGCCAGGAGGCATCGCGGTTCGAAGGGGAGCGAGACCGCGCCGGCGAGGCCCTTCGCCAGGGCAGCCTCCAGGAGGAGAACCTGAAGGGCCGCCTGGGCGATCTGGGCCGGAAGCGTGAAGAGGCGGATAACCTGGTGAAAGAGTGCCAGGGCAACCTGGAGGCCCTCGCCCGCGACCGGAAGGCCATGCAGGCGGCCATGGACACGGGCGTGGATCAAGACGGCAGACCCATGACTCCCGAGCGGATGGCCGCCGCCAAGAGAGCGTTGGATCAAAACCTCATGGCCGAAGGGCGAGAGAGGGCCCGCTTGGACTCGGCGAGGGACCACCAGCGCGAACTCGCGGCTGAATCGGATCAAGCAAGGCGGGACCTGGAAAATCAGCAGAAGGCCAACGCCGAAGAGCTGGCGCGATTTCGGCAGGACGAGGCCCGGGCCGCCCAGGCGCGCCGGCGCCAGGAGCAAGCTCAGGAAGAACTCCGCGCCAAGGAAGCCGCAGAGGATGAGGCGAGGCGAGCGGCGGCCGAGTCCCAGCGCCGGGCACAGGAGGACATGGCGAGGCTGGAGGCCCTTCGCCAGGAGAAGGCCGCGGCCCTCCGCGATTTTCAATCTGCGGCCGCGCGGCGCAATGCCCTGGCGGATCAGCTCAAGGAAGCGCGAAGCGGCCTTGCGGCGGCCAACGGCAAAGTGTCTCAGATTCAATCAGCCCTTGGCCTGAGCGCCACGCCTCCCGTGGCGCCGGCGGATCCTTCCGCGGGGCATCACCGGCACCATCCCGATCCGAACCAGGAGGTCATCCGCCAGTACGATCAGGCCATGGGCGCGGCCCAGGCCGAGCAGCGCCGCATGCGGGACATGATGGTGCGGCAGTGGCAGGCGGAGAACCGCGGCCTCCTCCCTTCGGGCCTCGTGGGCGGCGAGGTGGCGGGAGTGGGCAGTCTCACCAGCCAAGGCTTCGGCCCCCTCGCCGCGGCCGCCGTTGGCGCCGCCGCGGGTTCGGCCCTGGGCGGGATGGCCCTCCACGGCCACATGTGGGCCGAGTACAACCCCATCCGCCAAATCGTCCACCCCTCGCACTCGGCTGACGTGGGCTGCTACAGGATGGACGTGGGCTACCTGGACGGCAACATTCTGTCGGGCGTGGGTTCGGGCACGTCCGTCGCCCCCATAGCCGTGGTGGGGGCCGAGATGGGCGGCGTGCCTTCCGCGCCGCCGCCGGCGGGTCCCGGTACGGGCCTGCTTCCCCCGGGGCCCGAATCGCCCGGCGGCTGGGCCGCCCCGTCTCCCGGCGGCGGTATCCCAAGCGAAACGTCCGACGAGCAGGCAGCGCGGGACGCCGCCCGGAAAGCCCGCGACGAGGCGGACCGGTACAAGAAGCAGTGGGAGGAGTCGGAGGCCTCCGCCGACAAAAACGATCCCGGGTACAAAGACCTCAAGAAGCAGTACGACGACTACATTACGTCCAAAGAGGACGAAGCCGCCGCGGCCCAGGCTCGGGCCGACGCCAGCCAAAGCCAGCGGCAGGCCGATGAGGCCGCGGCCCAGGCCGCCAAGGACGCCAAAGATGAATGGATTCGCAACCGCCAGGACGACCTGAAGGCGGCGGCGGAGGAGAAGGCTCACCTCGAAGCGGTCATGGCGGGCGCGGCGGGCGCGGGGCTCAGCACCGCCGACCAGCAAACAAGGCTCAACCAGCTCAACCAGCGGTTGAGCGATCTCCACGGCCAGCTTCAGAAGGAGGGCGGCGATATCGACTACTCCGCCCGAGACCGAGGTGTCATCGGCCCCGGCAAGGAATTCCTGGAAGCCCCCGAGAAGGCGCGCCAGGAGGCGGCCAAGCTGGACTACCTCCAAAAGATGCAGAAGGCCGCCTGGGACCACGACATGGTCGATCCCGAGTCGGGCGGCAAGAAGGGCGACATGTACGGGCGGGTGGGGAACGCCATCAACGACTTCCTCGCCGGCAAGAAGCTCGACCCGGACATGATCAAGCAGATGCGGGACAGCATCGGGCACCGCATCGACGGCACGACGGCGGACACCTCCCAGCTTCCGGGGCCCGAGAAGCCGTGGTGGCAGGACGGCGATTCCATGAGAAAGGCCGTCGCCGAGACGGGCCGCAACATCTCCACCTGCCAGACGAGCGACGGCAAGGTGTCCTGGTCGGGCCTCGCGGGCCGCGTGGGCATCGGCATCCTGACGGGCGGGACCTCGGAGTGGGTCTTCACCCCGGCGGGGGCGTTGCAGACCACCAAGGACGCGGTGGACCGCGGCGCCGACGGCCTTGAGGCGACTTACGAGGGCATCAAGGAGACGATCAAGCAGGAGCTCGGCGGAGCCCTCATCGGTGGCGCCCTCAAGACGGGGGCCGCCGGGTTCAAGGGGATGGCCCAGGCGGAGCTGGCCGGGGAGAACATCCTCAAGGGTGGCGCCAAGGGTGCCTGGGGCGGGCTCAAGGAAGTGGGCAAGGAGGGGGTCAAGGGCCTCACGGACGTGGTGAGCGCCCAGGCCTGGAAGGACACGGCGAAGGGGTTGACGGGCTCTCTCGGGAGCGGCCTCAAGCGCACGGGGGAGATCCTCACGGGCGAGGAGGGCCTCACCCTCGGCAAGGGCGCGGGGGAGGGGGCGGAGGCCGCGGCCAACGCGGGGCGCAAGCTACCGCCCTTCGGCTCCCCCGAGGCAGGCAAGCTGAACCAGCTCCAGGACGCCATCAAGAGCGGCGACCCGGACAAGGTGGCGGGCCTCTACCGCGAGGGCGGCATGAAGGACCTCTCGGACCTCCAGAAGGCGGGCTACATCAAGCCCGAGGACGCCCAGAAGCTGAACCAGCTCCTCCAGAACCAGGTGAACGGTGCGGTCAGCGACGGCACCAAGGCTGCCGTGAACCAGTTCCCCGGCCAGACGGGGGTCCGCGTGAAGGAGGTCCTGGTGGGCGACAGCGGGTCCTCCGCCTCGGGTCCCCCTACGCGCCTCAAGACCGATGCGGATCGCACCCTCATTCCCACCTTCGACGAGGGCGACCTGCAGCGATACGCCCAGAAGAACGCCATGAGCCGCGACCAGGCCTACGACGAGCTCAGCCAAAAGTTCCGAGACTCGCACGAGGCCAACGTCTCCAAGGAGCTCCAGGACCGGGGCTTCGGGGACACGGGCAGCGGCAACCCCCAGAAGGCCGCCGACAACGTGGGATACGGGTCCTACGACCGCATCGGCGGCGGCTCGGGCAAGGCCGATTCCTACGCGGAGGGGTTCACCAACTCGCGTCAGGCCGCCCAGGGGAAAGGGACGAGCTACACCACGGACGCGGATGGCAACGTCTCTGGAAGCCACCAGGTCTCGGGCCAGTCGGTGGTGGACCAGAACCAGCTCAACCGGCAGAACTACGGGGGCGAGGACATCGGGGGCCGGGAGCCCACGTCCATCCCCCCGAGCGAGGTCCCATCGGTCATGAACCAGCAGGCAAACGCCCTGGAGAAGCACGGCGACGACCCGCTCTACGTGGCCAAGGCCGTGGGCCGGAGCGAGAAGATCGCCAACACCGTGGGCGAGTCCCTCGGCGACCAGCGCCTAACCCAGGCGGCCAAGGAAATCTACAGCGATCCCGGCAAGATGAACGATGTCCTGAAAAAATACGGTTACGTGGACGCCCACGGCAACCCCGACCCGTCGGCCTTCTGCTCCCAGGGTAAAGGCAGCGTCAACGGGTACGCCAACTCCTTCGATTCGGTCACGCCCGATACGCCTTAGAGGTGAGGCATGCTCGTCGAACAAGGTGAGTGGATTCTGAACGAGGGAGAAATGGCTGCCGTGGCGGCCAGTTTCGGGATAGTGTCCTCGCCTCTCGGCGTGATCCCGAAGGCCCTTCCGCCGAAGGCCCTTGCGGAGGAGGCCGTCAAGGTTTTCCAAGACCTCGACCCATCGTTCAAGGGCCTCGCGGAGCGGTGCCTGAGGGCCCTCGCTGCGCCCGACAAGCTCGTGCACGTCCACAACGTCGTGGCCGACCAGCGGGTGAGCCGCGCCCTCATGGTTTTCTCTCCGGTCATGGGTGGGGCGTGGGTTTCCCTGGCCCGCTCGGGGGAGCTGCGCCGGGTGAGCCTCCGCTCCGAGGCCGAGCTCCGCTTCCTCGTGGCCGACGCCCTCGCCGCCGACGCGAGCCTCCGCCCCGACCGCGTGAGCGTGAACCTCTCCACCCCTGAAGCCCTCGTCCTCCTGGCCGTGTTCGAACAGCTGAGGCGGGCGAGGCTCATCTCCCTCCTGGACCACAAGGAGCCCGTGACCCTCTTCGCCGCTGAGGACGTGGAAGCGAGATTGAAGGAGGCGGACGTGGAGGACTTCCGCTGGACCCTCCCCTTCCTCGCCAAGCTCCTGCCCCTTCCCATGGGCGACCTGGCCGTGACGAAAGATTGCCGCCCCGCCCTCATGGCCCTGGAGAAGGCGGGGCTCCTGGAGCGCCTGGGCATCCAAAACGATAGGATGGTGTGCGAGCTCACCAACCCCGGGGCCTTCCTCGAGGCGGGCTTCCGCGACTCCAGCGCGAGGGCGGCCCTCTCCGTGACGGCCCCCGTGCGCGGCGGGCTGGCCCACGACGTCCTCCTCCTCGTGCGGTCCGCCTTCGACCTGTTCCTGGTGTCCTTGAGCGGAGGCGACGCGGCCCTTTCCACGATCCTCGCCGGCGACCTGGACGAGACCATGAAGCTCGTCTTTGCCCCCCCGCCCGCCCTTCCCGCGGAGGTACCCGAGCAGGGCGCGGAGGCCACGGTCATCCTGGACGGCCCCACCATGAATCTCGCGCGCCTGGTGGTGGACGCGGGGCCCCTGGCGGGAACGGCCTGCGCCCTCGTGGACGGGCTAGGGCTCGGACGCCAGGCGGACAACGGCATGGTCATCAACGATCCGGGCATCTCCCGGCACCACGCCAGGTTCCGCCGCGATCCGGCGGGGGTGTGGTCCGTGGAGGACCTGGGGAGCAGCAACGGCACCTTCGTGAACGAGGTCAGGATTACCGCGCCCATGGCCCTCCAAGACGGAGACCACATCAGGGTCAGCAACACCGTCATGACCTTCAATCCGCGCGAAGCCTGAGGCGAAGGGAGGCGGCGATGGCCGAGTTTTGGAAAGACGGCTGGCAGGAGGACGCCTTCGGCAGGCTCCGGGGTTTCATCCAGTCGTCTCCCGCGTGGTACGAGAACCTCTCTCCGTCGGACGTGGCGGAAGACGCCTATCTCCTGGGCGTGGCCTCGACCCTCTTCCTGCGCGACGAGGACGCGGGGGCCAAGGCTTCGCCCGCTCCCTCCGCCGTCGCGCGAGAGGCCATGAAGCTCGCGCCCCTGGGCGTCCCCCCGTTCACCTATGAGCGCTCTCTTGTGGCCGGAGGCGACGCGTCGGCCTCCTACGCGGGATCGGCACAAGGCCGCTTCGGCGCGCTGCACGGGGAGGCCGCGCGGCGTGCCGGGTCTCAGGACCGTTGGGCCGCGGGCCTCGACGCCCTGCGGCGCGCGGGGGCCCTGCGCGCCCAGTGGCCCGAGGAGGAGCCTCTTCATGCGCCCCCCGTGGCCACCTTCGGAGAGGATATGCGCGCCTGCACCCACGTCGTTCTTCGCAGGGCCGTGCACGCCTTTAAGATCGGATTTGGCCTCTGGGGCCGGTGGGAGTCTCCATGATCGAGACACGCCTGAGCCTGGGCGAGGCCCGCTATCTCCTCCAGGTTCTGGACCTGAAGCTCGCTCCCGAATCTCCCTTGGCGGATCCCCTTGGAGGGGCCGCCGAGGTTCCCGCGGGCAGCACGGCCGAGGCCGGTGTGGCCAAGAGTCTCACGTCCCGGGGGCTACTCCTGAGCGACGGCGCGCCCAATCCCTTTGCGGCCGCGGCCATGGTGTGGCTGGCCCAGCCGGAGAAGGCGTGGACCCTCTCCCTTTTCGGACGCGGGGGCGCCGCCATGGTGCACCTGGCGTTCAAAGGAGGTTCGGCGGTGGAGTGCCGCCGCGACGCGGAAGGCTTTCTCCTTCGCTATCCCCTCCCGGAGGCCGAGGCCGAAGGGTGGCTCCGCCTCCATGTGGACGGAGGACGCCATGGTTCTTGACGCGGCCTTCGCGCCCCAGGCCAACTTGGGCCTCAAGATTCTCTCTTTCTTCACCACGGGCGCCTTCTTTCTGATCACCCTCTTCCTCAAGCTCTGCTATTCCACGGCCCTCTACGCCACCCTGGCGGAGATCTCCCGGCGCATCGCCCTTTTCAGGCAGACGAGGCGGCCGGCTCTGAGGGCCCTCCTCCTCCTGCCCGCGGTAGTCGTCTTCTGCACCGCCATCCTGTTCGCCCTCAACCTCTGGCGGGTGGTGTTCGGATCCCTTGATCTCAAGGGCTTCACGCAGGCCTTCAACCCCATGGACATCATCTGGGTCTTTCTGCGAGGGGGCTTCTTCTTGGGGGCGGTTGCTCTGGGGGCGGTTCTGGGCCTCATGGTGGCCAACCACGTCACCCTGGGCCGGGACCGGTTCGGAGGCGTCCTTTATAAGAACCGGGGCCGTTACCTCGCCTTCTGGTTCGCGGCCTTCTCCGTGTGCGGCTTGTTCCGTCTGTTGCCTTGGGGCTTCGTGACCTACTGGACGGTCTGGGTCGTGGTCCTTGCCGCGTGCCTGGTGACGGCGGCCCACTGGTCCATCTACGGCAAGGTCAGGAGCGTTGCCGCGGCGACAGCGCCGGGCCTTCCAGCGGGAGGGGAGATCGCCTTCACCCTCGCGGCCCGCGAGGCGGTGGCCCTCTCAGCGCTCCTGCGCGGCCGGGCTCCCAGGGACGCGGAGGCCCTGGCCCGCTCGCTCGCCGACCCCGATCCCTCATGGCTCGCTCACCCCGCCTGGACCGCCGAGTTGAGGGTGCTGGTCCAAGACCCCTCGGCCCTCGGCGCCGCCCTCGAAGGATTGTCCGTCAAAGGGCTCGCCGCGAAGAATGGGAAGGGATGGAGCCCCGCTGGCCCCGCCGCGCGTTTGCGCCTCATGGGCTTCGCCGAGACGGCGGCCGGTCTCACCGTGCGGAAGGCAGGGGCTGCCCGCACGGTAGTCCTCCACCTGCAAGGCCCCTCGGCCCTGCTCCTGGAGCCCGGTCCCGCCACCCTCGGCGTCCGAGAGTTTCCCCGCGGCGCCGATGCAGTTGCGGCGCTGGTCGGTGCCGCGGAGGGGCGTGCAGGGTAGAGTTCAGGAAACAGGAAGCCGGAAGAAGGAAGCAGGGAGCGCAGGCAGCGATGGGGCACAGCGCGTTCTTTCTGCTCCCCGCTCCCTGCTCCCCGCTCCCTGCTCCCTGTCCCCTAGAACCCGTAAATCTCCCCGAACTTGGCGTTGAGATACTCCAAAGCGGAATCGGCCGACAGGGGCTCGCCGGTCACTTTGGCGCAGAGGTCCTGGGGAAGGTACCGGCGGCCGTGGACGTGGATGTTGGCGTTAAGCCAGGCCTTCACGTCCCCCAGCTTTCCCGCGGCCACCCGCTCGTCGAGATCGGGCATGTCGCGCCTCATGGCGCGGGCGAACTGGGCCGAGTAGAGATTGCCCAGGGCGTAGGTGGGGAAGTAGCCGATGAGCCCCACGCTCCAGTGGACGTCCTGCAAGACGCCTTCCCGGTCGTCCGGTGGCACGATGCCGAGGAAGGAGCGCATCTTTTCGTTCCATGCGGCAGGGAGGTCCGCCGCCTCCAGCTTGCCCGCCAACAGGGCGCTCTCCAGCTCGAAGCGGAGGATGATGTGGAGGTTGTAGGTGACCTCGTCGGCCTCCACGCGGATGAGGGAGGGCTCCACCACGTTCACGGCGCCGTAAAACTCCTCCTCGGCCACCCCGTCCAGGACCCCCGGGAACGCGGCCTTGAGTTGCGGGAAATACCGCCGCCAGAAGGGCCGGGACCGGCCGATCATGTTCTCCCAGAACCGCGATTGGGACTCGTGGATGCCGAGGGAGCAGTACTGGCCCGCCGGATCCCGGTAGCGTTCCGGGTCGAGCCCCTGCTCGTAGAGGGCGTGGCCCGCCTCGTGCATGGTGCCGAAGAGGGCCATGTTCAGGAAGGTCTCCTGGTAGCGCGTGGTGATGCGCACGTCCCTGAAGGTGCCGTTGGTGAAGGGGTGGGCCGACACGTCCATGCGTCCCGCTTCCGTGTCGAACCCCATGTCCGCCATGACGCGGCGGCTGAAGGCTTCCTGGGCGGCCAGGGAATAGGGGCGCTTCACGAGGTCCTGGGAGGGCCTTCGCCGGGCGCCCTTGATCTTGTCCAGGAGGGGCACGAGACGGTCGCGAAGGTCCGAGAACGTGGCCGTGAGGGCCCCTTCGGTCATGCCCGGTTCGTATTCATCCAGGAGGGCGTCGTAGGGGTTCTGGTCACCTCCGATGGCCCGGGCCATCTCCCGCACGATGTTGAGCACGGCCTCCAGGTGGGGCCTGAAGGCCGCGAAGTCGTTGTTCTTTTTGCCCTCTTCCCAGGCCACCTGGGCAAGGGCGCAGACTTGGGCCCGCTCGGCCACGAGGCGGGCCGGGACTTTCACGGCCCGGTCGCGGGCACGCTTGGCCTCGCGGACGTCGGCGGCCAGGCCGATGCCCAGGTCCTGCCTCGCGGCGAGCTCTTCGATGAGGCCGCCCAGCCCGGGCTCCGTCACCTTCTCGTGGATGGCCGTGGCCAGGGCCGCCTGGTGGTTGCCCCGCTGATCCACGCCTTTGCGCGGCATCATGACCTGCATGTCCCACTCCAGGAGCTGTTGCACCTCCTGGAGGTCGTGGATGGCACGGCACTTTTCGTAAAACTGCTCACTCGTGTTCGGCATGGCTCCCTCCCGTCGTACGCTGGCTGGCCGCTTGCTGCTCAAGAAAAAGTATAGCAGAGGGCGGGGGCATGAAGGGTTACAATACCCCCTGGCCACCTTTGGAGGAGCAAGCCATGAGAAGATCCCTGACCTTCGCCGTTCTCGCCGCCGCCCTCCTGGTTTCGGCGGCGTCCGCCGCATCGCCGCGCAAGGACCTCACCGTGGCCGAGGCCTTGCGCCCCGGTGCCTTCGGCGGGGGCCAGCCCCGGGAGGTGACGTGGGCGCCCGACTCCAAGGCCTTTTACTATCTGGAGCCGGGAGCGAAGGGCAAGGCGGGGGACCTCATGGCCTGCGATCCCGCAACCTTGGCTAAGACGCCCGTCCTAACCCAGACGGCCTTTCGGGAGGCCTTCGCCCAACTTGCGAACCTCAAAGGCGAGGAGGCGGCCCAGGCGGCGTTTCGCTCCTACCGCATCTCGCCCAAGGGCTCCTATCTTCTCCTAGAAACCTCCGGCGGACCGTGCCTCTGGAACCTTGCGACCCGAACCCTGAAACGCCTGGCCACGGAGGAGGAGGGGGCGGAGACGGTGGCCTTCTCGCCCGACGAGACCCGGGTGGCTTTCACGGCGAGGGGAAATCTCTACGCCGAGCATCTGGCCGACGGAGCGAGGACGACCCTCGCTGAAGGCAAGGCTCCTTTCATCACCTGCGGCGCCGTGGACTGGCTCTACGGCGAAGAGCTCGACATGGACCGGGCCTTGTGGTGGAGCCCCGACGGCACCAAGGTGGCGTTCCTGCGCTTCGACGAGACGGGGGTCTACCAAGATCCCATGGTGGACGAGAGCGTGAACCATCCGGAAGTGAAGCCCCAGTTCTACCCCAGGCCCGGCGACGTCCTGCCTCGCGTGAGCCTCCACTGGGTGCAGGCCGAGGGCGGCCCCGTCCACGACGTGGCGGGAGCCGTGTCGGGCGGAGGGTACCTTCCCAGGGCCCTCTGGCTCCCGAGAGGAACGGGCCTCCTCTACGCCCTCTACAACCGCGCCCAGGACCGCCTCGTCCTCTACCAGGCGGGACTGGAGGCGGGCGAGCCCCGCAAGGTTCTGGAAGAGGCGTGGCCCACTTGGGTGAACGTCCCTCCCGATCCGATGTTCCTCAAAGACGGCCGGTTCCTCTGGCTCAGCGAGCGCGACGGCACCAGCCACATCTACCTGTGCAGCCTCGACGGAAAGCCGCCCCTCCAGCTCACCAGAGGCCCGTGGGTGGTGGACGCCATCCTCGGCGTGGACGAGGCTCAGGGGCGGGTGGTGTTCAGCTGCGGCCGAGACGGCGCCACGGGGTGCCAGATCTACCGGACGGACCTCAAGGGCGAGAAGGAGACCCGCCTCTCGGATGGCCGCGGATGGCACGCGGCTACCTGCTCTCCCGATGCGAGCTGGTACCTGGACAGCGCCTCCTCCGCGGCGGTCCCCGATGTCCTATCCCTGGTCTCGCTGAAAGACGGCAAGGCCCGGGTGGTGGCGCCCAACCCCGCTCCCGAACTGGAGGAGTACGGGTTCGTCCGCCCCGAGTTCATGACCATCACCACTCCCGACGGCACTGCCTTGAACGCGTGGGTCATCAAGCCCAGGGACTTCGATCCCGCCAAGAAATACCCGGTCATCGCCGAAGTCTACGGCGGCCCCCACGCCCAGATCGTGCAGGACCGTTGGAACGGCCGCTGGATCCCCATCGGCCAGCTCTTCGCGCAGAACGGGTTCGTGTGCTTCGCCGTGGACAACCGAGGCTCGGCCCGCCGCGGTAAGGCTTTTGAGGATGTGCTTTTCAAGCGCCTGGGCAAGGCCGAACTGGCGGACCAGCTCGCGGGCCTGGAGGCCCTCAAGAAGCTGCCCTACGTGGACGGGTCCAGAATCGGCCTCTGGGGCTGGAGCTACGGCGGATTCATGACGACCTACGCGCTCACCCATGCGGGTGCCTACGCGTGCGGCTTCGCCGTGGCTCCCGTGACGGACTGGCTCAATTACGACGCCTGCTACACGGAGCGCTACCTCAAGCTGCCCAAGGACAATCCCGAAGGGTACAAGGACAGCTCGCCGGTGAATGGCGCGAGCGGCCTTCACGTGCCCTACTACCTGGCCCAGGGCCTCATGGACAACAACGTCCACTTCGAGAACAGCGCCCGCATGGCGGACGCCCTCTACAAGGCTGAAAAGCCGTTCCTGATGGCCTACTACCCGCGCATGGACCACGGCATCGCGGGCAAGGAAGCGCGGCGCGATCTGTTCACCCGGATGCTCGAGTTCTTTAAGGCCAACTTGAAGCCTTAAGGAGCCGGCCAGGGGAGGCGGAATGAGGATCTGGCGGCGAGGCGCGGTGGCGGCGGTGATCATCCTGGCGGCCCTGGCGGCTCGGGCCGAAGATGATCCCTGGCTCCGGTATGAGGCGGAAGGCGCCCGCATCGGCGCGCTGAAGATCAACGTGGCCAACGTCTTCGACCTGAGCAAACCCGACGAGGACTACTGGCTGGGCCGCGCGGCGGACTTCATCCACATCCGGACGCGTGAGCGTGTCATCAGAGAACTCCTCCTCTTCAAGATGGGCGACAAGGTGGACGCGCCCACCATCCATGAGTCCGAGCGCCTGTTGCGGGCCCTGCCGTGGGTCCAGGACGCCACCATCACGCCCATGGCCGCGGGTCCAGGTTCGGTGCAGGCCGTGGTTTGGGTTCACGACGGCTGGAGCCTGAAGGGGAGCCTCAAATTCAGCAGCGCGGGGGGCCAGAACATCTGGCGGGTGCGCCTCCACGAAGTGAACCTGCTGGGGTACGGCAAAGAGCTCCTCCTGAGCCACGAAAAGGACACGGAGCGGACCACCGACGAATTCGCCTACGGTGACCCCCTCCTCTTCGGTTCCCGGTGGACCTTGAGCGTCGGCTACCAGAGGCTCTCCGATGGACGAGGGCGCCGCCTCCAAGTGGAGCGGCCCTTCTACGAGCTTTCGGCCCGGTGGTCCGCGGGGGTGGAGGCCTACGACACCCGCAACGTGGAGACCCTCTACACGGACGACCACAAGATCTACGCCTTCCACGCCCTCCAGCAGGACGTGACGCTCTTCGGCCGGTGGCTGTATCACTTCAACCAGCGGACGGCCTGGCGCGTGGGAGCCGAACTCCGCTCCATGCAGGCCTCCTACGGTCCTTTGACCGTCCTCCGCCCGGGAGAGCTTCCGGCGCCCGACCTCTCGCCCCGGCGCTTTCGGGGCATCTTGGGCTATTGGGGAGTGAGCCAGGACCGCTACCAAACCTTCGAGGACATTCAATCGGTGGCGCGCACGGAGGACATCAACCTGGGGTGGGACGCGGAAATCCACGCGGGGTGGATGGGCAAGGCCCTCGGCGGTGCTGCCGACGCATGGTACGGCCAGTTCACGGCGACCAAGGGGACGAGGCTTCGAGGCGATACGCTCCTCCTTTTCCAGGCCCAAGGCCATGGCCGCCGGGAGCGGGAGGGGGGAAGAGACGTGCTTGGGATGGCCGAGTGGTCCCTGTACAACCAGAGCCTGCCCCGCCAGACCCTGGCGGCCGATCTCCAGCTCACGGCGGGCTACCGCCTTGATCCCGAGGACACCCTCTACATCGGCGGCTTCGACGGGCTCAGGGGCTATCCCAACCATTTCCGGACGGGGGACCGGCGTTGGCTCTTCTCGGCGGAGGACCGGATCATCACCCCCTGGACCCTGTGGGGCCTCGCGCAGGTGGGATTCGTGGCTTACGCGGACGCGGGGGCCATGCGTCTGCCCGGGGGGCGTTTCACCAGAACCTACGCGGACGTGGGAGGAGGCCTCCGCTTCGGCAACCTGAAGAGCACCTTCGGGCGGGTTCTCTCCCTCACAATCGCGGTGCCCCTCGTGAAGGAACCGGGCATGGACAAGTTTCAGATCGTCGTGGGCAACGTCATCCGGTTTTGAGGTCCCGGCATCGACGCGCTGGCGTGCCGTTCAAGGCCTATCGTCCCGAGGCGGGGCCTCGGGTTCCAGGGCGTCCAGCACGTCCAGGAGCATTTGCTCCTCCGGTTGCACCCAGGCCGTGGCCGTTCCCTTCATGATGACCACCTTGATCCCGGCGCCTGTGCCCATGTGGCTCCCCGGCGGAGGATCGGCCTTCACGTGAGCTTTGAGCTTGGAGGCGCCGTCTCCCGATGGCTGCACCGTGATCGTGACGAGCGCGCTCGCTGGAGTGTCGGGGGCGGTAAGGCTCACGGAGGGTGGGTCGGCCGCGGCGGCGGTTTTGCCGCTGGACTGGGTGTAGACGGTGGCCGTGACGGGGTAGGGTCCCCTGGTGCTTTTGCACGACATGTCCGCCCGGAAGGCGAAGGTGTCCCCGGCTTTGATGGCGGGCACCTTAAAGATCACGACCGTGATGCCCTCCGAGTTCTTGATTACGGTGGCCGGTGGCACGGCCGTGGCCGGGTCTACGTCGTACCGAATGTGCGCCCTGTTTCCGTCCGCCCAGAGGGCCGTTATGGAAAGCAAGGCCGACAGAAGGACGACAGAGCATGCGATTCGTCTCATGGTTGCCTCCTCAACGGGGCAGTGCGGCTAGGATCCATATCCCGTTTCTTGAGCCTAATATGGGGCCTGCCCCCCGTCCGCGCAACGGGGTTAGCGTTGCGCGGCTAATGTGTGTATAATCATCCACTTAAGGCTCAGGCTCGGGGGCCAAAAGGCCGAGGATGGTCCCGGCTACGGCCCCCTGCAAGAGCCTTTTCAAGGAGAACGAGATGAAAGCATTCATCGCCGCCGTCGCCATCGTCCTCACCGCCGCGGGCTCATGGGCCGCCGACTCTCGCGTGCCCGCCTCCACCACGGCGCAGCCAGAGGCCGCGGCGAAACCCACCAAGAAGGCGGCGGTCGTCGTGGTGCTGGACATGGGGCGAATCATCCGGGAGTCCAACCTGTCCAAATCCATCCAGGCTGAATTCCAAACCTGGGGCGACGGCGTGCGGGCCGCCATGCAGCCCAAGGCCGAGGCCATTCGCACCAAACAAGAGGCGCTCAAGAAGGACGAGGGCAAGCTGAACGCCGATCAAAAGCAGACCCGGGAAAAGGAGATTGCTCTCCTTCAGGGGGAGCTCCAGCAGATGCAGCAGAAAGCCCAGCAGGAATACCAGCAGCGCCAACAGGCGGCGGAAGAGCGCCTGAAGGCGGCCTTTGAGCCCGTGGTGGACGCAGTGGCCAAGGAGAACGGCTGGGACGTGATTCTGAGCACGGGCGGCGACCGGCTCGTGTGGAACTCGGCCGCCGTGGACCAGACCGATCTGGTCCTCGCCCGGTTCAACTCGGCCTACACCATCCCGCCCCCCGCGGCCCCGGCGCCCGCGGCCAAACCGGCCAAGTAGCGCGGCACCTTCGTCGTGGAACACCGCGGCCGCCCTCCCCGGGCGGCCGCTTTTAGTTAAAAGTTAAAAGTGAAAAGAGAAAAGTGGACGGGGAGGACATGGGTGCGGCGGATCAACGGAAGCTGCCGTCCTCCGTCGTGTCGCAGATCGCGCATTCCCTGCACAGGGGAATGAGATCCATGCGCCCCTCCGCGTACAGGCGACGGACGCCGCTCGCCTTGGGCGAATTCCACACGTCGGCGATGGACGACTCGCCCACGTTCCCCAGGACGACCCTCCGGGTGTAATCCGTGCAGCAAAGAACCATGTCGCCGTTCCAGAGGATGTAGGCCTGCTTGAAAAGCCGCGCGCAGCGGGCGAAACGCCGCATGGTCCCCTTTTCGGGGATCAGGCCGGGGCCCAGGGCGGTGTTGCCGCCCCGGTTTTCCAAGGGTGTCCACTGGCTCGCCACTCCCTTCTCCCGCCAAAAGGCGGCCGCCTTCTCCACGTCGATTTTGCTGGTCCGGACCATAGTAATCACGAGCTTGAACCGCCTCCGGCCCCCGGCGGCCTTCCACTTGGCGATGAGGCTGAGGGCGTTCGACATGACGTCCTCGAAATTCAGCGCCCCTCCCGTGGACGCCTCGTACCCCTCCCTGTCCACGCCCTGGATGGACAGGTAGAGGGCGTGGAGGGCATCCGCGGCGAGCAGGCCGTCCACCGTGGCCTCATCCAGAAGTGATCCGTTGGTGGTGAGCACGAGCTTCGCCCTCGGAATCCTTTCGTGGAGGGTCCGGATTTTTTCCACCATGTCCGGGTCGAGGAAGGGCTCGTTGTTGAGGTAGGGAGAAATGCGGCGAACGTCGTGGCGAGCCATTTCGTCCACGATTTTGTGAAAGAGTTCAGGCGGCATGCGCCCCTTGGGCTGGCCCGCCGCGGTGGCGGGGTAAGGGCAGAAGACGCACGCGGCGTTGCAGGCGGAGTGGGTCTCAAATTGGACGGTCCGAGGAAACTGCGGCACGCGGCGCCGCGTGGCGCGGTTCCAGGCGCCGGCAAGGAGCGCGTCCTTCTCGGACGGCACGTAATACCGAGATTTCAGCGCTCTCCACAGGTCCATGGCTTGATGCGGCTCCGCCTTATCCGTTCATCTCGCGAAGGAGCGCGGCGCACGCCGCCCCCGGATCCATGGCCCCCGTCACGGGACGGCCCACCACGAGGAAGTCCGCCCCTGCCAGAACCGCGCCTCGCGGCGTAGAGACACGCTTCTGATCCTGCACGTCCGCGCCCGCAGGCCGGATGCCCGGGCAGACCGTCAGGAAGGTCGCTCCGAAGGCTCCTTTGACGCTGGCCGCCTCCTGCACGGAGCACACCACGCCGTCCAATCCCGCCCGCTGGCCGATGCCGGCCAGCCGCAGGGCCGCCTCCTGGGTGGTTCCCAGATAGCCCACGGCGTGGATGTCGTCCACGGAAAGGCTCGTAAGGATGGTGACGCCCACCACGAGGGGCCTGGGCAGGCCCAGTTTGGAAGCTTCCTCGGCGGACTCCTCCCGGGCCGAGGCGCACATGGCGTGGCCCCCCGAGCAGTGGACGTTGAAGAGCTGGGCCCCGGAGCGCGTCACCACGCGGGAGGCGGCGCCCACCGTGTTGGGGATGTCGTGGAGCTTCACGTCCGCGAAGACCCTGAAGCCGCGGGATCTGACCCGCTCCACCAGGGAAAGGCCGAAGGCGTACAGGGACTCGAACCCCAGCTTGATCCAGACGGGCTGGCCGCTCAAGGCGGACAGCAGGTCCTGGAGCTTAGTCTCCTCGCGCACATCCACGGCGATGATTAACTCAGACATGGACTCCTCCGAAGCGGGCCTATGGGGAAGGGAGCAGGGAGCAGGGAGGAGAAAGAGCCACCTTCTCCCCGCTACCCGCTTCCGTGCTCCCGTTACTCATGGCATTTCGGCATGGGGGCGCCATCCTTGACCTGGCCCACGAGTGATTCCACCGAAGGGAAGCCGTGGCGGGCGCAGTAGTCCTCGATGCCGCGCAGGATGGCGTAAGGGCACTGCGGGTCCACGAAGAGCGCCGTGCCCACTTGCACGGCCTTGGCTCCCGCGAGGATAAACTCAAGGGCATCCGCGGCCGTGGCCACGCCGCCGATGCCCACCACGGGGATCGTGACGGCCTTGGCCACCTGGTAGACGATGCGCACGGCGATGGGTTTGAGGGCAGGTCCGCTCAGGCCGCCGACTTTGTTGGAGATGCGAAACTCCCGCCGCTCCACGTCGATGGCCATGGCGGGCATGGTGTTGATGCACGTGAGGGCGTCCGCGCCCGCGTCCTGTGCCGCTTTCGCCGTGGCGGCCACGTCGGCGGCGTTGGGGCTGAGCTTCACCCAGAGAGGTTTCTTCGTCGCGCCGCGGCAGGCCTTGGTCACTTTGTAGACGGAGGCCGGATCCGTGCCGAACTGGATGCCGCCCTCCTGGATGTTGGGACAGGAGATGTTCATCTCCAGCGCCGCCAGCGCGGGCTCCTCGCCCAGGGCCCTGGCGGCCTCCATGTACTGGTCCACCGTGTGCCCGTAAAAGTTGGCCACGAAGGCCGTGCCGTAGGTCCGCAGCTTGGGCGCCTTTTCAGCGAGGAACCGGGAGACGCCGATGTTCTGCAGGCCGATGGCGTTGAGCATGCCCCCCTGGGTTTCCCAGATGCGCGGGGGCTTGTTGCCCTCGGAGCCGGCCATGGAGAGGCCCTTGAGGCACACCCCGCCGAGGCGGTTCAGGTCCAAGTGCGGCTCCATGTCCATGCCGTAGCCGCAGCACCCTGAGGCCAGCATGACGGGATTGTTCAGGCGCACCGAGCCGAGGGTGACCGCGAGGTCTACTCCCATAGGACCGCCTCCCCGTCGAACACGGGCCCCTCCTGGCAGACGCGCTCGTAGACGCGAGCGCCGCCGCGCGAGATGGGGACCACGCAGCCCAGGCACACGCCGTAGCCGCACCCCATGCGGGCTTCCAGGCTCAGGTGGGAGGGGACCCGTCCCGCGCACATGCCCGCCACGGCCTTGAGCATGCCCTCGGGCCCGCAGGCGTAAACCGCCCCGAGGCCCGCGTCCAGCGCCACGGCCAGCGGGGCTGTCACCAGCCCCTTCGCACCGGCGCTTCCGTCCTCCGTCGTGCATAGAGGAGGCGTGCCCAGGGCCGCGAGGTCCTCCACGAGCAGGAGGTCGTCCTTGGTCCGGGCTCCCTGAAGGAACGCGTAGGGGATCCTCTCGGCCGCCAGGCGCCGTGCCAGGAAGACGAGGGGGGGGACACCCACGCCGCCTCCCACGAGGGCCACCGGGGGGCCGCCTGGCGCGGGAGGCATGGGGAAAGGTCGTCCCAAGGGTCCCAGGGCCGTGACCTTGTGGCCGGGCTCCAGTTCGAACAGAAGGCTCGATCCACGGCCTACGACCTTGAGAAGGAACGAGAGGGTGCCCGCCGCCGGATCCTCCCCCAGGATGGACAAGGGCCTGGGCAGGAGGGGGTCGGCGCCCCAATCCCCGCGGACCATGTAGAACTGCCCCGGCTCCGAGGGCTCCACCTCACCTCCCACGGTGAGCGTGCAATACGGCCCCCTCCGCTCGTTGTGTAGCACGGTGTACGGTCTCACGCCCATGGCTCCCCCGACCCCAAAAGTATACACCACCGAGCCGCGGCGGCCTCGCCTCGCGGGCGGACTGTCCGGTGGCAGGCCGCGGCCTGCCGGTGTCCCGCACCCGCGGTTTGCCGAATACGTCCGGACGGCCCGGCAGGACACGAAGGGGTGCGAGGAAGGCACTCCTCCGCTCTGTCGGGGTAACAGCCTGCCGCAGCCAGCCAGGGGCGGAGTCCCTTGGGAAGCGTGGCGTCTCCGGCCTTGCCACATGATTCAAGCTGGTTCTGAGACTCCACACAGGGGTCCTTCCCCCTCCATAGCTTCCGCCGGCGTCCCCATCAGGTCAAGTTCGCGGGTCAAAACCATGGCGAAGGTGGCGGCGTGAACC
>JAKAKG010000160.1 GCA_021813555.1 Acidobacteriota bacterium
TACTTCTGGCGGGTCCCGCCATGCCCTCCCTTGAGCACCTTCCGGCCGAGGTTCACGGCGCAGGCGCATCTCCCCCCCCCGGCGGCCTCGAAGGCGCCCGCGCCGGCGCCGAAGCGGAGGCCATCACCCGCGCCTTGGAGCGCAGCCGCGGCAACGTCTCCCTCGCCGCCAAGGCCCTCGACCTGAGCCGCTCGCGCCTCTACGAAAAGATGGAGGAACTGGGGCTGGACCCGGCGCGTTTCCGAAAGAAGGCCGGTCCGGTGGGAGCGGTGAATGAGTGAGGAGTGAGGAGTGAGGAGTGAGCAGTGAGTGGTGAGCCACCCGTATGGTTCGTGCTCTTCCCCATCTCCTCATCTCCTCATCCCCTCATCTCCTCATCACGGCCCTTCCGAATTCCGAACTCCGATTTTCCCTTCCGCCTTTCCCCTGTCGCCATGCTATCCTTACTCCATGCGGAGCGAGGCGGCCACGGGCCCGAGGCTGGAGCGGACCCTCCTTCACCGGGTAGGCAAGGCGATCGGAGATTTCTCCCTCATACGATCGGGAGACCGGATCGCCGTGGCCCTGTCCGGGGGCAAGGACTCCTTCAGCCTCCTCCACCTGCTCTGGGCTCTGCGGCGCAAGGCCCCCGTGCCCTTCGACGTGGTGGGCCTCACCATTCACAACGGCAGCGAGCAGTTCCAATCCCATCGAATTGAAGCCTACCTTCGCGAAAGAGGCATTCCCTTTCACCTGGAGCACACCCAAATCACCGCGATCGTGGAGGAGAAGCTCCGGCCCGGCTCACCCCACTGCTCCCTCTGCTCCCGGCTGCGCCGGGGGAGACTCTACGGTGCTGCAACGCGCCTCGGGTGCAACAAACTCGCCCTGGGCCACCACTTGGACGACGCCGCCGAGACCCTCCTCATGAATCTCTTCTTCGAGGGCACCCTCAAGTCCATGGCGCCCAAGATGCTCGCCGAAAACGGGCGCATCACCGTCATCAGGCCCCTCCTCTGCACGCCCGAGTCTTTTCTCATCGACTTCGCCGCAGAGCAGGGCTTCCCCCTCATCGACTGCGGGTGCTGGCTCTGCGCGGGCCGTGAGCAGGAGCGGGCCCGCATGAAGGCCTTGGTGGCGGAGGTAGCCCGGCGGTATCCCCAGGCCCGCACCTCGGTTCTCGCGGCCATGACCCGCGTCCAGCCCAGGTTTCTCATGGACCGCGGTTTGTACGATTTTGACCGGGAGGAGGCCCCCTCGTGCGTCCCTTGAGCGAAAGCGACCTGGCCGCGCTCTTTGGCAAGATGCGCGCCTACCGCGTTTTCTTTTGGGTCTACGCGGCCTCGGCGGCCCTTTATTTTTTCGCGGTCCTTGGCCTGGGGCCCCAGCCGCGGGTCACGCGCCTTCCCCTGGCGGACCTAGCCCTCGGCTACGGCGTCGCCTGCCTGGCGGCCGTGTTTCTGGGCCGATGGCTGGCCTTTCGGCCCGGAGCCCTTAAAGCGAAGGGCATCAAAGACCTCAAGGCCATGTCGTCTTACGCCTTCCTCACCCTCGCCTTCTTGCTGGCGGCCGGTGAGAGCATGGGCATGGTGGCCATCACGGCGGCGTCCCTAGGCGCGGGGCCCACATGGAAGCTGGCCCTTCTATGCCTCTGGCAGCTCGCCGCCGCCGCCGTCCTCACCCCGGACCGGGCCCATTGGGACCGGATCCTTTCTCGCTGGGAATCGACCCTCACCACAGGAGGAGATGATGAAGCGCCTTAGCCTCGTGACGGTTCTGCTCGCGTCCCTTTTCGCCGTCCTGCCCCTGAACGCCGAATTCTTCAGCCAGCGCTACGACTTCGCGGCGGAGAAATGGATTCGGCTTGGAACCAGCGTAGGCGACATCGAGCTCATGGACGTGCAGTTCGAACTCCCCGCCTACGTGGGACCCCGCAAGCTGAACATCAAGGGCCGCGACCAGGCCACGGTCAACCTCAAGAACTACGGGAAAGTGCGGACCCGCGTTCAGGTGGCCATCGCGCTCTTCGACGCGGACGGCAACCTGGTTGCCTGCGGCACGACGGGGACAAAGATCGCCGGCACGAAGCCGGGGGGCACCGAAAGCTTCTACGTGAACTTCGACTACGTCAACGCCCGAATCGGCACGGCCAAAACCTTCTATCTCACGGTTGAGACCGAGCCCGATACGCCCGAGGTGTCCAGCGAGAGCAAGACGGCCAAAGCGAGCGGCTGAGCCCCAACCGGACCGCGCGCAGTCTTCGCGGCGGCGTCAAGGGAAAATCGCGGATGGACGGCTCGCCTCGGCGCGGACGTGGAGTGCTACAGCTTTGGCGCGGCAGAAAAGCGGTCCAGCTTGGCCGCGCCGTTTGCCGCGATGCGCAGAAAAGCCCCGTCCTCACGGAACTGGGGCACGAAACGAATGTCCACCCCTGCGGTCCTGGATACCTCATCCACGTGGAAATGGCCCAGCACGGCCGCCTGAACCCCCTCGGCAGCCAGACGCCGCGCCCAGCGCTCCATTTCCTGCCGGGGCCGGTAGCTCTTGTAGTAGGCGTTGGTTCCGCTTAGGCTCTGCTCCAAGCGCCGCGCGACGGCCTTCTGCCGTTCGGGGGGGAGAAGCTGGAAGAGGGCCCGGACGGTTCCCGACCGTGAGATCTCTCGCCAGCGAAGGTAGTGCTGATCGGAGGTGTTGATCAGGTCCCCGTGTTCGAAGCGGACTCTTCCAACGGAAGGGGCCTCCATGTCCCACTCGTCTCGCAGCAAGAGGCCTGCTTCGCGCAATGGCTCCTCGATGAAGTAGTCCCGGTTGCCCCGGAGGTACACGACCGTCCTCCCCGCGGCGGCCAACGTGCCGAGCGCGGCGATGACGCCGGACTGTTCTGGAGTTTGAACCGCCGGAAGGCCCACCCAGACCTGGAAGAGGTCTCCCAGAAGGATGAGGTAAGGCGTCTGGGAGGCGCGGAACGCCTCAAGCCATGAGAAGAACACCGTCAGGGCCTGGTCGTTTTTCTCGAAGTGAGGATCGGCCGCGCACCATGCAAGATCAGCCAAATAAGCCTCCAGCACCCGTTCCCTCACATCGGTCCGCGTGAGGGACGGCCCACGCCGAATCATATCACTCCCCGGCCGCCCGCCTTCTGATTGAACGTAATTTTCAGCGCGGAACGCGGGGACAGAGGGCCCGGATGCATCGCGTGGACGGAAAAGCCGCTGCCTTGTGCCCCCCGTCACGGACCGGAGGGCCCCGAATGCGCTATATTAGGATTTTGGAGGAAGGACGGCCATGGAACTTTCGGTGACGACGCAGAAGCGCTGCGAAATCGTAGACATTACGCGCGACGTACAGCAGGCTTGCCGTCAGTGGGGAGGGACCGGGCTCGTCCAGGTCTACTGCCCTCACACCACCTGCGGCGTTGGGGTCAACGAAAAGTACGACCCCACGGTAAGGGAGGACATTCTCGCCTGGCTCGAGCGGACCGTGCCTGAAGGCGCCAATTTCAAGCACGAAGAGGGGAACTCGGACGCCCACATCAAAGCCCTTCTCGTGGGCAGCCAGACCCTGGTGCCGGTGCGCCAGGGGAACCTGCTCCTCGGGCGCTGGCAGGGGGTGTTTTTCCTCGACTTCGACGGGCCCAGGGCGAGAACCTTGTGGCTCACCTTTATGGCTTCTGGGGCGGGGGAGAAGTGAGAAGGGAAAGTGAGGAGTGAGGAGTGAGGAGTGAAAAGTAAAAAGTAAAAAGGGAAATGGCACACGCGCGTCAAGGCCCGTTGGGCCAGGCAGTTGTTTTCCCAAATCCCAAATCCCAAATCCGAAATGCTCCTTCCCCTAATCATTCCTCGTCACGAAGGACTCGATCCCGTACTTCTGGATGCGCTCCCGGAGGGCTTCCGCGGCGTCCTCGCCGGCCAGGTGGCCCACGCGCACCCGGTAGAAATCCCGGAACTTGATGACGTAGGCGTCGCCGAAGACCTTCGTCAGCTGGTCGCGGAATCGCGTGGCGTTGGCTACGTTGACGAAGGCCCCCGCCTGCACGGTGAAGGTGCCATCCAACACGGTTCCGGGGCTGCCGGACCCGCCCACCAGCACCTCGCCGGGACCGGGGACGTAGCGGGGCTTCTCACGGCCCTCCGCCAGGACCTCGATTCGAACCTTGGCGAGGCCTGCCCCCGCGAAACCCAGGGCCTTGGCGGCCCCGTAAGAGCAGTCAAGGATGCGGCCCCTCACAAAAGGTCCCCGGTCGTTAATTTTGAGATCCGCCTCGCGGCCGTTGTCCAGGTTGGTCACCCGCACGCGCGTGCCCAGGGGAAGGGTTCGGTGGGCCGCCGTAAGCCCGTGCATGTCAAATCGCTCCCCACTGGCCGTAGGCCGTCCGTCGAACTCTCTGCCGTACCAGGATGAGGTGCCCTCCTGGATCTGGCCAATCGGGACTCGGGCCTGCGGGGAAGTTCGCGGCTTTCGGTGCGTGCCGCACCCAGCCAGGAGGACCAGAAGGAGGATCGCCAGGCCGGCGGCCGCGCGCGCTTTAGACACGGGCGCTTCCCTCCGGACCAAGCTCGTGCGGCTCGGGAGGCCCCGCCGGTGGACTCCCGTCCGCCGGCGCTCGGCCAAAGAGGGGATGGCGCCACAAGAACCAGAGAAAAACCAGGAAGGCCAGAACACTCAGAAAGCCCGCCGCGCCCAGAAGGGTCAAGGCCCGCGCCCTGGCCGCCCTCTCCATGTCTCCGGCACCGAACCAGGAGCGGAGGGCATCAAGGGCCGGCATCCCTTCAAATAGCATGTAGAGGGACGCCAAAAGGGCCCGGATGGCTCTCAGGATCAGGTTGAGCATGGGCTCCTGACCTCCCTGGTGCCGAGCGGGGGAGCGCCGTAAGCCGCCCCCGCCCTAACGCTGGAAGGGCTCCTGCAGATCGAGCATCTGGCGGTGGACCTTCACTCCCGGGGGGATGTCCACCTTGAAGGCGCTGTCGGAAAGCGGCGGATTGGCTTCCCACTGGCTGAAGTCGAACCGGATCCGGTCACCTTCCGACTCCACCACCTCGAACCCTTTGAGGTAGGCCGTCTGAGGATTCACCCAGAAGTGCAGGACGGCGATCTTTCGCCTGAGCTTGGCCTTGATGGGGACGAGATCGAGCTGCACCACCCCGTTGTCCTCCCCGGCCCATCTCACGTTAAAAGACTCCTGGAGCTCCTGAAGGGGCTGGCTGATCCCTAAGTACCGAATGATGCGCGCCTGGTGGCGCCGGATGTCCTGGACGATGACCTTTTTCCGCTCGGGGTTGTAAACGAGGAGGTCGCCGTCCTTGATGAGGAAATACAGCTTGGACGGCGACGTGTACTCGTACAGCGCCGTGTCGGGTTTCTTGAGGACCAACCGCCCCTTCATGACTTGGGGCTGGCTGAGCATACGGAAGGTGTTGGTCTGGGTGAAGGCCACCTTGAGGGTGGTAAGTCCTTTCTGGACCTTGTCCATGCGGGCAAGGAGGTCGGCAAGCCGAGGGTCCGGGGGGGCAAGATCGGGCTCTTTGGCCCGAAGGGCCAGGCCGAGGACCATAAGGAGAAGGAGAAGGAGGATCGCTCTGCGGCTAACCATGGCGGAAATGCCTCGCTCCCGAGAAGACCATGGCCACGTTCAGCCGGTCGGCGGCGGCGATCACCTCCGCGTCCCGAATGCTCCCTCCCGGCTGGATGACCGCCGTGGCGCCCGCCTCGGCGAGCTGCTCAACGCTGTCCGGGAAGGGGAAAAACGCGTCCGACGCGGCCGCCGTACCCTGGGTGTCCTTGAACGCCTTCATGCGGGCGATCTTGGTCGAATCCACGCGGCTCATCTGGCCCGCGCCGATGCCCACCGTGCCCTCCGCGTCGCACAGCACGATGGCGTTGCTCTTGACGTGCTTGCACACGATCCAGGCGAGCTCCAGGGCGGCCATCTCTTCCGCCGTGGGCACCCGCTTGGTCACCGTGCGCCGCTCCTCGGGAAGGCCCGGCAAGTCCTGGGTCTGGGCCAGGAGCCCCCCCCAGACCCGTTTGAAGTCCCATCCCGGGAAGGGATCCTGGTCCTTCATCTCGATGACCCGGAGATTTTTCTTGCGGGCGAAAATCTCCAGGGCCTTGGCGTCGAAGGCCGGAGCCACCACGATTTCCAGGAAGATGTCCGCGAGCACTTGGGCCGACTCCCCGTCGCACGGGGCGTTGAAGGCCACGATACCCCCGTAGGCGGATTGGGGGTCCGTCTGGAGGGCTCGGCGGACCGCCGCGGCCATCGTTTTGCCCAGGGCCGCACCGCAGGGGTTGGTGTGCTTGATGACGGCGCAGGCGGGCCGGGGCATCTCACACGCCAGTGCCCAGGCGCCTTGGAGATCCAGGATGTTGTTGAAGGACAGCTCCTTGCCTTGTTTCTGCTTGAGGGCCCCAAGGAAGCGGTCCCCGTCGCGGTAGAAGGCGGCCTGCTGCTGCGGGTTCTCTCCGTACCTAAGGTCCTGCGCCTTGTGGAAGAAGAGGGGCAAGAACTCGGGGAAGGTGCCGCCGTTCCGTGCCAGCTCGCCCTCGTCTACTTTGAGCCCGGACAGGTACCGCGCGATGGCACCGTCGTACTGGGCCGTGCGCTGGAAGGCTTTGGACGCGAGACGCAGCCGCGTCGGCCCCGTGATGCCGCCCTCCTTCTCCATTTCAGCCATGAGGGGGGCGTAATCGGCGGTGTCCACGACCACCGTCACGGACTCGAAGTTCTTGGAGGCGGAGCGGACCATGGAGGGGCCGCCGATGTCGATGTTCTCCACCGCCTCGGGGATGGCCGCACCCGCCGCCACCACGGATTCGAAGGGATAGAGGTTCACGATCACCAGGTCGATGGGCGCGCCCCCCAGACTCTCTAGGTCCCGCAGGTGGGAGGGCTCGGCCCGGCGCGCCAGAATGCCGCCATGGACCTTGGGGTGGAGGGTCTTGACGCGGCCCTCCATGACCTCGGGCGACCCCGTGTAGTCGGACACGTCTTTCACGGCCACGCCTTGCTCTCGCAGAAGTTTGGCCGTTCCCCCGGTGGAAAGGATCTCCACCCCGCGGCCCGAAAGGAAGCGCGCGAATTCGGCAAGGTGGTCCTTGCGAGAGACGGAGATGAGGGCTCGGTGGACGGCTACGGTCTTTAAATCCATGGGCATCTCCTGAGGATCCGATGGTATCAGGAAGAACCGCCGGGGCGCCATACCGCTCGGCGAGGACACCCCTCTTCCCCATCGGGCCCGGGCGCGTTGGCTCAGTTCTCCGGCCTGGAGTAGGGGGTGGCCGAAAGGTCTCCGTCCATGGCCCGCCAGACTTGGAACCAGGCCTTGGCCGCATCGGAAACGGCATGGGAGAGCATGACCTGGGCCACGCCGAAGGCGTTGGACCTGTCGTCGAAAGTTTCGGAGGCAACCCTGGTGCCCTTGGGGAAATAGCAGAAGAGCACTGCCTGCCGGTACCGCTCCTCCCCCTCCTGCCGCTGGGCCAGGTAGGCCTTCAAATCCCCGCCCAGGGGCGGGCGGCCGTAGCCGTCAAAGGCAAACACCATGAGGGGCAGCTTCCGCTCCACGTACTGGAAATAGTCGGCCCTGATCTCTCCTGCCCGAGGGTCGCTCCCTCCCGTAAAAGGATCGTTGGCAGCATAAATGAGCCCCGCGAGCTTCCCGAAGTGATACGCAATGTCGGGAAAAGGCACCATGGCGGCGGGAAGGGCGGGGATACCGGCGTACTCCTTTTGGGCTTCCGCCATCACGTCCTCGGCGGGGGAGGCGCCATACGCATTGAGAGCATCGGCGACGCCCCGCTCCAAGGAGGGCCGGTTATCAAGAAGCACGGCCCGCAGGGAGGGCGGGGCCAGCCGAAGGGTCACCTCGGTCATGCGCTTGGCCGTGGCCGGCCCGTAGGCCGCCACGACGAGGGGGACACCGGCCATCAGGATGGCCGCCGCCAGCGCCTTCCGGACGAGCTTCGCGCAGGCGAGCCTTGAAGCCAGGGAGCCGAAGAGCCGGGATACATTCGGGAGGATCTTATTCACGGTCGTCTCCGGCTCTCAGGCTCGTCTGGCCTCAAGGCAGGCCCACGCGTGACCAAAGCTTTCGCGCGTTCGTTACTTCTTCATGTGCGAGATGATGGCGTCGCCGAACTCGGAGCACTTGAGCTCCTTCACGTCCTTGTGGCCCTCGTGCTTCATGAGGCGGGCGAAGTCGTAGGTGACGGTGTGGGCGGCGATGGACGACTCGATCCCCTTCACGAGCAGGTCGGCCGCTTCGATCCATCCCAGGTGGCGGAACATCATCTCTCCCGAGAGGATGACCGAACCGGGGTTCACCTTGTCCAGGTTGGCGTACTTGGGCGCCGTGCCGTGGGTGGCCTCGAAGATGGCGTGGCCCGTCACGTAGTTGATGTTCCCGCCGGGGGCGATGCCGATGCCGCCCACCTGGGCAGCCAGGGCGTCGGAGAGGTAGTCGCCGTTCAGGTTCAGGGTCGCGATGACGTCGAACTCATCGGCCCTGGTAAGGGTCTGCTGAAGGGTGATGTCGGCGATGGTGTCCTTGAGCATGAGCTTGGATTTCCACTTGCCGTCGCCGTGGCTGGGCCAAAGCTTGAGGGTGTCCGCCACCTCCTGGATGATCTCGGCCTTCTTGTCCGGGGCAAACATATCCAGGCCGGGCTCGATCATCCGGGCGTTCTCTTCGTCGCTCAGGGACGGGGTGGCCTCCTTGTTGCCGAGGATCCAGCTCTCCCGGATCGTCACGGTCTCGGCCCGGAATTCTTTCGCGCCCACCTCGTAGCCCCAGTCCTTGAAGGCGCCCTCGGTGAACTTCATGATATTGCCCTTGTGGGTGAAGTTCACGCTCTTGCGGTGGTTCTTGAGGGCGTACTGGATGGCGGCGCGGCAGAGGCGCTTGGAGCCCTCTTCGGAGACGGGCTTGATGCCGATGCCCGAGGACTCGGGGAACCGGATCTTCTTGACGCCCATCTCCTTGATGAGGAAGTCGAGGACCCTCTTGACCTCGGGGCTGTAGGCCTTCCACTCGATGCCCGCGTAGATGTCCTCCGTGTTTTCCCGGAAGATCACCATGTCGACTTTCTCGGGCGCCTTCACGGGGCTGGGAACGCCCTTGAAGTACTTCACCGGGCGCAGGCAGACGTACAGGTCCAGAAGTTGGCGCAGAGCCACGTTGAGGGAACGAATGCCGCCCCCGATGGGCGTGGTGAGGGGGCCCTTGATGCCCACGAGGTAGGTTTTGAAGGCCTCCACCGTGTCGTCGGGCAGCCACTCACCGAACGTGTGAAAGGCCTTCTCTCCGGCATAGACCTCCATCCAGGCGATCTTCTTCTTGCCGCCGTAAGCGATCTCCACGGCCGCGTCCAAGACGCGCTGGGAGGCCCGCCAGATGTCGGGCCCCGTGCCGTCGCCCTCGATGAACGGAAGGATGGGGTTGTCGGGAACCTGGAGGACGCCGCCCTTCATCGTGACGGGCGCGCCATGAACGGGCGGTGTGACGCTCTTGAAGGCCATCGTGCTGCTCCTTTTCACTGTGCTCAGGGACGGTTCCCCCCCGCCCGCAGGCGTCCCCCCGGCCCGGTGCCGGGGACCCTGCGGCGGGCCCGGCGCGGACCCCCTGAGTCCCGCGCCCGGCGTGTAGACGCCGTAGTATAGCCGCCAGAGGCCAACGGGGTCAATGAAGTCGGCGCCGCGATGTCGGGCCTGTTGCTTGACGAGGCCGTAGCGATTTATGATAGTTCGACCGAGGAGCTAAGGTTGAGCGAATATCTGGTCCAGTGCTGGAACTGCCTGGGTGAATTTGACGCCGCCGCGGCGGTCTGGTGCTCGTGCAATCCGAACCGGCCGACGAAGGTGTGCCCGTTCTGCCTCCAGTGCTTTTGCATCGCCCCCGAGTCTTACCACGATAAGTTCTGGTCTTCGGCCTCCCCTGAGATCATCCAGGACCGGGAGATGCTCACCAAGGCCAGGGGCCCCCTGGGCGAGGCCCTCGTCATGGCCCACGCCATCACCTCGGACCAGCTCCTCGTAGCCCTTAAGCACCAGGAGAAGGGAAGCGGCCGCCTCGGCGAGATTCTGGTCGAACTGGGCTTCCTCACGCATGAGACGCTGGCGGCGTTCCTGGAACTGCACCGGCCGGTCATGAACCTGTCGCTTCGGGACACGGCCCTCGACCCCATGCTCATCGCCGTCATCGGCCCCGAAGAGTGCCTGAAGCGCCTCGTGGTGCCCGTCAACAAGGAGAGGCTCTCCACCAAGGAACTTCTGACCCTTGCCATGGCCAACCCCGGCGACGGCGGCACCATCGACTACATCCAGCACCTCACGGGGTGCCAAATCCTTCCCATGCGGGCCACCCGCGAAGAAGTGGAAGAGGCCCTGGCGCCCTACGTGCAAGCCAGTGCCCACTCTTCGCCTCCGGAGCCGAAGCCCACCTCCCCGCGCGAACCGAGCCCGGCGGCCGCGGCCGCCACGGACCTGGTTCGAAAGGCCCTGGCGCGCGGCGCTTCAGACCTCTACCTCGAACCCAAGGAGGAGGAGTTTTCCGTCCACCTCCGCATCGACGGCACACTCTACCGGGCCAAACCCATGGACCGGGCCATGCAGGAGGGCGTCACGCGGGAGCTCAAGCGCCTGTTGCGGCTCGATACACTGGCGACGGACCGGCCCCAGGAGGGCCGCGTCGTCATGCGGTCGGGGGAGAGCCGCTACGAGGTCATCGCCCACTGCCTTCCCACCCGATTCGGTGAAAATCTTTCCATCAAGTTCATCAACCGGGACACGTTCCTCAAGAGCTACGATCAGCTCGGCATTCCCGGGGACGACCAAAAGCTTCTGCGCGCCGCTCTCACGGCCCAGCGGGGCCTCATCCTCGTGACGGCCCCCCTCTTCCACGGCACGACCACGACCCTCTATGCCGTCATGAGCGACCTGGCCTCCGACGGGCGGCGCAAGGTCATGAGCATCGAAGCCCAGAGCGTTTGCCCCGTGCCCAACGTCTCTCAAGTGTCCCTCGGGGAGAACAAGGACAGCGAAGCCACCCTCACTACTTTGAAGGCCGTGGGCAACATCCAGCCCGACGTGTGCGTCCTGGGCGACATTCTGGATTCTCCCACCATGGCCGCCGCCGTCCCCAAATTCACGAATCAGATGCTGGTCATCGCCACCCTGGAGGCCAACCGGTCCGTGACGTCCATCCAGGCCCTCATGGCCCTGGGGGTAGCCCCGGCGGATTTGTCCCAGCACCTCCTCCTCGTGATCAACCAGCGGCTCGTGCGCCGCATTTGCCCCAAGTGCGCCCAGCCCACGGGCCTATCGGAGCGCTCCCTCCGCCTCATGGGCCTCACGGCCGACGAGGCGGGCGGGCTCAGCACCGTGTCACAAGGGCAGGGCTGCGCCGACTGCGCCAACATCGGATATAAGGGGCGGATCGCCCTTTACGAAACCCTCTCGCCCTCCCCTGCCTTCCGCAAAGCCCTCGCGCGAGGCGCCGCCGAGCGGGCCCTGGAGCGCGAGGCCGTGAAGGGCGGCATGGTCCCCCTGCGTGCCCGCGCCATCGAGGCCATCCAGGCAGGGCTCACCACCATCGAGGAGTTTCAAAAGGGAAATTTCTAGGGCAGTGAGGAGTAAGGAGTGAGGAGTGAGGAGTGAGGAGCAAGAAAGTGAATAGTGAAAAGTGAAAAGATAAGAGATCCGGCAAAGCGAGCCGCGTTCAGGTTCCCTCGCGCTTTATTTCATCCCCTCATCTCCCCATCCCCTCATCACGTAATTCCCTAGCCCCCCGTTCCGCCATCGCCTCGGATGCACTAGAATGGCGCTTCAGCAGGAGCTGCGCGTGGCCCTTCTCCTCTTCGACATTGATGGCACCTTGATCCGGCCCATGGGCGTGGGACGGCGGGCCTTCGAGCGCGCTCTCGGCGAGCTGTACGCTGGACGCTCCCGGCAACCCTTTCCATTCGACGGCCTGCTGGACACGCAGATCGCCCTGAAAACCTTGGTGGCCATGGGGATAGAACCCACCGCCAGGGCCGTGGAAGACCTCCTGGCCCTCTACATTCGGCGCCTCAAGGACGAGCGTCCCTCTAACCCCGAGGAGCACCTGTGCCCTGGCGTGGCGGCGCTCTTGGCCTCGGCGCCGCGGCGTGGCCACGATCTGGCCCTCCTGACGGGCAACGTGTCCCAGGGCGCCCTCCTGAAGCTGGCCTTCATGGGCCTGGATGGCCACTTTCGCGCTAGGCGTGAGGGAGGCGAACTCCTGGGCGCCTTCGGCGAAGACGCCCAGGCCCGCGCGGGCCTCGTGCCCGTGGCCGTGGCCCGGTGCGAGAGAGCGTTTGGGAAGCGCTTTCCGCCCGAACGGACGTGGCTCATCGGAGACTCGCCCAGGGACGTGGAGGCGGCCCGCGAGGCGGGAGTCCGCTGCGCCGCCGTGGCCACGGGCTTGACGGAGCCCTCGGTGCTACAGGCTCTGGAACCCGACCTCTTCCTTCTTGACTTGAGCGACCCGGCGCCGCTATGGGCGGCGCTGAATCAGGGGCTTCCCGCGTGAGCGGCCGCCCTCCCCGCATGGACGTCCTCCTGGCCCGTCCCGAAGCCGCCGCGCAGCGGCGCCGGTATGGTGCCGCCGCCGTAAAGAGGGCTGTGCGCTCTGCCCTGGACGAGGCGCGGACGCGATGGCGGGAAAGCGGGGGGGCGATTGACGCGAAGGCCGTCCTGGGCCGCGCCGATGCCCTCCTCTCCGGCCTCTTCTCGCCACCCCTTCGCCGGGTCATCAACGCCACGGGCGTGGTCCTCCACACGAATCTGGGGCGGGCGCCCCTTTCGGCCGAGGGGTTGGATCTGGCTCGCGATCTGCTGGAGGGCTACGTGGACTTGGAGGTGGACCTGGACGCCAAGTCCCGCGGCCACCGGGACGCCCGCCTAGAACGAGCGGCTCGGGACCTCTTCGACACGGACCGGGCGGTGATCGTCGTGAACAACAACGCGGCCGCCGTCCTCCTCACCCTCAACACCCTTTCGGCGGAAAAAGAAACCCTCGTGAGCCGAGGCGAGCTGGTGGAGATCGGGGGCGGCTTCCGCGTTCCCGAAGTGATGGCCGCCTCCGGGGCGCGCCTGAGAGAAGTGGGCACCACCAACCGCACTCGGCTCTCCGACTACCGGAAAGCCGCGGGCCCCTCGACGGGCCTGCTGCTCAAAGTCCATCCTTCCAATTACCGGATCATGGGCTTCACGCAGGAAGTGGACCTGGCCTCGCTTTCGGCCCTGGGCCGAGAGCTCCGCCTCCCCGTGGCCTACGACTGGGGCTCGGGGCTGGTGGCGCCCCCGCAGGACGTGGGCCTGCCCGATGAGTCCACGGTGAAGAGCACCCTGGACGCGGACCCGGATGTGGTCTGCTTCAGCACCGACAAGCTCTTCGGCGCCTGCCAGGGAGGCCTCCTTCTGGTCAAGCCGGCCCTTGCCGAGGCGTTCCGCACCAACCCGCTCCTGCGGGCCCTGCGCGTGGACAAGGTCACATACACCCTTCTGGGCGCTGCGCTGGAGGCCTACCGGCGGGGACGGTGGCAGACCCTTCCCGCCCTGGCCATGCTCGCCGCTACCCCGCGCCAGCTCGCCGCCCGCGCCACCCGCCTCAAGAGCGCCATCGAGCGGTCGGCACCGGGGCGGTTCCGATTGGACACGGTGCGCGCGGAGGGCCGGGCCGGGGGCGGCTCCGCGCCTCTCGATCCCCTCCCGTCACCGGCGGTGGCCGTAGTTCCGGTCCGGGGGCGCGTCGAAGACCTGGAATCCCATGTGCGCTCGGGGGGCGATCCTCCCGTTCTCGGGGTTCTTTCCGAAGGGAGGCTCCTCCTCCACGTCCGGACCCTCCTGCCGGGAGACGCAAGAGACTTGGCCGTCCGCCTAGCGGCGTTCGGAGAATCGGCGTCAGGGGAACGTGATGAGGAGATGAGGTGATGCCGGGATGCCGAAATGCCGGGATGAGGAGATGCCGAGATGGCGAGATGACGGGATGACGGGATGCCGAGATGGCGAGACAGCGCCCCCCCCCGCGCGTCGCGGTTTTCCCCTCATCTCCTCATCTCCTCATCTCGAACAGCGGGCGCCTTCGATGCACTTGGCAGTCCCCAGCCCCCCATTGGGTCACCTGCCCCACCTC
>JAKAKG010000222.1 GCA_021813555.1 Acidobacteriota bacterium
CAAGGGTGAGGTCAAGTCCTCCTCCAAGCTCACCTCCGTCAAGATCAACCCCGGCTTCAGCGAGGACCTCTTCAAGAAACCGAGCGGGGAAGAGAAGAAGTGAAAGGTGAAAAGTGAAAAGTGAAAAGTAAAAAGTAAAAGAGAGGGCGCCGCGCCCTCCCTGCCGATCGCCGACGCCCCCGTCCGCTATCAAGGGCCGGGGGCGTTGGTGTGTCTGTCCCCCTCCAGGCGACGATCCGCCTCGCGCGGCGACCTTGCTGCACTTCGCGTTCCGGCACATGGGCGTTCTGTCTTTACGCCTCTTCCCCATCCTCAACTCGCCATTGCCCGTTCCCCCCGGATTTTGGCATCTGGGCCCGGTTGGGCTACAATTCCTGATTAGCCCGCGCCGCGAGGACGCGGCGGGGCTCAGCGGAGCCGCCCTTTGGAGAAGCGCAAGCGCACCCTTCTGACCGTGTTTCTTATCGTTTTTATCGACCTCATGGGATTCGGGATCGTCATCCCGCTCCTTCCCCTTTATGGTGACCGGTACAACCCTTCCCCGGCGGTCTTCGGCCTCCTCATGGCGGCCTACTCGCTTATGCAGTTCATCTTCGCCCCGATTTTGGGGCGCTTCTCGGACGCCGTGGGGCGCAGGCCCATCCTCATCCTGTCCCTGGCGGGGACCGTCATTGGCTATTTTCTCTTCGCCATGCAGGATTCTCTGTGGCTCCTGTTTCTGGCGAGGGCCGTGAACGGCATTGCCGGAGCCAACGTGGCCACGGCGCAGGCGGTCATCGCCGACGTGACGAAGCCCGAAGAGCGGGCCAAGGGCATGGGACTCATCGGCGCGGCCTTCGGGCTGGGCTTCATCTTGGGGCCGGCCATCGGCGGCGCCGCCAACGAGTATTTCGGCGCCCGGGCCCCGGGTTTCTTCGCCGCGGCCCTCTCCGCCGGCGCTCTCCTCATGACCGCCTTCGCCCTGCCCGAAACGTGGCCCGCCGAGCGGCGCGCCCAGGCCGCTCCCAACCGCGTCCGCCACGGCTGGTTCTCCGTCACCCGGCTCATGGAAGCGCTCCGCCATCCCCAGATCGGGCTCGTGCTCGTGATCTTCTTCCTCACCACCTTCGCCTTCGCCAACTTCGAATCCACGTTTGCCCTGTTTCTGAATGAGACGATGCACCTCGACACCGCCCACGTCATGTACTTCTTCGTCTTCGTCGGCGTGCTGGCGGCGTTCATCCAAGGGGGGCTCATCGGCCGCCTCGTGAAGCGCTTCGGCGAGAGGAATCTCATCCTCACGGGGGCCGTCCTCCTGGTGCCCGGCTACCTGCTCATCCTCACCGCCACGTCCATAGGGCACCTCATGGCGTTCCTCGTCCTGCTGGCGCTCGGCGCGGGCTTCACGTCGCCGACGCTATCGTCGCTCGTGTCGCGGCTGTCCACGGCCGAGGAGCAGGGCGGCATCCTTGGCATTTTTCAGTCCATGGCGTCCTTGGCGCGCATCACGGGGCCCTTCTGGGGAGTCTTCGCCTTCAAGGAGTTCGGGGTGTCCGTGCCCTACCTCACGGCGGGGTCGGTGTCCACCGTGGTGGTGGTCCTGGCGTGGCTGATGCTCGTCCGGGCCAGGCGACAGGAACAGCGGTAAAGCGGAAGACGGGAGACGCCAGACGCGAGACGCGAGACGCAAGACGCGAGACGCAAGACGCTAGACGCGAGACCGGAGACGTTGAGGGGACCGGAGGCCATCCCAGCGGCCCCCGGTCCCTTCCTGTTCTGCCTATTGCCTACTGCCTACTGCCTATTCCTCTAAATTAAATTCCTGAAATTCGTAGAAATAGCCCGTGCGGGTGAGGACGTCCACCTCGGCCTGGACGATGGCCGTGTGCCCGTCCTCGATCTCGAGGAACCGGCCGAACATGGCCTTGGCGTCGGGGTCCGACAGGGTTTCCACGAGCCCTTTGTAGTAGGTGCTCACCTCTTCTTCGAGCTTGAGGGCCGTGAAGAGGCGCTTGTAGTCGTCGCTGTAGTCCCGCTTCTCCTGGGAGGCCTTGATCATCTCCAGCCCCTTCTGAAGAAAATCGGGGGCGGGAATGACCGTCCCGATGGGATCGGCGGAAATTTTCCCCTCGGCGCGCCACTGCTTGAGGCGCGACTCAAGGTAGTCCACGTGGCCCTGTTCTTCCTTGGCCAAAACCTCAAAGAACACTTTGCCCTTGGGGTCGTCGGACTTGGTCGCGGCCCAGATATAGTGGTCTCGCACCTTGTTTTCGTAGTGCAGGGCTGTGACGATGGCTTCATCAACGGTCATGGTTTTCCCCTTTTCCTGCGAGTCAGGCCTTACCGGCGGGGCCGAAGGGGTCCCGCGAGGGCATGAGGTGGATCTCGTCCACGTTGGCTTCCGCCGGCTGGGAGAGGGCGTAGGACACGGCCTCGGCCACGGTTTGGGCAGCCATCATTGATTCCCTGGGAAGTTTGCCGCCGAAGGTGTTCCACGCCGGGGTGAGGGTCGCCCCGGGGAGGATGGCCGTGACCTTGACGCCTTTCGGAGCCGCCTCCAGACGCAGGGCCGCCAGGAAGCCCATGAGGCCCCACTTGCTGGCGCAGTAGGCGGTTTCCTGGGGGAACCCGATTTTGCCTGCGATGGAGGACAGGGCGATGACGTGGCCCGCGCCCTGCTTGTAGAAGTGGGGCAGAAGGTACTTGATCAAGAAGTAGGTGGACGTGAGGTTCGTGTCCAGGACCTGCCGCCACTCCTCCGTGGGGGTGGCCTCCAGCCGGTTCATGCGGAACACGCCGGCGCTGTGCACCACCGCGTTCACGGCCCCGAAGGTCTTGAGGGACTCGGCCACGATGGCCCGGACGTCTTCCTCGACGGTCATGTCTCCGGGGATCGCCACCACCCGCTGTCCCCTGCTGGCCATCTCCCGGGCCGCCGCTTCGATCTTCTTGCGGTTCCGTCCCGTGAGCACGACCGTGTGATGCTCCCGTGCGAGTTGATCGGCCACGGCCTCGCCGATGCCCGAACTCGCCCCCGTCACCAGGATGATCTTCTTGTCCATGAACGCTCCAGAACCAGCTGTAAGTATAAACGAAGGGCCGAACGAGGGGAAGGGGAAAGGAGGATTCGGAAAGCGGAATTCGGAAAGCGGAAAGCGGAAAGGAGGGGGAGGAAGGCGGAAGGGGCGAATTCGGATTTGGGATTTTGGAAGGGGGCCCTTGTAGGCGAGGGTTGGGTTAATTCCTCACCGCTCACCGCTCACTGCTCACGTCCCTTGGGAAAAAGATCGCGCTCTGGAGAGCGCTCCTACAGCGGGCGAATGGTGCCCCCTCCCCGCGTCTCGCGTCTCGCGCTTTTCCGCGCGGGCAAAAAAAGAGCGGGCCCGCGGGCCCGCTCTTTCGTAACGTCTCGACGCCTGCCGCTACTTCTGCAGCGACGGACTTGAAGTGAGCTCCGAGTAAGCCGAAGAGGGGACGCTGATGGGCAGCGCGCCGGGAGACATGCGGAACCCCTGGGGATCGTTCAGGTTCACGTTCTGGACGTTCACCAGAGGCAGGGAGGTTCCGTAGTAGCTGTTGATCGCCTTGGTGGCCTCGCGGGCGATGACGGCCTGTCCCGTTACGGTGGGATGGACGCCGTCCAATCCGAAGAGGCCGCCCAGGTATTCGGTGGTGAGCTTGACGCCGTTGGGCAGCATGTAGCCGTGCTTCTTGACCTTCGCCAGGAAGGAGTTGAAATCGAAGACAGGGCAGTGGAACTGGGCGGCCACGGCGTTGATGACGGCGTTGTCCGCGTCCACGATGGCCTGAATCTTGGGCACGTCCGCGGCGTGGAGGATTTCGCCGGGGCCCAGGGGGCCCGGGTCCTTGCCCTCGAGGATGAGCTTGATGTGCTCGTGGGAGTAAGGCGTGGCGTAATCCTTCTTGGTCATGCCGAACTTGGCGATGGGCATGCCTTGGGCCGCGAGGGTGGAACCTTTGCTCAGGGCGGGGATCATGGTCACGTCGGGGATGTTGACCAGAAGCATCTTGGCGCCCGTCTGGGCCATGGAGCCCACGATGGCGGGATAGACCTGGGCGAAGACGGCCGCGGGCACGGTGTAGTTGGGGTTGCCGGTGGCGGCGCCACCGAGCACGTCGTTGCTGCCGATCCAGATGATCGCGAAGGTGGGCTGGAGGGTCGCCGCGAGGCCCACCTGGCTGGCCGGAGCGTGGCCCTGGAGGTAGACGCCGGGGAAGCCCAGGATGAGGTCAGTGAGGCTCGCCGGCGGAATGGCGGGCTTCAGGGTGAGGCAGTCCACCGACGTCTGGCCGGGGACGGCCAGATTCGTGGGCTGGCTCGCGGGATTCATCAGGGAGCCCATCTCGGTGGCGACG
The DNA here is from genome assembly GCA_021813555.1 of Acidobacteriota bacterium. Lineage (GTDB taxonomy): Bacteria > Acidobacteriota > UBA4820 > UBA4820 > DSQY01 > JAKAJA01. Next base: position 4,357 of record JAKAKG010000222.1, read on the forward strand.
GGGACCAGAATGGGGAAGCCCGTCACCGGGTCAAAGCCCTGGAGCCTCTCTTGGATGGGGATGCCGGGGTAGCTGATGAGGGGCAGGGTGAGGGGATGGCCCGCCTTCTCAGAGATGAGGTTGGCGTAGCTCTTGGGTTGCCCGTATTCATTGAGCGACAGGCCGTAATAGCCCGCCGAGAGGCTATCGCCGAGCACCACGATCTTGCTGAAGTCGGGGGCCTGGGCGAAGGCGGCGGACGCCACCAGGAGGCCCGCCGCGAGGATGAGCAGGGACTTTCTCAGGTTCATCTCAGGGCTCCTCCCTTAGAACTTGTAGGTGACGGAAACGCCGCCCAGGTAAGCGTAGGCTTTGTAGGTTCCGGGGACGAAAGGCGTGGTGACGGGCACGTTTTTGTTCTGGAAAGGCAGGTACATGAGGTAGCTGTCCACGCCCCAGTGCTTGGTGTGGTACATGAGGCCGCCCGTGAAGCCGTTGCGGTTCGAGTCGGGGAGGATGGGGGAGGCGTATTTGTCGGGCACGGGGCTCTGGTCATAGAAGTACCCGAGGCCGTAGCTCCAGCGGTCCGACAGTCTATACTCGAAGCCGATCTTGTATTTGTAGATGTCTTTCCAGTTCTGGGGCACCACCGAATCGCGGACCTGCCCCTGATTGGGCGTGAAGTGCATGGCCAGGGTCTTGAAGCAGCTCCACTCCTGCCGGGTGGCGTCCACGTCGATGGACCACTTGTCGGCCATGTAGGCGACGCCGAGGGTGTAGACCCGGGGCAGCGTGAGATCGCCCGCCGCGAGGGTCCTCGGGAACATGGGCGTGAAGTTGGGGTCCGTGGGGATGCGGAAGAACTTCACGTCTCCCGTGTATTTCAGATGGACTTTGTCGCGGAAATTGAGGCCCACCTGCCAGTGCTTGGTCGGCTTGCCCAACACGCCCAGGCCCCAGCCCACGCCGTTGGCGGTGCCGTTCAGGACGCCCATCCCAGGTTCAGGTGTGCGGGTGAGGGGCGGGGTGGGATAGGGAATGGCGGGGAAAAAGATTCCCTGGCGGAGGTAGATGGTGGAGTGGACGAAGTTGGCGGCGAGGGCCATGGCCCATTTGTCGCCGAAGCGCCACGCGATGGTGGGCGTGGTGTAGATGGCCTTCTGCAAGGTCCGCTCGGAGATGGCGGCGCCCGCCCAGTTGCTGGGCCACTCGGTGGCGAGGTCGTGGGGAGAGTTGACGCCGATGCCGAAGGAAACGGAGCCGGGCGTGCGGTACGTGAGGTACATGTACAGGGGCCAGTAGGTTTTTTCGGGGCCCTGGATGTTGCCGGCGGGCCCGTTGTATTTCATGTGTTCGTTGACGAAGTCGAAGCCGGCCATGAAGGCGCTGCCCTGAAAGGCGATGCCTGCCGGGTTGTAAAAGATGGCGCTCGGGTCGTTCGCCCGTGCCGCGAAAGCGCCGCCTTCGGCCGACGCGCGGGCTCCCTGCTCTTCCACCAGGGTCCCCGAGGCCCAGACGCCGAGCGCCGCCGCGAGGATCACCCACGCCAAAACTGCTCTTCTGACCCGCTGCTTCATCGCGTCCTCCTCACAATGTCTCATCCCTTGGCCGACTCGCCGCCTCGCGTCCCCCCAGCAGGACGGGACCGGCTCCGGCATCCACCGACGACACTTACCCGCGGCGTTCTCTCGACGTTCTAACGCAACGTCCAAACCCGCACAACCCATATTCTTGCCAGTGGGATGCCCTCGGTCCGCGCGGTGCCAGGCCCCAGCCTGGCCGCGTTCTAGGACGGAGAGTCATGACGGTGTGCTCCTGGCGCCGATGCACGTCTCCGGTCCCAGGTTCCTTCTCATTCCCCCTGGCCTCCTTACTCTGTTCCTACTGAGGCAAGGTTATCTGGATGCGGAGGGCGTGTCAAGTGACGGGGGTTATCGTTTCCCCGTCAAGAAGGCAGGCTCCGCCACTAAAGGCGGGACCGGAGGAAATGGGAACACAGTTCCCGAAAGGCCTGTGCCACGCGGAGATGGGAGATGGGGGAACACGGAATTCGGAAGGGAAAGAGGTTGGGATTTGGGATTTGGGATTGCGGAAAAGAGACCACCCTGGGCGGGGGTTGTCTTACTCCTCACCGCTCACCGCTTACGGCTCACTCCTCACTTCGCCAAGCGGACAGGGACCAACGCCGTCTGCCCAAAGGCGCCGCGCGCAAGCTGGTTTTATGGTGCTCGTCAGCAAAATGGAACAAGTGTTCCTGGCGCTCCCTGCGAAATTCACTCAAGTAGTTTATATATAAGTAGATAGCTCTGAAAGTGGCGCTGGCGTGAAACACTTACTCCCAAACGTTCCACTTCGCGCGCATGCGGCTTAATACCTCTAAAATAACAATGTTGCAAGTTGGCACGAGTCTTTCATTGGCAGTCCCTGTTTGAAAGGAGGTGTTTCATGGTGGTTTCCAAGTGGATCAAGACGGCGGTTATCGCGGCGGGTCTCAGCTCCATGGTCATCGCAGTGGTGGCCGGCGGCAGCGAGACCAAGGGGAAATTCTTTTACAAGAAGGACTGCAAGACCTGCCACGCCAAGGGCGGGGCGGGCGGCGAAGTGACGCCTCTGACCAAGACCCAGGCGCAGTGGAAGGCCTATTTCCAGGCCGGCAAGCACAACAAGGGCAAGGAAGATCTGAGCAAGTACCTCACGCCCGACAAGATCCAAGACGTGCAGACCTTCCTCACGGCCCACGCGTCCGATTCACCTCAGCCCGAGACGTGCGGCGGCTGAGCAAGGGCCCGCGCCCCGCGCGGGGATAACACCAGCGTTTCCATCAGGCGCCGGATGGGCGCCAAGGAGGGATAGATGAGGAAGATTGGACTAGGGGTCGTTCTTGCCGTGCTCCTCGTGCCCATGGGCCTCATGGCCCAAAGCAACGAGGAACTCATGAAGCAGATCGAGCAGCTCAAGCAGCAGCTCCAGAGCCTCGAGCAGAAGGTTTCGTCCCAGCAGGCCGCGCCCGCTCCCGAGGAGCAGGTGAAGGATCTGGACAACCGCCTCACCAAGGTGGAGATCAAGACCGCCGGCGACAACATCTCGTGGGGCGGCGACATGCGCGTCCGCTTCGACAACCAGAGCTGGAAAATCAACCCCTACCAGCAGGTCATGGGCTTCGATCCGCACACGGGCATGCCCATCACCCACCAGGTACCCGCGCAGAACTGGTCCAACCCCATGCAGTGGTCCATGCGCCTGCGCCTCAAGATGAACGCCAACGTGACGGACAACCTCAAGTTCATGGGCCGCCTCTCCATGTACAAGCTCTACGGCGGCGCCGACGTGCCCATCTTCAACGGCCAGCCCAACACCGTTTACAATGGCTCCGTTTCGGCTCGCGTGCCCAGCAATGATGTCCTCCACGTGGAGCGCGCCCTGCTTCGTTACGATTTTCCCAACGCCCCCTTCACCCTGGCCTTCGGCCGCATGAACACCAGCGACGGCCCTCCCTTGGAAATCCGTGAAGGGACCGAGCGCCAGGCGACCCCCATGGCCATCATGGTGAACGCCGAGGTGGACGGGGTCCACATGGACTACCACATGGATAAGCTGGGCCTGCCCGAGGGTACCACCTTCGGTATCTGCGCCGGTGTGGGTTACGAGTCGGGTTTTGGAGGGGGTGGCCAGGTAAGCAGTTCCTACACCATGACCCCCTTCGGCATGGGTTCCATCAACGGCATGAAGGACACGACAGTAGCGGGCTTCATTTATGACATGCCCCTGCTCTTTGAGGTAGGCAACACGGTCAACAGCGCGCGCTTTATCCTCGGCTATAACCGGTTTACCAACATGGGCGACATCCCCTTCGGGTCCCTCATCAACTTCCCCATTCCCGGCCCCTACGCCCAGCCCTCTCCCCAGTACGTGACGGCCACCAACAACCTGGGCGACATGGACCAGTGGGGCATCACCTGGGAGCACAACATCGGCGACACCTTCACCTACTTCCTGGCGGGCGGCTACATCAAGAGCCATCCCAACGGCAAGGTGAGCCAGTACGGCTTCGGCGGCCTCCTCGGCGATCCCACCCACAGCAAGACCGGCACCGCCTACTACGCCGGCATCAAGTGGACCCCCGTGCCCATGTTCGACCTGGGCGTCGAGTTCAACCACGGCTCGCCCCGCTGGTACACCTACACCCCCAGCTCCGGCGAAGTGGGCGACAAGCTCGCGGCCCGCGGCGACGTGTGGGAAGGCTACATGCACATCAACTTCAACAAGCACGCCTCCATGCGCATCGGCTACACCTACTACGACTACTCCACGGCCTTCAGCGGCTGGCACATCGCCCCCGGCGACCTGAACTACTACAACCTGAACAACAATGCCGTGAACTTCTACGCGTTCCCCAAGACCGTGAAGAACGCGTATCTGCTCTTCGACGCGACCTTCTAGAACCCTCCATACCCTTATGGCCGGGGGGCTCCGAGCCCCCCGGCCTCTTTCAACCGGTGGGGGAGAGAGCGATGGGAGCGAATCCAATGGACCGTAGAACGTTCATGCAAGTGACCGGCGCAGGCGCGGCCGCCACGGCCCTGATCACCCAGACTGGATGCCTAAAATACTTTGAGAAGGGCACGGCGCAGGAGGCCGCGCCCACGGTGGTTCCCACCACCTGCGAGGTGTGCCCGAACAAATGTTCCGTGCTGGCGGTGGCGGAGGGCGGCGTGGTTCACAAGCTCAACCCGAACGCCGAGAGCCCGCGATCGAGAGGCATGCTCTGTGCCCGAGGGAACGCCGCCATCAAACAGGTGTATGACCCCGATCGTATCAAGCAGCCATTGATTCGCGCCGGCGCCAGGGGCGAAGGAAAGTGGCGCGCGGTTTCCTGGGATGAAGCCTGGGACTACGCCGCCAAGAAGCTTTCTGAGATCAAATCGAAGTACGGCCCCGAAGGGACCCTGTGGTCCTCCACCGAGGGGTTTCAAGAGGTCTTCTTCAAGAATCTCGGCTTGGCCCTGGGCTCTCCCAACATCGTCCGCCACCCCACCTTGTGCCTCGCCTCCGTGAACCTGGCCTACTCGGCCACCTTCGGCACGGTCCCGGCCTTCGACATGGAGAACGCGGACTACGTCATCATGTCCGGCGCCAACCGCTTCGAGGCCATCATCATCCCCGACACCATGGACCTCATCGGCTCGGTCATGCTCAAGAAGGCCAAGCTCGTTTATCTGGACCCGCGCTTTACGGTGACGGCCGCCAAGGCCGACCACTGGTATCCCATCCGGCCCGGGACGGACCTGGCCTTCATTCTCGCCATGATCAACGTCATCGTGGGCGAGGGCCGGTATGACAAGGACTTCGTGGCCACCTACACCACGGGCTTCGACAAGCTCTCCGACCACGTGCGCCAATACACGCCCGACTGGGCCGAGAAGGAAACGGAGATCGCCGCCCGGGACATCGTCCGTACGGCCCGGGAGTTCGCTGACGCCGCGCCGCGCGCCGTCTACTACGCGGGCCGCCGCAGCTCCTGGTACACCAACGACTTCCAGATGCGGCGCGCCCAGGCCATCCTCAACGCCATCGTGGGCAACTGGGACCGCGAGGGAGGCATGGTGCCCAACGCCAAGATCTCCATGGGCGAATATCTTTTCCTCCCGTGGGACGATCCCAAGGCGGGGCGCGTGGACGAGATCGACAAGAATTTCCCCCTCTCCGCCAAGGGCGACGGTGCCTATCTCAAACTTCGGGAGAACGTGCTCTCGGGGCAGCCCTATCCGGTGAAGGGCTGGATGGTCTACAAGCAGGATCCCATGAACGCCCTGCCGGAGCAGGCCAAGACCATCAAGATGCTCGAGCAGATGGACTTCGTGGGCGTCATCGACTTCCAGATGAGCGATACGGCCTGGTACGCGGACGTGGTCTTCCCCGAATCTCACTACCTGGAGCGCACGGACCCCATGGAGATGATGCCGGGCATCTGGCCCGCCGTCGTCTACCGGCAGCAGGTTGTGAAGCCCATCCACGACACCAAGCCCAACCTGGAGATCATTCAAGGTCTGGCCAAGCGCCTCAACGTCTCGGACTATTTCGACTACACCATGAAGGACTGGGTCGAGGCGCAGGCGAAGGACGTGCCCGTGGAGAACGCCTTCGACTACCTTCAGAAGCACGGCGTGGTCACCACCGGCGGCTTCCCGAAATACGGTACGACGCTCAAGCCGGACCACCGGTTCATCACCAAGAGCGGGAAAATCGAACTCTTCTCCGACCGGCTCCAGGAAAGCGGCTACGATCCGCTTCCCGTCTACAAGCCCCCCGTGGAGCCCCAGCCGGGGCAGTTCCGCGTGGTCCTGGGCAGGCGGGCTTACTACACCCACGCGAACAACACGAACAATCCGTGGCTTCACGAGTTCGCCCCCGAAAACCACCTCTGGATCAATCCCGACCCGGCGCAGCGGATGGGGATCCAGACGGGGGACCTCCTGGAGGTCTCCAGCAAGGTGGGGACCGTGCGGATCAAGGCGCGCGTCACCGACGAGATCCGTCCCGACTGCGTGTTCATGCTCCACGGGTTTGGCAAGCGGTCGCAGTGGCAGAAGCTGGCCTACGACAACGGCGCCAGCGACGCCCAGATTCTCGAAACGGCGTGGGACCAGGTCTCGGGCAACGCGGCGTTCCACGAAACCTTCGTGAACATCCGCAAGGTCTGAGGGGACGACGATGGCTGACCAAAAGAAAAAGAAGCGCTACGCGCTCGTGCTCGACTCGAAGAAGTGCATCAACTGCAAGGCCTGCGTGGTGGCGTGCAAGGCTGAAAACGGCGTCCCCGTGGGCAAGTTCCGGAACTGGATCGACGAGGAGAAGCGGGGCTCCTACCCCAAGCTCCTCATGACCTTCGATCCCGGCCAGTGCATGCACTGCGAGAACCCCTCCTGCGTCAGGGTTTGCCCCACGGGAGCTTCGTGGCAGAGAGCGGACGGCATCGTTCTGGTGAACTACTCGGACTGCATCGGCTGCCGCTATTGCATGATCGCCTGTCCCTACAACGCCCGCTACTTCCGGGAGGACCTGGGGGTGGTGGACAAGTGCACCTTCTGCGTGCAGAGGGTGGACAAGGGCCAGCCGCCGGCGTGCGTGGAGACCTGCCCCTCCAAGGTGCGGGTCTTCGGAGACCTGGACGACCCGCAGGGAGAGCTCCACGATCTCCTCTCCACGCGGCGCTACCTGGTCAAGAAAGCGGAAACGGGCAACGGCCCGCAGTTGTATTACCTGCTGTAGGGAGAGAGCCATGCAGACCATCGAATGGGGTTTCCTGATCGTCAATTACCTATTCCTGGGCGGGCTTTCGGCGGGCATCTTTTTCGTCTCGGCCCTCGCCACCTACCTTCAGGAGAACGGCCAGCCGGCCTATCCGCGCATCGCCAAGTACGGAGCCATGATGGCCCCCTGGCCCGTGGCCTTCGGGTCGTTCCTGCTGATCTTCGACCTGGGCAACTGGTACCGGTTCTACAAGCTCTTCGTCACCTTTCGCTGGGAGAGCCCCATGTCCATCGGCTCCTGGCTGCTCATGATCTTCACGACCCTCACGTTCCTTTACTTCTGGTCGTGGCTGCCCGCCGAGTTCCGCCAGAAGCTCTTCGCCCTGGTCCCCAAACGCCTGGCCTTCCTCAACCGCCTGAACGTGGATCTCTCCGGGTGGAGCCGTCCCCTGGCCATGGCGGGATTTCCCTTCGCCGTGGGCGTGGGCATTTACACGGGCGTGCTCCTGGGAGCCGTCCAGGCCCGGCCCTTCTGGAACACCAACCTGGTGGCCCAGATGTTTCTCTTCTCGGCCCTCTCCACGGGCACGGCGGCTCTCATCCTGGCCCTTTCCTTCAACAAGAAGAGCCTCGATTTCAAGCAGGTGCGGTTCCTCTACACGCTGGACATCTGCTTCATCATCCTGGAGTTCTTCATCGTCCTGCCCTACCTCATCCACGGGAAGCTCTCGGTCCTGGCCGTGCAGGAGGCGCTGAAACTCATTCTGGGAGGCCCGTACACGCTCGCCTTCTGGCTCTTCTTCCTGGGGCTGGGGCTCCTGCTCCCGCTGGCCATCGAACTGTGGGAGATGGCCCCCGTCTTCCGGCAGAAGAGCACGATCCATCACAACAAACCCTTGGCCTCCGCGGCCGCGCTCCTGGTTCTGGCGGGCGGCTACCTGTTGAGGTTCATCTTCGTCTATGCCGGCCAAATCAGCGCGTTCAAGTGAGGGAGGAGGCTTGGGAACGATGGACAACAGCGGCAGAGAGGATCTGATAGGCGCCCTCTCGGAGGTCTTCAGCATCCTGTCCGAGGTGTTCCTTGAGCCCGAGGCGGACGTGAAGGTGCGGCTCGCGGGCGTGATCGGGCGCTGTCCCGAGAGGTGCCCCGGGCTGGACGGCCTTCCCGGGGCCTTGGCCTCCATGGTCGAGCACTGCGGCAAGCCTCAGCACCAAGCCGTGGAGTACGTCCGCCTCTTTCTCCACGGGAACGGGAACGCCACCGTGCATCCTTACGAGTCGGTGTTCACCTACAACCGGCTCATGGCCCCCGAGTGCCTCGGCGACCTGAAGGCCCTGCATGAATCCGCGGGCATTCGGCCCCGCAAGGGGCTCACCCTGCCGCAGGATCACCTGGGGCTCGAGCTGGAATTCCTTTCGTATATCCTCGCCGGGTTCGCGCAGGCGGAGGACGCGGAGGAGCAGGAGCGGTGGCGGGAGACGGCCGGGGTCCTCCTGCGCCGCCACCTGGTCCCCTTCGGGCGCCAGTTCGTGAGGAAGCTGGGGGATGCGCAGCCCAACCCCTACTTCGCCAGCGCGGGGGACGCCCTCGTGGAAGGGCTCCACGCCTGCACCCTCCTTCTGGGCATCGACATGGAAGCGCCTGCGGGTTCCGATCACTAGCAGGCTGCTGAGAAACTCCCGTGGGTCGCGTTGCCAGCGCCACGGGCCCGGATGCAAGGCGCCGCGACGCCGTCGATGCCTTGCACATCGTCTAGGAGCGGCAACACGGCAGGCGGGCCCGTGCCGCGGCAACCCTTCGGGCGCAAGGGATTGGGGGCCATCTGCGTTGTTGCGGCTCCTAGGAAGGGGGCCCACCCTGCCGTCGTCGCCGCGCCTAGCCTATGGCCCCCAAGCCTCTTGCGCGCGGCCCATGCGAGTTTTTCAGCAGCCTGCTAGACGTTTAGGGGCGGGCCTTTGGCGGGCCCGCCCCCTTTCCCCCTAAAAAAACACAGCGGCTCTCACCGTCAGGATTGCTCCTCCTGCCACCAGCCCAGCCTGGGCGACTCGGCGCAGTCGTGGGAGGGCAGATAAGGCTTGATGTCCAGAAGCGGAGTGTGGTCGCAGAGGTCCGCGCCCAGGACATGGAGGTCTCCCCCCTCGCGCTTCACCAGCTCCACCAGAGTAAGGCCGAGGGGATTGGGCCGCCTCGGCGACCGGGTGGCGAAGACCCCATGTTCCATGTCCCGCTCCTTGGGCTTCACCAGAAGGTCGAAGCCGTCACTCCTGTGAAGGAGAACGATCAGCCACAGGTGGCTGAACCCCTCCAGGTCCTTGAGCCCCGACACGTAGTCGGGAAAGACGTGGACCGTAGATCTCCCGATGCGCTTGAAGTGGCGCGGCGCTTCCACGGGCGTCGAAAAGGGGGCGCGTATGACCCCGATGGGCCGCACGCGCCAGCTCAGGCTCGGCCCGCCCCCTTCGGGGCATGGGGCCTCCAGTGCGGCCGCGTGTTCAAGGTCTGGCGGCTTGGGCCGGCTCATGGCCTTCCCCCTTCCCCGTTTCATAGCCCGTGATCATCGCTCTCAGCAGGCTCCACGGCGTCGTTCCCGTGGTGGCGAGGTAGATGTGGCCGATGAGGAAGGCGAGGAACAGGTAGGCGCCCAGGGTGTGGGCGGGGCCCAGAACTCTCAGTCCGCCGACGCGTTCGAAGGTGGCCGGCCAGCGGTTGGCTCCCCACATGAGGACGCCCGTGATGATCTGGAAGGGCAGCAGGATGTTCAGGAGCGCCAGGTAGGTGACCTTCTGAAGGGGATTGAGCTTGTGCCTGGGGTCCGTCTCGTAGGGGTGCGGCTCGCCCTTGAAGATGCCGTACAGGTAGAAGCGCGCTTGCCGGACTGCTCCCCCGGTGAAGTCGTCCATCTCGGGCAGGAAGTGGTGATACTTGTTCGCCGTCAAATGGTAGAAGAGGCCGAGGAAGGCGTTCAGGATCAGGGCGAATCCGATCCATGAGTGCCAGCTCACGGCGTGGGCCATGGACCCGAGGATGCCGAAGCGGTCGGGGTAATGGATGGCGAAGCCGCTGAGGATCAGCATGATCATGGCCGCCGCCTGGAGCCAGTGCCAGATCCGCTCGTGAAGGGCGTAGAGGGGTTTGGACGCGCTCATGACCTGCCTCCAAAGAGACGGATGGCTCCGTGAATGAGGGCGAAGAGCAGGGCTCCCGCCACGCTCAGCCAGCCCAGCCACTCGATCCACGTGGCCCTGCTGTTGCCGATGATGTAGAAGGAACTCAGAAGGGGCCTGTTGTTGAAGGTGGGCATCTTTCCTTTGTAGTTGACCACGTTTACGGGCTTGCCGCCGTAGATGACGGGCACGTCCTTGGGCAGGGCGTCGTCCAGGTCCAGGGGGCGGTGGAGGATGCTGTTCTTGGCGTGGCAGGCGGTGCAGTCCTTGGTGGCCTGTTCCTTCCCCACGATGCTGTGGCTCATGGCCCACGGAACGATCTCGATGCGCAGCTCGGGGTCGGTGATGCCCGCGTATTTCTGCAGGAGGCCCTTCACTAGGGCGATCTTTTCGGGCGTGGTGTAGAGGGCCTGGGCTCGGTCGATGATGCCGTCCTTGTCCCCGAACTCCTTCACGATCTCGGGGCGGTAGGTCCAGCCGTTGGACTTGTCCCAACTTTCGAAGAAGGCCTTCTGAACCTGCCAGGTGAACACGGGCCGGCCCTTGGCCTTGTCAAACCAGTAGACGCCCGTAATGAGGTTGGTGGGCCGGATTTGGAGATGGCCGTCCTTGGCGGGCGTGGGGACGTAGGCCGGCTGGAAGCCCGTGACCTTGGAGTCGGGATCCACGATATCGCCGTCGATGCCGCGGAAGGTGATCCGGCTCGTGCCCGTATCCATCAGGAAGCCCCACTCATCGCTGCGGTAGGCCCAGAAATGGATGGCGGGGATGTGGCAGGTCTGGCAGGCCAGGGCCTTGAAGTGGAGGCTCTTGTAGGGCAAGAAGGCGTGGGTTTTCTCCGCGTCGTGGCAGTCGGCACATCCCCGCATGGTGTTGTGACGGCTCATGTTCACGGTCTCGGGCGGGATGTTGCCCCGGGCGAAGTTGTGGTCGGGGCGCTTGAGGTAGATGGCGATGTCCTCGCTCACGGGCTTGTACTTCAACTGCTTTTCGGGATCCTCCTGGATCTTGCGGCCGGGGTTGTTGGGCGAGAAGTGGCAATCGATGCAGATAAGCCCCTTGGCGGCGTGCACGTCCCAGGGAAAATTCATCTTGTCCTTGCCCACGATGTGGGGGGAGACGGTGTCGCTGATCTTGGCGCCGTTGTAGATCCATCCTGCCTTCTCCGTGCCCCTCATGATGTCGGCGTGCTGGATGGGCTGGATGGTGGTGGCATCCCGCGCGGTGAAGCCGTGGCACTTGGCGCAGTTTTCGAGGGTGGGATCGGACAGGTTGAGGACCTCCTGCTTCACCGTTCCGTCGGCGTTGAACGCGGCGCGGTCATAGAGAAAGGCGCCTTTGGCGTCCTTGGTCACGATGCCCGTCTGGGAGAGGGTGGCGTTGTTGGCCCACCTGAAGTTCCCCGCGCTCATCTCCTCCCGCCGCGCCCCTCGGCTGGCCTTGGGCACGTGGCAGATGAAGCAGTCGCCTTCGGCCGTGCCGCTCTTCTCCCAGTCCCAGGGGATGACTTTGCCAGACTCGCGGTCCCGGATGGTGTAGCTCGGGTCCAGCGGCCCCTTGGCCTTGGCGTCCGGCGACAGAAATTTGCGGCCGTAGAGGTCGTACTCGGAAATGCCTCCGCCCGTGTGGCATACGCCGCATTTGGTGAGCCACTCGGGCTGGCTCATGTCCGCGTCCGCCGCGTCCGTGATGCCCGCGTGGGTGAGCTGGCGGTTGGGGATGATGGAGAACTTTCCGAACATGCCGGGGGACGAGTTGAAGGGAGCGATTCCGTGGGCTTTCAGGAGGGCCGGATCCATCTCGGTCTTACCCTGCTGAAAGTGGAAGCTGTTGGTGATGAAGTCGTAGTCGTGGCAGTCCCCCCCGCACGTCTGGCGGGTGCTGATGGGGTTGCCCGTGTCCAGCACGTTCTTCCCCGCCGCGTCCTTCAGCACCAGGGCTGGATGGAGCAGCTTGGGGGGAGCGGGCTGATCGCCTGCTTGCTTCATTCCTGGGTCCTGCCCCGCCATGGTGGCGATGCCCAGCACCGCCGCCAGGACCAGGAGGGCGGGAGACACACCTACCCTGTCGTCCCGCCGCCCGTGGAGGCGGGACCCTGCGTCACGAATCATGAGTTTTCTCCTTGGCTCTGTTCAGCCCCTAGTGGTTCGCGTCAGTGGGCCGCCTCTTGAAGGGCCTTGATGAGGTTGTCGAAGAGCGCGGTGTAGGACTTGGCTCCAGGGATTCCCTCGATGGAGGAGGCCACCTCGATAACCTTCAGGCCCGGCTCCTGCCGGAACGCCTTGCCGTATTCGGGGGGCGTGCTGGGATCCACGATGACGATCTGGGCCTTCATCTCCTTCACGTGGTCAAGAAGGAGCTTGGGCGTGGGGAGGACGCCAGGGGTTCCCTTGCACACCACGAAGGTGGGCCCGCCGAGCTTGGAAAAATTCTGCCAGCCGCACTGGGCGCTGAAGATGCGCAGATTCGAGAGGGGCTCCAGTTCCTTCTTCCAGCGGGCGATGTCTCCGGCCACGGCCTTCTGGAAGGCCTCGGCGTTGGCGAGGAAGTAGGCCCTCTTGTCGGGCCTCAAGTCGCCCAGGCCCTCCGCCGCCGCCCGGGCGATGGTGGCTCCGTTCTGGGGGTTGAGCCAGAAGAAGGGGTCCCCTTCCATCTGGGAGGGGTCCACGTACCCGAAGCACGTGGAGGTGGGGACGTTGACCCTCGTTGCGCCTTTGGAGACGTCGATCCAGCCCGCGCTGGCTTCCTTCGAGGATGCCGCTGGTGTGCCCTTGTCGAGGGCCGCGTTGATGGCCGCCGACTCGTTGAAGAATCCCGTCCAAACCACCGCGTCGGCCTTGGCCAGCCTCGCGCGCACGGCGGACTCCACGGCCAGGTTCTTTCTGAGGATGCACCCCTTGAACAGGCTGAAGGTGTCCACCTGGTTGCCGCCCACGACTTTGACGATGGCCTCGATGTCCGGCTCCGTCACGGCCACCTGTAGTTTCCCTCCCGGCCCGGCCAGCACGGCCGAGGTCCCCAGGACCCATGTCGCCGCCGCGCAGAGGGCCAGCCGGCCCCATGAACTCCGTGTCGTTGTCATCACACACCTCCAGGGGCACAAGGCCCTGCATTTCCATCCACGCCGGGCAGCCTGAAGCGCGGCTCCCCCAGCGCTCCGCACCGGTACGCCGAAATCACTTCCATCACCTCGCCCGCCAGGCCTTGAACCACGTCCATGCCCCGGGACCGAATATCCTCTTCCATATCCTTGCCGATGGCTCCGCAGAGGAGGACGTCTACGCCCATGGCTTGAAGCTTGGGCGCCCGCTCGCTGAATCCGAGGCCGCGGCACGTCCGCTGGCCGGCGGATTTGACCCCCCGCTCGTCCACCCGCCAGAGGGTCACCCTGTGGCAAAAGTCGAAGGTCGGAGCAACCCTTCCGTGAAATTCCGGGACCGCCAGAAGCATGGCACCCTCCGCCCCTGCTAAAGCAAGGGCCGTACCACTAGTCGATTACATTTCTAGCGTATGGCTGATGTTTTGAGAAGAAGGGATCGAGGGGTGAGGAAGGATTCGTAAAGTGGTGCACAGTGCATCGGTCTGAAAGGCGAAAATTGCAAAGTGCAATAGTGCGTCGGAGGTTAGCTCGAGTGTGGAGGTTCGCCCTTCTTCAGCCGCCGCCAGAGGGTGGTCTTGTGGATCCCCAATTCGCGCGCCGCGGCGCTTCTGTTGCCCTTGTGGCGCTCAAGGACGGAGAGCATGTGCGCGCTCTCCACCTGCCGGAGGTTGCCGGCCCCGAGGGGCGCTTCTCCCGGGGCCGGCGGGCCGGAGTCGGCGCACACGGCCGCGGGCAGGTGCTCGGGGAGGACCAGGCCTTGGCGGCACAGGATGAAGGCGTGCTCGATGGAGTTTTCAAGTTCGCGGATGTTGCCCGGCCACGGGTAGCGTAGGAGGCATCGCATGGCTTCCGGCGTGAAGCCCTGAATGTCGCGGCCCCGAAGATGGTTGAGCTTGTCCAAGACGTGCATGGCCAGGAGGGAAATATCCTCGCGCCGGTCGCGCAAGGGAGGAATTGCAATTTGCACCACATTGAGCCGGTAGTACAGATCCTCCCTGAAACGCCCCGCCCGCACTTCGGCCAGAAGGTTCTTGTTGGTGGCCGCCAGGAAGCGCACGTCGGCGTGCAAGGTTCGGTTGGAGCCCAGGGGCTCGAAGGTCTTTTCTTGCAGGACCCGAAGGAGGCGCACCTGCATGGCGGGGGAGACGTCCCCGACCTCATCCAAGAAAAGGGTGCCGCCCTGGGCCGCGGAAAGGCGCCCGAGCTTGTCCCGTTTGGCGTCGGTGAAGGCCCCGGCCCGATAGCCGAAGAGTTCCGATTCCAGCAAGGCGTCGGGCAGGGCTCCGCAGTTGACCACTACCAGGGGTCCGGAAGCGCGGGGGCTGAGGTGGTGCAGGGCGCGGGCCATGAGCTCCTTGCCCGTGCCGCTCTCCCCCGTGATGAGGACCGTGCAGTCGCTCTCCGCCACCTGCGGGAGCAGCTCGAAGATCTCCCGCATCTTGTGGTGCGCCGAGAGCATGTCCTGGAAGGCGAACCGCTTTTCCACCTGCCGCCGCAAGTCCTCCACCAGGGAAAGGTCCCGAAAGGTTTCCACCCCGCCCACCACGTGGCCCTTCGCGTCCTTGAGCAGCGCCGTGCTCACGCTGATGGGGACCTTCTGGGCTTTGGAGTTGAGGATGCGCACCGACTGGTTGATGACGGGGCGGCCCGTGGCAAGGGTCCTCTTCAGCGCGCACGAGCCTTCGCAGATATCGGCCTTGAAAACCTCCCAGCATGGGCGCCCCACGGCTTCCTCTTCGCTCGTGCCGGTGATGGTGGCGGCGGCCCTGTTGAAGGAGGTGACCTTGAACTCGCTGTCCACCGTAAAGACGCCGTCGTTGATGGAGTCGAGGATGGTGCGAAGGCCCCGGTCCCAGGCCAGGCCGACCTTGCGTTCTCTGGCGGATTCACGGGATGGGACAGCCTTATCGGTCATGGTTGCATTATGCACCTATTCAGGTGCCGGGTAAAGGGGAAGGACGAGAGCGGCAAGCGGAGAGGAGGTGGTCGGATTTGGGATTTGGGATTTGGGAAAAGAGGCGGCCGAGGGGGAGGATTTCCCTACCACCTCACGGCGCACTGCTTGCTCCGATTGAGGGGACAGGGGACAAGCTCAAAGGGAGGTGAATGGGGCTTGTTCCCTCGCCTCCCCGCTCCGGCGCCCCGCGTGCTGATCCATTGCGGCACCAAGGCTGGCGCGATTCATGGCCTGCGCTTCAGCGGTAGATCTCTTCGATGCCCAGATCTTTGAGCTTTCGCCAGAGGGTGGTTCGGCCGACGCCCAGCTCCTTGGCCAAGCGGGACCGGTTGCCCCTGTAGCGCTCCAGCAGTCCCAGGAGCTGGTCGCGGTCATCGAGGGCCGAAGGATCGGCTTTGGGGAGGTCCGGTTCCGGGGATGGCGCCGATGGGCCGCCGCGGTGCGGCCGGCTGCGGAGTTCGGGCTCATCCAGCGGGATCGAACGGGCGCCTCGCCAGGACTGGACCTCGATGGGAAGGGCGGGCCGCTCCAGGATCGTCCCCTGGGAGCAGACGAAGGCGTATTCCAGGGCGTTGCGCAGTTCGCGGACGTTGCCGGGCCAGGGGTAGTCCACGAGGAGGGCCAGGGCTCTCGATGAGACCTCCTGGATGGAGCGTCGGTACTTCTGGTTGAAGAGGTCGATGAAGTAGTTCACGAGGAGGGGGATGTCCTCCTTCCGCTCGCGCAGGGGCGGAATCTTTACCGGGATGACGTGGAGGCGGTAATAGAGGTCTTCCCTGAAGAGGCCCTTCCGGATGGCCTCTTTCAGGTCCTTGTTGGTGGCGGCCACGATCCTCACGTCCACGCGCTGAGTTTTCGTACCCCCTACGCGTTCGAACTCCTTCTCCTGCAAGACCCGGAGGACCTTGGCCTGGAGGGGGAGGGACATGTCGCCCACTTCGTCAAGGAAGAGGGTCCCCCCGTCGGCGAGCTCGAACTTGCCCACCTTGTCGCTCACGGCCCCCGTGAAAGCGCCCTTCACGTGGCCGAAAAGCTCGCTCTCCAGCAGGTTCTCCGTGAGGGCCGAGCAATTGATCTTGATAAAGGGCTTGGCGCTGCGGACGCTCCCCTGGACGATGGCGTTGGCGAGCATCTCCTTGCCCGTCCCGCTCTCGCCGAGGATGAGGACCGACGTGTCCGTGTCCTTGATGGTCTGGATCAGGTCCAGAACCTCCTGCATGCGCTTGTTTTTGGTCACGAAGCCGTAGGCCTTCACCAGGGACGCGGCCTGCTGCTGCAAGGCCACGAGCTCCGAGTTGTCCTTCACAATGGCGATGACCCCTGTAGCTTCCCCCGTCACGTCCCGCTGGAGGTAGGTGCTCTTGAGCACGTGCCGGGCCTGGTCCTCTCCGTTGAGGACGCGCTCGCGGCAGTTGGCCACACCCTTGCCGTTTTGAAGTGCCCAGCGGACGGGGCAGTCGGTCTCGCACTTGTCCGAGTGGAAGACCTCCGGGCAGGGTTGGCCCACCACCTCTTCCCGCCTCTTTTTGAGGAAGCGCAGGAGCCCGTCGCTCGCATCGGTGACAACCATGGAGGGAGCCACCGTAAAGTATCCGTCGGCGATGGCCTCCAGGATGACCTTGTGCTTGTCCTTCTCCTGCTCCAGGGCCAGCGACGTGGCGCGGAGGGTATCCAGGTAGTTGCCCAGGTCCGCCATGTCCTTGAAGATCTCCATGGCATAGGGCTCTCCCGGGCCCGCCTCGGCCCGGCCGAAAATGCGGTGGGTCATGCAGAAGGGGGCCACTCCCGGGCAATCGCAGGAGACGCTGTGCCGCTGAACCACGGTGCGATCATCGGCCTCCGCCCGGCGCATGAGGCACTGGGTCTCGCACAGGGCGGTCTTGGTGACGCTGGCGCAGCCCTGTCCCTCCAGCTCCAGGTTCGTCTCCAGATTGAAGAGCCGGTAGAAGGCGGGGTTGGCGTAAAGGATGGTGCGCTCCCGGTCCAGAACGAGCACACCGTCCGGAAAGTCCTTTAAAATGGTCTTGCAGAAATCGCCGGGGAAGGGGACCATCACGCGCACCTCAGATTCACACAGTAGATTCCCGTGCGGGGTGAGTCAAGGCAAACTCAAGATGTACTCAAGGCCGGGGGGCCGCTTCACCCCCGCTGAGCCGGACGATGAAGGCCACGAGATGGCGCCGGGCATCACCACGGATGTGCGGGAAGGGAGGCATGCCCTTGGCCCCATGGTCGAGCCGCTCCTCCACCGCGGAGGCGCTCAAGTGGCGTCCCGCCAGGGACGGGCCCGTCGTTCCCCCCTGGTGGCAGGGAAGGCAGGCCTCCATGTAGACGGTGGCCGCGTCGTCGGTGGCGGGCTTGTAAGGGCTGCCCGTGCACGCCAGGGCCAAGGCGATGCCCGCCACGGCAAGGGCGGCGGGGGAGAAGAAGGAAGGCTGGCGTCGGGCCCCGTTTTCGGTCACCATGAGGATGGACTGTACGGCCTTCCAGGGCCCACGGGAAGGCAGGGCAGCGGGCCTCGCCAAAGTTGGGGCATATGCCCCTCGCCATGGCGGCACGGGATTGTCCTTTCAACCTTTTGAACCCCGGAGCATCTTAGAGGGTGTTCGGATCAAAGGCCGGACGAAGGTGGTGGCGGACAACGGATGGCAAAGGAGCAGAGGACTGGAAGCTGGTGAAGTTCGGGCCGCGCAGCGTCTCGCGTCTCGCGCCCCGAACAGATCGTTCCCGGCAATGCACGTCCTCCAAGGAGCAGCGACCATGAACGGTCCCGAACTCATCGCGGTAAACCTTTCCGAAGGCGGCATCCCCAAACTGCCCGTTCAGCGGGCTCAGGTCTTGGAGCGGGGGCTTGAGGGTGACGGACAGGCCCACGCCAAGCACACCAAGCCCA
The DNA here is from genome assembly GCA_021813555.1 of Acidobacteriota bacterium. GTDB lineage: Bacteria > Acidobacteriota > UBA4820 > UBA4820 > DSQY01 > JAKAJA01. The sequence goes on from JAKAKG010000222.1 coordinate 22,701, forward strand.
ACCGCGCCCTCTCCCTGCTCCATCAGGAGGTCATCGCGCAACTGGCGGCGGAAGGATACGCCGTAGGGCCGGGCGCCTTGGGTGAGAACCTCACGGTTCAGGGCTTGTACGATCTTCCGCTCGCCGTGGGCACCCGGTTGGCCTTTGCGGGAGGCGTGGAAATCGAGCTGAGCGAGGCCAGGAAGCCGTGTTTCGTCCTGGATGCGGTGGATCCCAAGCTCAAGGAAGTGACGGTGGGCCGCCTGGGATGGATGGCGCGGGTGGTAAAGCCGGGGTGGATCGGTCCCGGCGAGGCCATTCGTGTTTCCTACCCCGCGCCTACGGTCTGACAACGAAAGGGTATCCCCTTGGCCGGTCCGAACGCAGGGATCATTCTGGGCGCCGTCCTGGCCGGCGGCGAAAGCCGCAGGATGGGGAGGCCCAAGGAGGGCGTCCTCCTCCCCGGAGGGAGGCCCATGATCGAACCCATTCTGGATGCCATGCGCGAGGCCTTCGGATCGGTGATCGTGGCGGGCGCCTGCGCGGGGTACGAATGCGCGGGGCGGCCGGGGGTCCTGCACATCCGGGACGGCCAGCCGGGCCTTGGGCCGCTGGCCGGACTGGAAGCCCTCCTCGCCTCGGGCGCCGCGGAGGGCTATGTGGTGGCCGCCTGCGACCAGCCCATGGTGACGGCGGTCCTCCTTCGCCGTCTCGCGCAAGAGGCGGGGCCGCGGGGGCGGTTTTTCAGGGCGGCCCGGAGCGGTGAGCACCTCGACCCCCTTCCCGGCTATTTTCCGTCCTGCTGGCTGACGTCCGTCACGACAGCCCTGGCGGAAGGAAGGCGTTCGCTGAGGGCGCTGGTGCGGTCAGCGATGGTGGAGTGGGTGCCCCTGGAGGACTCGGATGCGGGCAAGCTGGCCAGCATCAACGCCCCCGAAGACCTCAGACTCCTCCCAGAGGGATCGGGTGTGAGACCATGAGCGCTATGATCGATCCCTTCGGCCGCCGGCACGTCTACCTAAGGCTCGCCTTAACCCACCGGTGCAACCTTAACTGCACCTACTGCCGCCCGTCCGGGTGCGGCACGGTCACCACCGGCCCCATCCTTCCTTCCGGCAGCATTCTCCGCCTGGTCCGCATCTTCGCGGCCCTTGGCATCTGCAAAGTGCGCCTCACGGGCGGAGAGCCCACCCTGAGGCCCGACCTCCCGGATCTGGTGTCGAGGATCGCCGCGGTGCAAGGCATCGGGACCCTCGCCCTCACCACGAACGGGGTCACCCTCGGAAGCCTCGCCGCCCCCCTCCGGCGGGCCGGGGTCGAGAACCTGAACGTGAGCCTGGACAGCCTCCGCCGGGAACGGTTTCTGAAGATCACGGGCCGGGACCTCCTCCCCGCGGTCCTCAAGGGCATCGGCGCGGCGCTGGAGGCGGGATTCGAACCCCTCAAGCTCAACACGGTCGTCATGGGCGGCGTGAACGACGACGAACTGCTGGAGTTCGTGGAGCTTGCGCGGAGCAAGCCCGTGAACATCCGCTTCATCGAGTACATGCCGTTCCGGGAGAACGGGTGGAGCCGGGAGGGCTTCGTGTCCCACGAGCGCATGCGCGAGCGCATCGAACGGGTTCACCGGCTCGTCCCCGTGGGCCAAGGCGAGCATACGGGCGGCGTGGCGAAGGACTTTTCCGTGGAGGGCTTCCGGGGCCAGATCAGCTTTATCACGCCCCTCTCCGACGTCTTCTGCGACCGCTGCAACCGGCTGAGGGTGACCGCCGACGGCAAACTGAAAACGTGCCTTTTCGCACCCGCCGGGCTCGACCTCGCGAAGGCGCTCGCGCGCGAGGCGAGCGATGCCGCCGTGGCGCGCCTCATTCTCGAAGCCCTCGCCTCCAAACCCGAGAAGCACCCCGAGGCGGAGGAGCTGAGGGCCGGCCAGGATCTGCCCATGAACGAAATAGGAGGCTGAAGGTGCTGGACGTCTCACACAAGACGAGGACCCGCCGGACGGCGCGCGCCCAGGCGATTCTGCGGGCCGACCCCGGGACGGTGGACCGCATCCGCCGCCGCGAGGTGCCCAAGGGCGACCCGCTGGAAGTGGCCAAGGTGGCGGCCGTGCAGGCGGCCAAGGAGACACCCCGCATCATCCCCTACTGCCACCCCCTGCCGGTGGATTTCGTGGGGGTGGAGTTCGAGCTGGGGGAAGCCACGGTCACGGTCACCACCACGGTGACGGCCACCTACAAGACGGGCGTCGAGATGGAGGCCCTTACGGCCGCGAGCGTGGCGGCCCTGACCCTCTATGACATGCTCAAGATGTTCGACGAGGCCATGGTCATCGAGTCCGTCCGGCTCCTGGAGAAACGGGGCGGCAAGTCGGACTTCAGGGAGGCGTTTCCCGAGCCGCCCAGGGCCGCGGTCCTCGTCCTCTCCGATTCCTCCGCCGCGGGAACCAAGGGAGATCTCTCCGGCCGCCTCATCGTGGAGCGGCTCCAGGCGGTGGGCGTCGAGGTGGCGGACTACGCGATTCTCCCCGACGAGCCGGACCAGATCTCCGCGGCCTTGCGGGCCTACGCCGACGTGCTGAAGCTGGACCTGGTGATCACCACGGGCGGCACGGGCCTCGGGCCCAGGGACAGGACGCCCGAGGCCATGGAGGGCATCATCGAGCGGGAGGTTCCCGGCATCGCTGAGGCCTTGCGCTCCCACGGCCTCGAACATACGCCTTACGCCATGCTGGGCCGCGGCCGGGCGGGGGTTCGCGGCGCGACGCTGATGGCCAACTTCCCGGGATCACCCTCCGCCGCAGGGGACGCCATGGACGCTGCGCTGCCGGCCCTCCTACACGCCCTTACCATGCTCAGGGGGGGCGGCCATCCCGAGGGCGACGCCCGTCGTCGGAAGGAGGCCCCGTGATTCCTTTTTCCGAGGCCCTGGACGAGGTTCTGGCGCGGGTTGCGGCGATGGAGCGCGAGGACGTGGCCTTAGGTTCGGCCCTGGGGCGCTTTCTGGCGAGCAACGTGAAGGCCCTCTCCGCCATGCCCCGCTTCGACAACTCTTCCGTGGATGGTTTCGGCGTCCGGGTGTCCGACTTGGAAGGAGCCTCCAGCGAGCATCCCGTGCGCCTCCCCGTGGCGGGCACCGTGCCCGCCGGCAGTCTCTGGAACGGTTCTCTCCCCCCGCGGGCGGCCCTCAAACTCATGACCGGGGCTCCCGTGCCCCCGGAGGTGGAGGCCGTGGTCATGCGCGAGGACGTGGACGAGGCGAGCGGCGCCGCCGCCTTCCGCGGGCCGGCGGAGCACGGCCAGAACATCCGGCGCCGGGGCGGCGAGTACGGTGTTGGTGCTCTTCTTCTCCGGGAGGGCACCAAGCTCACTCCGCCCGCGGTGGCGGTCCTGGCCTCCCAGGGCATGGCGCGGGTTTCCGTGCACGGCCGGCCCCGGGTGCAGCTGGTGGTGACGGGCAGCGAACTCGCCCTCCAGGGCGGGCTCGCGGCCGCGCAGATCTACGATTCCAATGGCTGGGGCCTGGAGGCCGCCATACGTTGCCTCGGCATCGAGGACGTCCGCGTGACGACGTGCCGGGACGACCCCGGCGAAGTCCGTTCGGCCCTCGCGGCGGCCATTGAGGAAGGGGACGTGGTGATCACCTCCGGAGGTGTCTCCGTGGGCGATTTCGATTTCGTACCTTCGGCCTTCGAATCCCTCGGCGGCCGCCGACGCTTCTGGCGCGTCGCCATCAAACCCGGCAAGCCCAACTACTTCGGCGAGTGGGAGGGCGCATCGGGACGCCGGACCTTCCTCTTCGGCCTGCCGGGCAACCCCGTGGGCGCCCTGCTGTCCTTCGAGCGCCTCGTGCGCCCCGCCCTCCTCAAGCTCATGGGAGCACGCGAACTCCGGCCCGCCGCCCTTCAAGCCCGCCTTACGCAGGCCATCCACAAGGCCGGAGGGCGCCTGGAGTTCGTCCGGGGCATCCTGGCCAACACCGCGGAGGGGGCTGAGGTAGAGCCCATCGCGGCACGGGAATCGCACATGCTGGTGGGCCTGGCCTCCGCCAACTGCCTCATCGCCTTTCCGCGGGACGCCACGCGCCTTGAGGCGGGAAGCCTCGTGGACGTGGAGCTTCTGGCATGGTGATCTGAAGGGAGAGCGTCATGGAGACGACAACGGGAACACTGGTGGCCGTTTCGGCCAGCGAGACCAAGGGCGTGAGGAAGCACAACCTGGAACGCGCCCTGCTCAAGGCCGGCTGGGGAATCGAAGGGGACGCGCATGCCGGAGAGTGGCACCGCCAGATAAGCCTGCTTGCCCAGGAGAGCATCGACAAGATGCGGGCCCTCGGCCTGGATGTATCCTCGGGTGACTTCGCCGAAAACCTCACCACGCTGGGCATCGACGTCCCCCACCTTCACATCGGCGACCGCCTCCGCGTGGGCGAGGCCGAGCTCGAGGTGACCCAGATCGGCAAGGAGTGCCACACGCGCTGCGCCATCTACCAGCAGGCGGGCGACTGCGTCATGCCCAAAGAAGGGGTCTTCGCCCGCGTGCTCAAGGGCGGCACCGTCCGCCCCGGCGACGCCGTCGTTCACCAGCCGGAGTGTGCGAACTAACAGTCCGCTTTCTCGGCTTCCCTCGCCCATAACCATGGTGCGAAACGGGCGCGCCTCCTGAGGCGCGGCGCTCGCGCCCTCCCTCCGCGGCCGGTCGGCATGTCCGGCGCGCCGAAAAACTTTCGGGGCCGCCGGGCGTATGAAGGTTCATGAGGCGGCTGAGCCGCCGGGACGAAGGAGAGTAAGACCATGAAGAAGCTGTTTCGGATGCTTTTGATCCTGGCGGTGGTGGGCGTGGCGGCGGTGGCCATGTATGCGTGGGTTCGCGGGCGCGGAAAGAACGACAAGGCCGTCACCCTCGTGGAAGTTCAAATGGGCTCCATCACGGACAAAGCCCTGGCCGTGGGCCAGATCGAGCCGAGGCAGAAGTTTCAGGTGAAATCCAAGGTCTCGGGCCTGGTGAAGACGTGCGTTGTCCAGGTGGGCGACACGGTGAAGCCCGGCGATCCCCTCTTCGAAATCCAGCCCGACCCTACGCCGCAGGACCTCATTGATGTGGACCGGAACGTGGAGTCGAGCCGGGCCTCCTTCGACCGCGCCAAAGCCGACTACGACCGCTACAAGCAGCTCTACGCCGAGAGCGTCGTGGCCAAAGGAGACCTGGACGCCAAACGCGAGCAGTTCGAGCTGGCGCAGGTGGCCTACCAGCGGGCCAGGGAGAACCGCGAGCTCACCATCAAGGGCCGCGTCTCCGGCGGCGGCGCTTCCATGGAGACCATCATCCGCGCGCCGGCGGCGGGGACCATCCTCACACGCGCCGTGAACCCCGGCGACCCCATCGTGCCCCTGACCTCCTTTCAGCCCGGAACGGAAATGGCCACCATCGCGGACATGCGGGATCTCATCTTCAAGGGGACCGTGGACGAGATCGACGTGGGCAAGATGAAGGTGGGCCTCCCCGTGCGCATCAAGGTTGGGGCCCTGCCCACCGACGTGGTGACGGGCAAGGTTTCCCGCATCGCGCCCCAGGCGCAGAAGAAGGAGGGCTCGACCCTCTTCGACGTGGAGATCGAGCTCGATCCCAACGCCGCCGTCACGCTACGGGCGGGCTACTCGGCCAACGCCGACGTGGTGATCCGGGAGAAGAAGGACATCCTCACCATTCCCGAACGGCTGGTCCTCTTCGAAGACGGCGGCAAGAAGTCCTTCGTGGAGGTTCCCGGTAATAAACCCGAGGACGAGCCCAAGAAGGTGGAGATCAAGACGGGCCTCTCCGACGGCTTGAACATCGAAGTGGTCTCGGGTTTGAAGGCGGGTGACAAGGTCGTGCAGCGGCCGCCGAAGGAAATAGCGTGAGGACGGGGAGCAGGGAGCTGGTAGCAGGGAGCAGGAGGCAAGAATTGGCGAGCGCTATTCCCTACGGCTCCCGGCTCCCGTTCTCCCCGCTTCCGCCTGTGTGAGGATTCCATGCTCGCGATCGTAGACGTCGGACGCCAGCTTTTCCGGGACCTGCGCAGCCAGAAGCTCAGGACCTTCCTGACGGTCTTCGGGATCGTCTGGGGAACGGTGGCCGTGAGCCTGCTGCTCGCCTTCGGCCAAGGCCTGCACAAGCAGCTCATCAAGAGCGTCGCCGGCCTGGGCGACCGAATCGTCATCGCCTTCCCGGCCCGAACGTCTCTCCCTTACGAGGGGCTGGGCAAGGGCCGGCCGATCATCGTCCACGAAGAAGACATCCAGGCCGTGGCCCAGGAGGCCTCGGGGCTGGATGCCATCTCGAGCGAATACACCGGCAGCTTCAAGGTACACCAGGGTGACAAGACCATGGCGGTGGACGTTTCGGGGGTCTTTCCCATCTTCGGCTCCATGCGCAACCTCATTCCCCAAGAGGGCGGCCGCTTCATCGACGACGTGGATATCGAAGCCCGGCGCCGCGTGGCCTTCCTCGGCGACCAGTTCGCCAAGGATCTCTTCGGCAAGGAAGATCCCGTCGGCAAGGTCTTCATCGCCCAAGGGTCTCCCTTCCTCGTGGTGGGCGTGCTCAAGGAGAAGGACCAGGACAGCAGCTACAGCGGGCGCGACAAGGACAAGATGTTCATCCCGGCCACCACCTTCAAGGCCGTCACCGGACAGAAATACTTGGACCTCTTTATCTACAAGGCCACCACGCCCGAGGGCAACAAGGCCCTGACCAAGGACGTGAACAGGATCCTGGGCCGGCGCCTCCATTACGATCCTAGCGACACGGAAGCCTTGAAGGTCTGGGACACGACGGACATGTTCTCCTTCATGGACGCCTTCATGCTTGGCTTCCAGCTCTTTCTCGGCATCATCGGATGCCTGACCCTCGTGGTGGGCGGTATCGGGGTTTCCAACATCATGAACGTGGTGGTGGAGGAGCGGACGCGGGAAATCGGCATCAAGATGGCCCTAGGCGCCAAGAGCGGGTCCATCCTGAAGCAGTTCATCATGGAGACCATGGTCCTCACGGGCAGCGGGGGACTCCTGGGCCTGCTCCTGTCCGTGGCGATCTGCGCCGCGTTCCCCAGCAGCCTCGTGGAGTACGTAGGTCTACCCGTCGTGTCGCCATCGGTCGCGGCGTTGACCGCGTCCGCCCTGGGGCTGGTGGGCCTCCTGGCCGGCTATTTCCCCGCCAGGGACGCCAGCAGGCTCGACCCCGTCGTCGCGATGAAGCTATGAAACCGGGAGCGGGGAGCGGGGAGCAGGGAGCGGAGAAATAGATGCGCAAGGAATTCCTTTCGGCTACCTGCTCCCGTTCTACCGGCTCCCGCCGGAGGCCCCCATGCGCATGAAACTGATCTTCCAGCTTTTCATCAGGGCTTCCCAGCTTCAGAAGAAGCGGGCCGTCCTCACGGTGGCGGCCATCGCGTGGGGCACGGTGGCCATCCTCCTCCTGCTGTCCTTCGGCGAAGGATTGAAGAATCAGATGATGCGGGGCCGCAGAGGCATGGGCGAGAACCTGGCCGTGATCTGGCCCGGTGAGACGTCCATGGCCTGGAAAGGCCTGCCCGCGGGGCGCCCCGTCCGCCCCATCGCGGACGACGTGGACTACCTGCGCAAGAAGCTTCCGGACCTGGAGGCCGTCCTGGGCGAGATCCACAACTGGGGCGTCGTCATGACCAACGGGCGCACGACCATCACGGGCCATCTCATCGGCACGAACTGGATTTACGGCGAGGTGCGGAACCACATCCCCCAGCCCGGCGGCCGCTTTTTCAATCCCCTGGACGAGGCGGAGAAAACGCGCGTCATCTTCCTGGGTGACAAGCTCTCGGAGAAGCTCTACGGGAAGGAGAACCCCGTGGGCAAGACCCTCCTGGTGGACAGCTCTCCCTATCTCGTCATCGGCGTCATGAAGCCCAAGCTTCAGATGGGCAACTACGCGGGCATGGAGAACGACCACGCCGTGATCCCCATCACGACCTACGTGGGCCAGTACAGCCAACAGCGCCTCAACAATCTCGTCCTCAAGGTCAAAAACCCCAAGGACATGCCCCGGGCCCTCAAGGAATTCAAGGAGGCCCTGGGGACGAAATACCGGTTCAACCCCGAGGACCCGAAAGTTTTCGGCATCTGGGACACGGTGAAGAACTCCATGACCATGAACAACATCATGGTCGGCCTCCAGCTCTTCCTGGGTATCATCGGTGCCCTGACCCTCCTCATCGGCGGCATCGGCGTGGCCAACATCATGTACGCCGTGGTCAAGGAGAAAACCAGGGAAATCGGCATTCAGATGGCCATGGGGGCCCGGTCTTCATGGATTACGGGACCCTTCGTTCTCCAGGGACTGTTGTACACATTGCTGGGCGGGGTTCTGGGCCTGGTCATCTCGGTGGTCATCGTGACCCTCCTGTCCCTGGTGCCCACCGAGGGCAACCAGGCTCTGGAGCTCATGGGCAAGCCCGCCCTCTCCTGGCAAATCGGCTTCGCTACGGCGGCCATCCTCGGGCTCATCGGGATCCTCGCCGGCTACTTCCCGGCGCGGCGGGCCGCGGCCGTGGATCCGGCCGAAACCTTGAGGTACGAGTAGGGCGGTGATTGGCGATGAGCTGAAAGCTGATCACTTTTGGCTGTTGGCTGTGGGTTGAGGGACGGTAGACAAAAAGGACCACGAACCGTCTGTAGTATAAAATGGTCACCGGCGCCCCCTCCGCCTGAATCAAGGCGGCCAGGGGCTTAGAGGCTTATGGGGGGTTCTGTGAATCGGACAATAAAAATCGGGATATTCGCCGTCGCCGTGTGCGGCGCCGCCGCAGGGATTTACGCCCTTCTCGCCAACAGCAAAAAGGGCGAGGGTGGCCCTAAGGCGGTTGAGGTGAAGCTGGGGTCCATCACCGACAAGGCCCAGGCCGTGGGCGACATCGAACCCAAGCAGCGGTTCTCGGTGAAATCCAAAATCCCTGGCATCGTGAAGAACTGCTTCGTGGAGGTTGGCGACCAGGTCAAGACCGGAGACCCGCTCTTCGAGATCGGCCCCGATCCCACCCCTTCCGAGCGCACGGGTGTGGACAGGGCCACCGACCGCGCCCAAGCTTCCTACAATCGGTCCAAGGCCAAGTACGAGCGATACAAAGGGCTCCAGACCAGCGGCATCATCTCCAAGCAGGACTACGAGGACACCAAGGAGGAGTACGAGCTCGCCAAGGTGGCCCTCGCCGAGGCGCAAGAGAACCGCGACATCGCCCTCAAGGGGCGGATCGAGACGGGCAGCGCCAAAGTGGAGTCGATCATCCGGGCTCCCGCCGACGGAACCGTCCTCACGCGCGCCGTCAACCCCGGTGACCCCATCGTTCCCCTCACCTCCTTCCAGCCCGGAACGGAGCTGGCGGCCGTGGCCGACATGCGCGAGCTCCTCTTCCGCGGTACGGTGGACGAGATCGACGTGGGGCGTCTCGCCATGGGCCTCCCGGCGCGCATCAAGGTGGGGGCCATCGCCTCAGGCGAGGTGACGGGAAAGCTCACGCGCATCGCGCCCCAATCGCGGGTGAAGGACGGGGCCACCGTGTTCGACGTGGAGATCACCCTCGATCCAGGCCAGAAGGCCGCCCTCAGAGCAGGTTACTCCTGCAATGCAGCCATCATCATCCAGGAGAAGAAAGGCGTTCTCCTCATTCCCGAACGAGTCGTCTCCTACGAGAAGGCGAAGGAGAAAGCCTCCGTGGAAGTCCCCGGACCCGACGCGGACGGACCACCCAGGAAGGTGAACATCACCGTGGGCATCTCCGACGGGCTCGACGTCGAAATCCTGTCCGGTCTCAAGGCTGGAGACAAGGTGCTTGAGAAGGTAGCGAAGGAGAGCAAGGGCTAGCGAAGCGCGAGACGCAAGGGGCGAAACGCGAGACGCGAGATGGCTTCGCCGGTTTGATGGTGTCCCGCTCAATCGCTTGATCGCTCAAACGCTTAATAGCCCATACGAGGACTTCATGCTCGCTCTCAAGATAGCCATCCAGCAGCTTCTCGTGGACGTGCGCAGCCAGCGGCTGCGGACGCTCCTCACGGTGCTGGGCATCACATGGGGGACGGTGGCCCTGGGCTTGCTTCTGGCTTTCGGCCGGGGCCTCCATCAGAACATGAGGTCCCAGCTGGCGCGGGCCGGCGAGAACGTCGTCTTCGCCTGGACGGGCAGCACCTACAAATCCTGGGAGGGCTTCAAAAAGGGCCGGCCGCTCCAGCTTACGGACGAGGACCTGGAGGCGGTCAGGAATCAAGCCGTCAACCTGGGTGCCATATCCACGGGCCAGCACTGGAACATGATGGCGACCTGCGGCACCCAGTCCATCGAGTCGGATGTCACCGGCGTGACGGCGCCTGACTATTTCGCCATCCGCCGCCTGCCCATCCTTCCCGGCGGCCGGGCCCTCGTCCCCAGGGATATCGAGGAGAGCCGGCGCGTGGCCTTCGTGGGGTACCGCATCGCCGAGCAGCTCACGGGGGATAAGAACCCGGTGGGCAAGGAGATCCTCCTTCAGAACTTCTCCTTCATCATCGTGGGAGTCCTTGACCCCGAGGACCAGCCCGGGGGCGACGAAGGATGGGACTCGGACGCCGTGGTCATCCCCATCACCACCTTCCGGTCTCTCACGGGCCAGCAAAAATTCAGGTTTTTCCTGTTCAAGCCGGCCGATCCCACCCGGAACAAGGAGACCGTTGAGAGCGTCCGTGGCGTGTTGGCGCGGCGTCTCCAGTTCGATCCAACCGACAAGGGGGCCCTCGACTTCGACGACTTCACGGAGTTCGGGCGCTCCGCCGACGCGTTCATGACCGCCATCGCGCTCCTGCTCGGGGTTTCGGGGCTGCTTACCCTGGTGGCCGGCGGGGTAGGCGTCTCCAACATCATGAGGGTCACCGTGGAGGAGCGCACCCACGAGATCGGCATCAAGATGGCCCTGGGCGCGAGGAGCGGCCTCATCCTCTCCTCGTTCCTCCTGGAAACCATCATCCTCACGGCGGCGGGGGGCCTCATCGGCCTGCTGGCCGCCTACGGGACCATTGGAGTCTTTCCCCGGTTCGACCTCAAGCAATACGTGGGCACGCCGAACCTGTCCCTGGGGTACTACCTGCTCATCGTGACCCTCTTAGGGCTGGTGGGTCTTGCGGCGGGGTACGGGCCCGCCAAACGCGCCAGCAGGATGGACCCCGTTTTCGCCATGAAGCTTTGAAGTTGGCAGCTGGGAGCGGGGAGCAGGGAGTGGAGAACAAGATGCAGATTGGATCATTTCCGGCTACCTGCTCCCATTCTCCCTGGTCCCGAAAGGTCTGTCCATGCGCCTTGGCCTGATCTTCCACCTCCTGAAGACCTCGCTCCTCCACCAGCGCAGGAGGGCGGCCCTGACCATCCTCACGGTGGCCTGGGGCACCCTCTCCATGGTCTTTCTCCTGGCCTTCGGGGAAGGGGCGAGGGTGAAGGCGGAAGAGGAATTCAAGGGCTGGGGCGAGGCCTTTGCCATGGTTCACGCGGGGCGAACGAACAAGGAGTGGCAGGGGTATCCGAAGGGCCGCCAGATCCAGATCTGGTCGAGGGACATCCCGGTGATCCAAGGCCGTCTCGGTGAGGACGTTCTGATCTCCGGCTGGATTGGAAGGGGAGGCATCCTCCTCGACCACGACGGGACCACCGCCGTGGTGAGCCTCCGCGGCGTGGATGCGCCCTTCGAGCGGCTCCGGAACATCAAGCCGGTCGAGGGAGGGCGGTTCCTCTCGGCGCGGGACGAGCAGGAGAAGAGGCGCGTGATCTTCCTCGGGGACATGCTCGCCGCGGAGCTCTTCGGCGAAGAGGAGCCGGTGGGACAGAGCCTCCTCGTGAACGGGCAGCGCTACATGGTCATCGGGGTGCTTCAGCACAAGCTCGCGCAGGGGCTCGGCGGGGAAAGCCCCGACACCCGCATGGCGGTCATTCCGCGATCCACGCTCCTCTTCCAGTTCGGCGACCGGCCCCTGGGCGTCCTCGTGGTCATGCCGCCCAACCCGGACCAGATGGACGCGACGCTCGGAAGCCTCAAGGAGACCCTCAGCTCCCTGTACAAGCTGGATCCCGAGGACGAGCAGGCCCTTCACATATGGGACAGAGCCAAGAACGCGCAGGACATGCGCAACATGTTCACCGCCATCCTGGCTTTTCTCGCCATCATCGGCGGGCTCACCCTCTTCATCGGCGGAGTGAGCGTGGCCAACATCATGTTCGCCATCGTCAAAGAGCGGACCCGCGAAATCGGCGTCAAGATGGCCATGGGCGCCCGCCGCAGGCAGATCGTGCTGCCCATCCTCATGGAGGGGATGCTCTACACCTTGTCGGGAGGGGCCGTGGGGCTGGCCGTGTCGGTGGTGCTCGTGGAGCTCATGGGGGCCCTGCCCACGGATAAATACAAAGGCCTCTCCATGATAGGCCATCCGACCATCTCGTGGAGCATCGCGCTCCTCACGGTGGCGATCCTGGCCGTCGTGGGCACTCTGGCCGGCTATTTCCCCGCCCGGCGTGCGGCCTCCATCAACCCCGCGGAGACGCTGAGGTATGAGTGAGTGGGACGGGAGCAGGGAGAAGGGGAGCGGGGAGAAGGGGACAGAGAACAAGGAACAGAGAACAGGGGGCAGGATGATTGCTGGTTGCGGATTGCACTGGGCAGGAGCGGCGGGAACGATTCCTTGCATCTCGCGTCTTGCCCCTCTCCCTGCTTCCCGCTCCCCGCTCCCGAAACCCCAGAGGGCGCTTTTGCGTAAGTCCTCCTAGCTGACGGTGGAGTGCCGGCGGCTTTTCCTCACGGAGCGCCCATGAATTGGCCCTTGGGAAAAAGAAACGGGAAGAACGGAAACGGCGGCAATGGCGCCATCATCGAGATGGCCTCCATCCGGAAGGTCTACGATACGGGCAAGGTCCAGGTGGAGGCCCTTAAGGGCATTAATCTGGCGGTGCACAAGGGCGAATTCGTAGCCATCGTGGGGCCCTCGGGCTCGGGCAAATCCACCCTCATGAATCTCATCGGATGCCTGGACACCCCTACGGACGGAACCTACCACCTCGCGGGCGAAGCCGTGGCCGGCCTGGATCGAGACCGCCTCGCGGACGTGCGCAACCGCCGCGTCGGCTTCGTCTTCCAGAATTTCAACCTCCTGCCCCAGATCTCCGCCTTCGAGAACGTGGAGCTGCCCATGCTCTTCGGCGGCGTGGCCAAGGCGGAGCGCAAGAGCCGCGTGGAGGAACTGCTGGGGCGCGTGGGTCTGGCCGAGCGCATGGACCACAAGCCCACGGAGCTCTCAGGCGGCCAGATGCAACGCGTGGCCATCGCCCGGGCCCTGGCCATGAATCCCGACATCGTCCTCGCTGACGAACCCACGGGCAACCTGGACACGACCTCCGGAGGGGACATCATGGGCCTCTTCAAGGAGCTGTGGGCCCAAGGCAGCACCCTCGTCGTGGTGACGCACGACATGGCCCTCGCGGATCGCGCGGGGCGCATCGTCGAGATCCGCGACGGCCGGGTGACGCGGGACACCGTCGCCGCGGCATAAGCGCGGGACGCGATGAAGCGACACGCGAGACGCAAGACGCGATTAAGCGAGACGCGACTAGGCGAGACGCGATTAAGCGAGACGCGAACCGCTCCGGGGCAAGCGCTAGGCGCGCGGTGGGATAGGGGCGCTGCGACGACGGCCGGACGAGACCATCGCGGCGGCCGTGTGGTATCTTCAGACCCATGAGAATCTATCTGTCACGGTGGCTGTGCTTGGATGTGGCATCGAACCTCGCGAGGCTCCGAGAGGAGGCGCGGGAGGCGGCGCAGGCCGGGGCGCGCTGGGTGGTTTTCCCGGAGAGCTTCCTCCACGGATACACGCGGCGTGCAGACCCGGCCCAGGTGCGGCGCACCTTGGGGGAAGTTTCTTCGGAGCATCCGGCCACCGTTTTCTTTTTCGGCTCATTCTCCGAGGACAGGCGGAACCGGATGACCGTCTGGCTGGGCGGCCGCGAGCTCGCCCGGTACGACAAGGTGCACCTGTTCGGCCCCAACAACGAGCCGCAGCTTTGGGATCCGGGCGACCGATATTCGGCAGTCGATCTGACAGGCTGCCCGGTGGGGCTTCTCAACTGCAACGACCTGCGCTTTCCGGAGCAGGCCCGGGCCTTGAAGCTCAAGGCCGGCGTGCAGGCGTACGTGGCGGTTGCCTGGTGGCCCTGGCGTCGGACCCACGTTTGGGAAACCCTCCTGCGCGCGAGGGCCATCGAGAACGGCGCCTGGGTGTTCGGCTGCTGTGTTGCGGGATCGCGCTTTCCTGGAGAAGACTTCGCGGGAGCGGGGAACTACGCGTTCGATCCCGCCGGGGAGCCGGTCCGCACGCGGGATGACCGGACCTATGAGTGCGACCTTTCTTCGCCCCCCGCCCTCGTCGTCGACACGGCGATATCCTCGGTGGATATCGCAACAGTGGAAGTCTTCCAGATCGGAGAAGGGACTAGGGGACTGGGGGATTAGGAGACTAGGGGACTAGGGGACTAGGGGATTAGGGGACTAGGGGACTAGGAAGGGAAACGGCGGGAACTCCCCCGCTGTCTGCTTTTTCCTTAATCTCCTCACTTCTCACTCCTCACTTCTCACTCCTCACTCTTCACTTCTCACTCCTCATATTCCACCGTCTTTCCAATTCCATTTTCCTGGCATGGTGCCTCCTGGGGTGCATTCTACCGCGGCGGCTTTGTGCTTCGGCAAGGGCCTCTGCTATCCTTCGCGTCTAGGGAGGTGTGCAATGAAGTGGATCAGGCCTCTTCTGATTGCATCAGCGCTCGGCTTGCTGGCGCTGGGGGCCTTCGGTGCCGCATCGGCCCCGCCCAAGAGCTACAGCTTCACCATCCTTCATTTCAACGACTTCCACGGCCAGGTGGAGCCGGTGTGCGAGGAACCAGGAAAACCCTGCGGCGGTCTGGCGCGCCTGGCGGGCCAAGTGTCGGCCGCCGAGGCGGACGCCGCGGCGCGCGGGGAGAAGGCCTTCCTGTTCTTTGCGGGGGATCTCTTCACGGGGACCGCCTTCTCGACCCTCTTCCAGGGCGGACCCGAGTTCGACGCCCTCTCCCGCATGGGCGTCACGGCCATGACCACGGGCAACCACGAGTGGGACTTCGGGCCCGGTGTGCTCGTGGCGAGGGTGCGGAAGGCCTCCTTCCCCGTGGTTCTGGACAACGTCAAAGCCGCGGACCCCGCTCATGTCTTTTGGGTTCCCTCCCTGGACCTGAAGGCGGGTGATCTGCGCATCGGAGTCCTCGGGGTCACCACGCCCGACACGCCCGTCACCACGGCCCCCGGCAATACCCAGGGCTTCTCCTTCTCGGACCCGGTGGCCGCGGTGGGAGCCGAGCTGGCCGTCCATCAAAAGGATTGGGATTTCGTCATCGTGGTGAGCCACTGCGGATTTGAGGTGGACAAAGCCCTGGCGGACCGGTACCCATCTTTGGGGCTCATCGTGGGGGGCCACGACCACAAGGTTCTCGAAGCGCCCTTCGTGGAAAACGGTGTTCCCATCGTGCAGGCGGGTGACCGGGGACGGTTCCTCGGGGAAGTCCGCGTGACGATGGAGAAGGGGAAGAAGCCCGTCGTCACGGGCCGCCTCCTGCCCATCACTCCCGAGATGCCTGAGAGCCCGGGGGTCAAGAGCCTGCTCGCGCCCTACCTTGCCAAAGAAGAGAGCGCCCTGGGAGCGGTCATCGGCAAACTGCCCGCCGCTCTTTCTGGGGACAGAGAGATATTGCGGACGCAGGAGGCCCCCATCGGCGACCTGCTGGCCGACGCCATGCGCTCCGAAGCTAAGGCCGACGTGGCGTTCGTCAACGGCGGGACGATCCGCGCGGGGCTCCCCGCCGGCGATGTGACGGGCCGCGACCTCTACGCCTGTCTGCCCTTTTTCGATTCCCTCTGCACCGTCCGCCTTACGGGAGCGCAGGTGCAGAGCCTCCTGGACCGCTGCGCGTCCATGCCTCTCCAGGATGCCCCCGGCGGATTCCTCCAGGTGAGCGGCCTCTCGGTGCGCTATGAAGGGGGAAAGGCGCGCGGTGTTGCCGTGGGCGGTGTTCCCCTGGACCCGGCTCGGAGCTATCTCGTAGCGTGCACCCATTTCCTCCTCTCCGGAGGGGACGGGTTGGACGAGTTCAAGGCCGGGACGGACGTGCGGGATTGGGGCATCAGCCTCCAGGAACTTCTGCGGAGGAAGCTGGAAAGCCCCCGCCTGGCCCTTCCCGAGGCGGGTGAGCGCATCCGCCGAATTGATGCGCCGCCAGCGCGGAAGGCCGCGTGAAAGAAGCGCGGCGCTTGGGAATCTCTGGGCAGGTTAAGGAGTTACAAAGCATGGGGATACTATGCCACTGACCATCAAGCGGGCAACCAAATACGGGTTTTGTTCCGGCGTGCGCATCGCGGACCTGAAGGTCAAGCGCTTCACGGCCAAAGGCGGGCGCGGCGCCATCCTCGGGCAGGTGGTCCACAACGAGCGGGTCGTGGAGGAGATGGAAAAGCTGGGCGTGCGAACCGTCCACGCCCTGGAGGAGGTGTCCGAGCCGGTCATCGTCTTCTCCGCGCACGGGGTTCCCCCCTCTACCCACGAAGCGGCCCGCGACATGGGGCTCGAGATCCTGGACACCACCTGCAAGTTCGTGTACGACATCCACAGGGAGTCTCGCAAGGCGCTGGCCGAGGGGGCTCACCTGGTGTTCATCGGGGATCCCAGCCACCGGGAAGTCATCGGCTACACCCACGATCTGGATCCCTCCGCCTACCATATCCTCCACAGTGCCGAGCAGGCCGAGGCCGTGGATTGGCGCGCCTATCGGGCTATCCGCGTCTTCTACCAGACCACCCTGAACGCCGATCAGTACAACGGGGTGGTCAATGTCATCGAGGCCGCCAACCCCCGAACATCCCGGGCCGACACCGTCTGCTACGCCACCAAGGAGAACCAGGAGGCGGCCCGTGCCTTGGCCAGGGATCCCGAGGTCCAGATGGTATTGGTCATAGGCGGCAAACACTCGGCCAACACAAGGCACCTCCACGAGATCTGCTCCCAGTTCAAACCCAGCTACTTGATTCAAGGAGACTCGGACATCGACGTGGCTTGGCTGCAGGGCGTTTCCGTCGTGGGCATCACCGCGGGCGCTTCTACCCCCGACTACGTGGTGGACGAGGTGGAGCGGTTCCTCAAGGCGCTGTAAGAGCCCGAAGCAGTCTTCCTCATCCCTTCAAACCCATGCCGTAATAGAGGGGCAGCCTAACCCGGCGCAGGCCGGAGAGGATGGCCGCGCGCTCAGCGGCCGCCATGGAGAGGGCCTTTTCGGAGCCGAGCCTGCCTTGGTTCCGGAGGAACGCTACCTCATGCTCGGCCTCGGCGGGGTCCGTGATGGTGGTCCACTCATGGGAAGCGGCGCGGATGGTGGGGCGAAAGCCGGCCCGTCTCAGTCCCTCTTCCAGCCAAGGGCCCACGTCAAGATGGCCTCCTGAGAAGTGCACGGCCCCGGCGATGGCCTTCCCCATACCCGTGTTGGGCTCGTCCACCCGGGCGGACAGGTCGGGCTCGGCCAGGATCATGGCTACGCCTTGGGGCTTCAAAACCCGCCTCGCTTCGCGCAAGGCCGCGAGAGGATCGGGAAGCCACAGGAGGAGGAAGTGGAAGGCCACGGCGTCGAGGGAACCATCGGGGAAGGGCAGGGCGCAGGCGTCCCCAGCCACGGTTCGGACGTTCTCCGGTGGGGGGCTTCCTGGAGCCAAATCGAGCCCGTAGACGGGGCGCCCTGTTCGTGAGGCCATTTCGGCGGCCACGAGGCCCTCGCCCGAGCCCACATCCAGCACCTTCTCCCGCGTGGAGAGCCTCGCCATGCGGTACACGGCCGCGCGGATAGGCCGCGTCCGTTCAAACTGGAACCTGGAGGGGAACGCGTGGCCACCGTGTGCGGCGATGGCGGCTAACCTCCGCTGGCCACTTCGCGGCAGAAGAGCTTCTGGTGCTCCGCCTCGATGGGACAGCCTCCCCCGCAGAGGGCCAGATGCTCGCAGGCCTCGCACTCGTTGAGGGGCTTTTGCGGCTTTCGGAGCCGTTGGCAAAGGGGGTGGTTCCAGATGGCGTCCCAGGGATCGCGCAGGATGTTGCCCACGCCCTCGTAGTAGGACTGGCAGGGGATCACCGTTCCGTCGGGCTCCACGGCCATGCTCAGGCGCGCCGCCGTGCACTGCTTCACGCCCACACCCATCTCCACGGGATTCAGCTCGCAGTATCGCGTGGGGGTATACCACACGAGACGAACGCCCTTCTCGCGGGCGCGGGCGGCGAGGCGCTCCAGGATCGGAATGACCTCCCGTGCAGTAAGCTCGGTGCCGCTGGCCTTGCCCTGGCCCGAGTAGATCATGCCGTTCACCGCGAAGGAGGGGAGGCCCTCCTGGGCTACCAGGTCCACGAGGGCTTCGATGCCATACGCGTTGAGCTGGGTGAGGGTCGTGTTGGTGAGGGTGTAGATTCCCGCGGCCTTGGCCGCCCGAAGGCCGGCGAGGGTCTCATCGAAGGAGTCGGCCCGGGTCATGACGTTGTGAATGGAAGGGTCCGCCGACTCCAGGGTGATCTGCACGTGGTCGAGTCCCGCTTCTCGAAGCCTCGCGGCGAACGCGGGGTCGCCCAGGCGGCGCCCGTTGGTGTTCAGGCCGGTCACGAGGCCCAGCTCCTCGGCATAGGCTATCAGGTCGGGCAGGTCCTCGCGCAGGGTCGGTTCCCCTCCCGTAAAGACCACGTGGGGAATTCCCGCCTTCTCGCACGCGTCCAGGACCTTGCGCCAGGAGGACGTGTCCATCTCCTCCACGTCCCGTCCCGGCTCGTTGTAGCAGTGCGCGCAGCGGTTCTGGCACCGGTAGGTGAGGGCCAGATCCATGCGCATGGGCGCCGTGAGGTCGGGGGAGTAGGGTTCGATGAGGTCCACCCCCAGGTCCGTCAGCGGACAGACCTGGTCCGTGGCGGAGAGGACTTTCACCGTATCGAAAATCCGGTGAATATCATCATGGAGCTGGCCGCGGGTCACGCCGCGGTAGCGCCTGAGCATGGCCTCCATGGCGCCCTCCTCGCCAAGGCCGTCCAGGAGGTGCTTGACCATCTCCGCGGCCGTGGCGTTGAGGTGGAGGATGCGGCTCGCGTCCAGGGTCACTACGGCGCCGTGGTCCGGGTTGACTCGCATGTGCACGCGGTGCGTGGCGCCGTCCACCTCCACCGTGCCCGAGTAGAGCCCCGGATCGACGGGCTTCGCTCTCTTGAACCAATCTTTGATCTTCATGGCTTCCGCTCTTCCATCATCTTCCCCCTCCCGCGCAGGCGCAGGCGCACCCGGCGCAGGCGCACGCGCAGGCGCATCCGCCGCCCGAGTGGCCGCCACCCGAAGTGACGGGCATGGGGTTGGTCTTCTGTGTGACGGCCGTGGAAAGGCCCGGCACGGAGTTCACCAGATCGTGGCCGAAGCTCTCGATGCTTGAGACCACGGTGTTGGCCGCAGCCACGGGGCTTGGGATGGAGCTTCCGCCCGGCGCGGGCAGGCCGGCGCCGGTGGTCCCGGCATGAGAGGACCCGTAAAGCGCTCCCCACCACACGGGCAGCGGCATGGGGCGCGTCCCGAACCGCTCCGTGGCCGTCTGGCCGAAGTCCTTGTCCAAAAGGAGCCATTCAAAGGCCTGGGAGTAATCCTCCTGGCCCGCCTGGTCCCATGCCTTGCGCATGATGTCCTGGTAGTAGAGGAGGGATTTCTTGCGGCTGAATCCCTTCATTTTTTCCTGGACGCGCTGGACGAGGTCGGTGATGACGCGCGCTGCTTCCCCCTGGCTTATTTTTCCGTCGTCCTGCACCGCCTTGGCGAACTCCTGCTCGTAGGAGAAGGCAGGCTCCTGCCCCGGCAGAAGCGCCAGCGTGAGAGGACTGCGGGAGAGAACCTTTACCAGGCCCTTGCGCAGCATGCCGAAGAGGAGGAGAGCCATGACCTTGTCCACGGGCTGCTGCATGAGGACGGCCACTTCGGGGACCGTGAGGCCGCGCCGGACCTCGGTGCCCTCCATGCCCACGGAGGGCGGGAGGTACTGCATCCTCCTCCTGCGATTCTGGACGATGCCAACTACGAACAAGCCTACGAAGAGGAAGGGACACACGCACGTGAGCGACCCTCCCAGAAGGCTCGCCACGGCGTCGCCCATGCGCGTGCTCAGGGGCGGCCCCGCGGGCTTCTCCGCGACTCGCTGCATGACGCGGGCGGGGAAGGAGGCGCCGAAGGTATAGGCCCGGGACGGCGAAGCCTGCGGAATATCCCAGACGTAGTGGACGCGCCCGTCCTCCACCCGCGACGAGGTGAACTGGAGCCCGTGGTAGCGCGGCTCGTCCGGCCCCACTCCCTCGGGCAGGACGAACTCGCACACGAGGTGGGTGGTGCCGCTCGTGTACTCGGCCCCGTACCACGTGGGGCTGAACACGAGGCTTGCGTAGCTCTTGTCCTCGTCGTCGGGGAAGACGCGGTCCTTCAGGAGGGCCGTCAGGTGCAACGTGCCGCTCCGGCCCGCGGGAATCGCCCGGTCCCCCAAGTGCACTTCCACGCCGTGGGCCACGGCCGTCGAGGGGCGTATGTCGCTCATGGGCGTTCCGTCCAGGTCCGCCT
Organism: Acidobacteriota bacterium; assembly: GCA_021813555.1. Lineage (GTDB taxonomy): Bacteria > Acidobacteriota > UBA4820 > UBA4820 > DSQY01 > JAKAJA01. The sequence continues at coordinate 43,382 of JAKAKG010000222.1, forward strand.
TGACGTCGCTGTAGCCGTCGTCGGGGAGGCCCACGTCGATGACGTCGATGGGCTGGCCTTCGTTGGCGAAGGTGATGGCGTAGCTCACCCACACCGAAGCGTCCCGGTTCACCGCCACGGTGCACCGGTTCTCCGGAACCTGAAACTTGTAGTCCGCGAATGTGCCCAACGCCGCGCAGAGGGCGAGGCACGCGATGATGAGCTTCTTCATGATCGGTCCCCCATGAGGCGCAAGGTCAGGGAGCAGGGAGCAGGGAGCAGGGAGGGACCGCGCAACCCCGGTGGTCTGCGAGTTTCTTCCCCATTCATATCAGCACCTCATCCCCTGCGCGTGCTTCCCGCCTCCCGTTGATCGTCTCTCCCCATCGCGTCCTTCACCACTTGGGCTCTTCCTGGATGAGGAATGTTCCCTTGCAATAGCCGCACGTCACCGTGAGGGTCCCCTCGGGGTTGAGGGTCGCCGTGGAAGCGTCGACCTGTCCGCCGCAGTGAGGGCAGACAATGGGCTTCAGGCTGAGTTGTCCCGGAGGCTCCTGGCCGCCCGGTCCCGCCGGGGTCCCCTCCTTGAGCGAGGTCCCTCCCTTGGGCCGCCAGGCGAGCACCACCAGCACGAAACCCGCGAGGATCAGCAGGCCTCCCACCACAAGCCGCGGCAGGACCTTGTGCTGGGCCACCGCGTCGGGGTGGGCGGCGGCCAGCACGAAGATCCCCCCCAGCAGCCAGAGGAACGCGGAGACGAGAGTCGCCATGATTTTCATGCACGAACCCCGCGCTACTGATAGCGCTTTACGTCCATCTTCCAGTTGGATTTGAGCTCGATGCGGAAGACGGGGTGGGATCCCGCGTCGAAGGTGTAGTCCCACTCGCCCGCCACGGGTTCCTGGGGAGGACGCCAGACCGCCACCCGGATGTGATGCTGCCCGGCGGCAACGGTCAGCTCCTTGGTGATGCGCTGCTTGGCCGACGTCGCCACCAGGTCCTGATCGTAGACTTTGGCGCCATCCACTTTCACGACGAGCTTGGTGCCGGGGGCCTCCGATTCGAGGATGAGGCCCAGCACTGCTTTGGCCTGGACGGGCGCGGGTGCTGCTTCTAGGGGAGCCGGGCCGGAGGAGGGGGCCGGCGGCTGACCCGCCGCGGCTTCGGCGGGCGGCTCGGGCTGCGGAGGCGTGGAGGAGGCCGTCGACGGCGCACGCTTCGTAGGCCGGGAAGGCGTTGGCGGCGGCGCCGGGGTCTCCGAGGGCGCCGCCGCGGATGGGGCAGCCTCCTGGGGCGCCGGGGTTGCCGGTGCTTCCGTGGGCGTGGCGGACTCGGAACTCGGCGGCGCGACAGGCTCGGGCTGGGTCTCGGCCGGAGTCTGGCTTTGCGCCTGCTGGGCCTGATCCTGCGCCTGCTGCGTCGCCTGAGCGAGCTGGTCCAAGGCCTTGGCTTTCGTCCTCTTCCACCAGACGTACCCGCCAGCACCTAGACCGGCCAGGACGACGAGGCCCACCAAGGCGGCGATGATGATGATCACCATAGTGGATGACTTCTTTTTCGGGGGGCTGCCCGCGCCCGCCACCGGGGCCGCCTTGGGAGGAGCCGTCGGTTTGGCCGCCGCGGGAGGAGGCGGCGGCGGGGCAGCTTTGGCGGCCGCCACCGGAGCCGGGGGTGTCGCCACGGGAGCCGGGGGTGCCGCGGGCGGCGGCGGGGGCGGCGCGGGAGCCTGAGCGGCCTTCGGCGGCGCTGGAGGGGTCAGGGGCTTGGCGATCTTGGCTCCGCAGAAGCCGCAGAAGGTCGCGCCTGGCTTGGTCAAGGGCTTGCCGCACGTGGGGCAGGCCGGCGCACCCGCTGGCGCGGCGCTCAGATCCGTCGTCATGGTGGTCTCGGCGGGGTTCGGCGAGACATCCCGCTTGGCTCCGCAGACGCCGCAAAATTTCGCTTCATCCTTGAGCGTGGTGCCGCAATTCGCGCAGACCGCCATGGCCGACCTCCCCGGGATCCTGTCTTCCTTGCCTTATGCGTTCGGGCGAGCAACCCGCCGCGGGCACCCAGCTCGCCGCTTCGCCCCTCAATCCGGACCTGACGATCGTATTGTAGCAGGAGTGAGGGCCCGCCGGTCAACACAGCACGGGGGCCGCCACGACTTACACTGGGACCGCGTCCGAAGCATGGGGAACGCCGTGCCAGGGGCCCTTCAGGGAAGATCGCCGGAGCTCCAGCGGAACTGGACTCTGGCCGCACGGTACTCCCACTGGGCGGTGACTTGGGATGTCTCGGCTTTGGCGAGGGCCGTCTCGGCATCGAGGAGGTCGGTGATGGTTCCCGCGCCCACCTCGTAGCGGTCCCTGGCGAGCCGCTCGCTCTCCCGCGCGCTCGCCACGAGGGCCTCCGCGGTCTGGATGGCCTCGTAGGAGGCCTGGAGCCCGGAAAAGGCGTCCCAAACCTGTTCCTGAACGGCCAGGGCCGTCTGCCGGGCGTCCGTCTCCGCCTTGCTCAGGTCCACTTTGGCCTTGGCGAGGTTCTGGACACGCGAGAATCCCGTGAAGAGGGGGACGGAGACGGTCACGCCGACGAGCCATGTCTTGTCCTGCGGGTACCAGGAGGCGTCCTCGCGTCCGTAGGAGGCCGCCGCGGAAACCTTGGGCGAGAAGGCGCCCCGGGTGGCGTCCACCCCCCGGCGGGCGGCCTCCACGCCCTGCTCCGCCGCGTGGATGGCGGGCCGGTTTTGGAGGGCCGTGGCTTGGGCGCGGGCGAGTTCCGATTCCTCGGGAGCCTTGGGCGGGTCTACCGGCGGTGCGAGGTTCAAGGGAGTCGAGGCGTTCAATCCCATGGCGGTGGCCAGGCGGCCTCTGCTCACGCGGACCGCGTCATCGGCGCGGACGAGGGTCAGGCGCGCGTCGGCCGCGTCCGCTTCGGCGCGCTTCACGTCCACGAGGGGGACCGCTCCAGCTTCCTTGCGGGCTTGGGCGAGGGCCAGATGATCTTCGGACCGCTTGAGGCTCTGGGCCGCCACGTCCCGCCGCGCCTGGGCGGATGCAAGGGCGAAATAGGCTTGGGCCACGGTCAGGGACAGGTCTTGCCTCACGCGTGCCGCCTCCGCTCCGCTCATCTTCTGCCGCGCGCGGGCGGCGCCCAGTTGGGCCTTGCGCTCGCCGCCGTCGAAGAGCGTATAGGCGGCGCTCAGGGCGAAGGTGTAGTCGTCCGTGGGGCCCACCAAGGTTGGCACGGGCTTTCCCGGGAAGGAAAGGCCGTTGGGCAGGAAAATGCGCCGCTGCCACCGGCTGGCGCCCAGGCTGAGGGCGAGGCTGGGGTAGTAGGGCGCCTTGGCCGCCTCAGCCGTGTGCGAGGCGCTTTCCAATGAGAGGGCTGCGGACGCCTCGATGGGGCTCTCGCCCTGGGCGGCGGCGATGCACTGCTCCAAGGTTAGGGGCGCCGCCGGGGTCGAGGGCGCGTGCTCGGAAACCGTCTGTGCTCCGAGGGCCAGTCCCGCCATTAACATCAGTCCTATCATCCAGGCCCGCATGGCGCGCTCCTTTGTATTCATCTTCGATCTCGTCCGCATCCCGCCTTTAACATCCCACATACCACATCCCCCTTATCCAGCGGTTTTCTTGAACCGTCCCGAGGCCAGGGACAGGAGGACCACGCCCAGGACCGCCAGGGCGGCCATCTGGGGCCAAAGAACTTCCACGCCGACGCCCTTGAGGAAGACCCCCCGGACGATGATCAGAAAATATCGCAGGGGATTGACATAGGTGAGCCACCGCACCACGAGGGGCATATTGGCGATGGGGTAGATGAACCCCGAGAGGAGGATGGCGGGCTGCATGAAGAAGAAGGCCGTCATCATGGCCTGCTGCTGGGTTTTACTGATGGTGGAGATGAGAAGGCCCACCCCGAGGGTGCTCAGGAGGAAGAGCCCCGTGGAGGCGAAGAGGACGAGGGGGTTCCCCTGGAAGGGCACGCGAAACCAGAACACGGCGATAAGGCTGATGAGGATCACGTCGAAGAAGCCGATGAGGGCGAAGGGGATGGTTTTGCCCAGGATGAACTCCGCCCTGCCGATGGGGGTCACCATGATCTGCTCCATGGTGCCGATCTCCCGCTCGCGGACGATGGCCATGCTAGAGAGGATGACGGAAACCACCATGAGGAGGAGGGCGACGACCCCGGGAACAAAGTAGTCACGGCTGTCCAGGTTGGGGTTGTACCACGCGCGGGAGGCCAAGGTCACGGGCTGGACGGCCAGGGCAGCGCCGCCGCTTCGGTTCAGCCGCCTGATGAGCAGATCCTGGCCGTAGGCCGAGGCGATTCGGGAGGTGTATCCCAGAACGATGCTCGCGGTATTGGAATCGGTGCCGTCCAGGATGAGCTGGAGCTGGCCCGTGCGGCCCCCCTCCACGTCGTCTTGGAATCCCCGGTTGATTCGGAAGACGGCCTTCGCGGAGCCCTTGTCCAGAACGTCCGCCACTTGCGCTTCACTGCCCAGCCGCTGGACGACGTGGAAATACCCCGATCCGTCAAAGGCGTCCATGAGGCGGCGGCTCTGGGGAGTGTTGTCCAGGTCGAAGAGGGCTACTCGGATGCCGCGCACGTCGGTGGTGACAGCGTACCCGAAGATGATCACCTGAAAAATAGGCACCACGATGAGCACGGCCCTCATCCGCGGGTCCCTGAGGACCTGGATGAACTCCTTTCGGAGCATGGTGCGCAGGCGCTCGGCTATCAAGGATTCACCTCTGCGAGACGTGATGAGGGGATGAGGGAACCTTTGCGTTCTGGCGACCCCAGTCCGATAGGTGTGCATTCATCGCTCTCGTCACGCCAGCCTCTTTTTGAAGGTCTTCAGCGCGAGACCCACCATCACGGCGCTGAAGGCGAGAAGGAAGAGGCCCTCTCCGTAAAGGTCCGAGGGCCCCACGCCTTTTAGATACAGCCCCCTGAGGAGGGCGACGAAATATCGGGCGGGGACGAGGTACGTGACCGCCTGGAGGACCTTGGGCATGTTGCTGATGTCGAACATGAACCCCGACAGAAGGAAGGCCGGAAGGAAGGTGGCCATGAAGGCTACCTGGCTCGCCAGGAGCTGGTTTTTGGCCACGATGCTGATGAGCATGCCCATGGAGAGGGCGCCCACCAGGTAGATCATGGACATGGCCGCCAGCGCCAGGAGGCTTCCGCGCAGGGGCACGTGGAAGAGGAATCGCCCCGCAAGGACCGAGAGGACCATGTCGAGCGCTCCCACGGCCACGTAGGGCGCAAGCTTGCCCACCACGAGCTCGGAGGCGCGGATGGGGGTGGAGAGGAGCTGTTCCATGGTGCCCGTCTCCCACTCCCTCGCCACGGTGAGGGACGTGAGTAGGGCGGCGATGAGCATCATGATGACTGCGATGAGCCCGGGGACGATGAAGTCCATAGATTCCATGTCCGTGTTGTACCAGACGCGGGGGCGCACCTCCAGCGGAAGGGCCGGGGGCTTCACCCCATGGCGCAAGGCCCGCTTCATCATGGCGCCCTGAGAGAAGTTTTGAACGATGGATTCGGCGTAGTTCATAGCGATGGTGGCCGTGTTCGCGTCACTGCCGTCCGCGATGACCTGGACTTCCACGGGCCTCCCCGCCGCCACCTGCCGGCCGAAGTCCAGCGGTATGACCAGGGCCACCAGGGCCTTGCCCCGGTCCAGGGCCTCCGCGATGGCGCCGTAGGTGTCCACTTCGGAGAGGAGGGAGAAATACGGCGATCCCGTGAAACGGGCCGCCAGCTCTCGGCTCTGGGGCGTCTGGCTCTGGTCCCAAACGAGGAGAGGCACGTGGTCCACGTCCAGGGTGAGGGCGTAGCCGAAGAGGAGGAGGAGCACCAGGGGCAGAGCGATGCTGACCCCCAGGGCTCTGGGATCCCGCAGGATATGGAGCGACTCCTTCCTCGCCACGGCCCATGTCCGGCGGAGATTCATCTCGCCACCTCCCGCTGTGTTCCTTCGGCCCTGTCACGTGCTTCGATGAGGGAAACGAACACATCCTCAAGGCTGGGGGTGATGCGTTCGGCGGGTTCCATCTGCAGTGCCCCCAGAGCGTCTCGGAGTCCCGGTTCCAGGGCTGAGGCATCGGGGGTGACCACGTGGAGGTAGCGGCCGAAGATGGCCACGTCTCGCACTCCTGGAAGGGCCGAGATGCGCTCCAGGCCTTCTTGGGGAGATGTACAAGCCACGCGGAGCACCTGATCCTTCATGGCATGTATCTTGAGCTCTCCGGGCGTGCCCAGGGCCACCAGTTCGCCTCGGTAAATGAGCCCGAGGCGGTCACAATATTCGGCTTCTTCCATGTAGTGCGTGGTCACGAAGATGGTGACGCCCCCGGCGGCGGTCTCGTAGATGAGGTCCCAGAAGGCGCGGCGGCTTATGGGGTCCACTCCCGATGTGGGCTCGTCCAGAAAGAGGACGGGGGGTTCGTGGAGCAGTGCGCAGCCGAGGGAGAGGCGCTGCTTCCATCCCCCCGGGAGGAGGCCCGTTTTGGCGTGCCGCCGTTCCGCCAGGCCCGACATGGCCAGCACCCACTCTTTCCGAGGAGCCTTCTTCTCTGGCGGTATGCGGTAAATGCCCGAGTAAAAGTCGATATTTTCCCCTACGGTCAGGTCTTCGTAGAGCGAGAACTTCTGGCTCATGTAGCCGATGTTGCGTTTGACGGCCTCGGGCTGGGCCTTGACGTCGAGGCCCGCCACGGTGGCCGTGCCCGACGTGGGGGAGAGAAGCCCGCAGAGCATCCGGATGGTGGTGGACTTTCCGGCGCCGTTGGGGCCGAGAAAACCGAAGATTTCTCCTGGGGCCACCTCCAGGCTGATGGCGTTCACGGCCAGGAAATCGCCGAATCGCTTGGTCAGGTCGCGAAGGATCACGCCATGGTTATTCGTCATAGGCAGTTATCCTGGGGACAGGGGACCAACGTTGCCGTGCGTTCACGCGGCACCCCCTGCATTGTCTTTCGCGCTCCCTAGCGCCGAGGTGAACACGTCCTCGAGGGACGGTTCGGCGACGCGAACCTGCTCGCAGGAAAGGCCCGCGGCGCGAAGGGCGGCCTCCACCGTCCGGCGTCCCTCCTCCGCGTTCTCAACCACCACGTGGAGTTTGTCGCCGAAGAGGGCCACGGAAAGGACGCCTGCGGCGCGCAAGGCGGGCGCCGCCTGGCGAGCCTTGGTGCAGCGCACTTCCAGGAGGGTGCCTTTCATGAGCCGCTTCACGCCGGCCGGAGTGTCGCAGGCCAGGAGCTTCCCTTGATGCATGAGGCCCACGCGCCCGCAGCGCTCCGCCTCGTCCAGGTAGGCCGTGGAGACGAAGATCGTGACCTTCTCCTTAAGGAGGTCGTAGAGAATTCGCCAGAAGTCCCGCCGCGACACGGGGTCCACGCCGTTGGTGGGCTCGTCCAGGAACAGGACGCGAGGCGTGTGGATGAGGGCGCAGCATAGGCCCAGCTTCTGCTTCATCCCGCCCGAGAGGTTGCCCGCCTGGCGCCGTTTGAAGGGAGCCAGGCCGCTGAACGCCAGGAGCCGGTCCACCCGCTCAGCGCGATCCGCCCGCGGGACGCCGTAGAGGTCCCCGTAAAACCCGATGTTCTCCATGACGGTGAGGTCCTGGTAGAGGCCGAAGCGCTGGCTCATGTAGCCGATGTGATCCTTCATGGCTTCGGGGTCCTTCACCACGTCGAACCCCGCGACCTGGGCCTGCCCGGACGTGGGGTCCAGAATGCCCGTGAGGAGGCGCATGGTGGTGGTCTTGCCGGCGCCGTCGGGCCCCACCAGGCCGAAAATCTCTCCCTCGGCAACGGAGAGAGTTAGCCCGTCCACCGCGCGGTTCGCGCCGAAGATTCGGGTCAGCCCATGGGCTCTTATGGCGTCCATGCGTCCTGCTAGCTCCCCGTCTCGATCAGCCCGTTCGCCGGCATGCCCGGCTTGAGGTCCATGCTGGGGTTGGGAACCGTGATCTTGATGCGGTAGACCAGCTTCACGCGCTCCTTCTCCGTCTGGACCATCTTGGGCGTGAACTCGGCCTCCTGCGAGATGAAGGTGACACGGCCTTCGAAGCGCTTGCCCGGGTAGGAGTCGGTGGTGATGGCCGCCTTCTGTCCCACCTTGACCCTGCCCAAATCCCGCTCGTCGATGTAGGCTCTCAGGTAGACGTCGTTCAAATTTCCGAGGGTCACTACGGGCGTGCCGGGGACCACGTACTCTCCCGGTTCCACGTTTTTGGAGAGGACCACGCCCGCTTCGGGAGCCGTGAGCGCGGCGTAGCCCAACTGCGTCTTGGCCTGAGCCACGGCCTCGGTGGCTTGGGCCAGGTGGGCGCGGGCCTGGTCGATGTCCTCCCGGCGCGGCCCGTTGAGCACCAGGTCGTACTGCTGCTGGGCCTGGTTCACCCGGGCTTCGGCGGCGAGAAAAGCGGCGTGGGAGGCGTCGAACTCGCGAGGGGAAATGACGTTTTTCCTCAACAGCTCCGTGTTGCGCTTGTCGTCGGCCTGGGCGCGGCCCAGGTCCGCCTTAGCCTGATCGAGCTGGGCCCTGGCGGCGCCGATCTCTTCATGCCTGGAGCCGGCCAGGAGCTTGTCCAGGGCCGCCTTGGCGGCGTCGGCCTCGGCCTGGCGCAGGGCCACCTGCTGCCTGAAATCCGTGTCGTCCAGCCTGGCGAGAAGCTGGCCCGCCTGGACGATCTGGCCCTCGTCCGCGGGGCGCTCGGCGACCCTTCCGGGGACCTTGAAACTCGCTTCGACCTGGGTGACTTCGACGTTGCCCGAGGTCCGAAGAACCCCTTCTTGCGAGCCGGCGCACCCCATCACCAAGGCGGCGGCCAGGGCCCCCGCGCTCCAACGGCCGTAAGCTGTCATGCCCGGTCCTCCTTCTTTCGGATCTGTCGCGCGGCGGGCTCGTGGGCGCTCCGCGCGGTTTTGCTTGAGCCGTGCCGCGTTCTCGGTTCAGCAGAGGCCTCGGGCCTTATGAGAAGGCCTCGGAGGACCAGGTCCGCCACGGCGCGGCCCGGGGCCTCCGGCCAGGCCGGCAGGGAGGTTCCTGCCGTCTTGGCGATGCGCCCGCTCATGGGCTTGGCCACGATGTGGAGCATGGTTCCCACCACCAGAAGAATGTGTAGGGTGGCGGGGTGAACCTTCCGGAAACAGCCCTTGGCGGAAGTGCTGCAGATGATGGACTGTTCCAGGGCGATGATCCGCCCCAGGGCTTTGATCATGGGTTCGGTCAAGTCCTTCCCGCCCGTGGCCAGTTCGCGCAGGATGATGCGCGGCATGTAGGGCCGGACCCGTGCCACGGACTCGAAGGCCTCCGCAATGGCCGCAATCTGGCCCTCGGGAGTAGCGGCTTTGGCGACGCCCTCCTGAACGGCCGACCACATGGATGCCAAGGCCTCCGAAATGACCATGTCGTAAAGAGCCGCCTTGCCGCCCACGTGGTAGTAGAGCATGGCTTTGTTCACGCCGGCCCTTCGCGCGATGGCGTCGACCCTGGCGCCGGAGAACCCCCTCGCGCCGAACTCCGCGGCAGCGGCGCGGAGGATGGCACTCCGCGGGTTTTTGGGGGAAAGCGCGTGGGCGGGGTCGGCCATGATCATCTCCGTGGGTCAACCATAAGGTTTAACCAACTAGTTGGTAATATGGGCCGCCTCAAGGCGGCTGTCAAGGGGTCCGGGCAGGGGGATTCGAATTCGGAATTCGGAAAGCGGAAAGCGGAATTCGGAAAGCGGAATTCGGAAAGGGAGGAGATGGACCACCGAGGACACCAAGAACACCAAGGGAGAGATGGGGACGTGGAATATGCGAGGGGAAAGGCGGCGTCGCAGCTTGCGTGGCTGTTCTCCTGATCTTTCGATCACCCGATTACCCGCTCACGTCTCGCGCCTGCGCTCTTGACCTGCGCGGCGAGGTGAGCTAGGGTTTCCTCAACGGGCAGTGCCCGGGGAGGACGTCATGGCTCAGGCTATCCGCAATTCTTTCGCAGACCCTGCGGCCTATTATTACTACGCCCTCTCCCTGCCGCCTTAGGCGCGCCCGACGCGTTGACACGAATGGGGCCCGCCGAGGTGGCGGGCCCTTTGCCTTCCACCGTGGCGGAATCCATGAAATCTGAGGAGACCCGTCATGGAAACCAAATCGGAACGGCCACGTACCCCCCAAAGGAGGCCGGCGGCCTCCGCCCTCGATCGCCACCGCTCCGCCATCGAAGCGCTCGACGGCCGCATTCTCAAGCTCGTGGCGCGCCGCCTGCGGGTGGCCAAATCCGTCGGCGAACTGAAGGGCTCATGCGGCATCCCCCTCCGAAAATTTGAGGTGGAGGCGCAGGTATGCGAACGCCTTTCAAGCCTCGCCGAACGTCTGGGGCAAGATCGAACGCTGGGGGGAGATCTGGCCCTTTTCCTCATCGGGCGGTCCCTCGAAACGCAGGCACCCATCCTGGAGTCGGCCTACGCCGGGGACCGGCTCAAGGCGCTGGTGGTGGGCGGCATGGGCGGCATGGGGCGCTGGATCGCCGGCTTCCTCTCCAGCCAGGGCCACGCCGTCAGGGTGCTCGACCCGGCTCAGGGAGAGTGCCGGTGGGGCCGGGCGGAGAACTTGGAATGGGGCGCTTCCTGGGCCGATCTGGTGGTGGTGTCCGTTCCCATGAGCCGCTGCGCCGGCGTCCTCGAGTCCGTCGGCGCCGCCCATCCCAAGGGCGTGGTAGCGGAACTGTGCAGCCTCAAGGGGCATCTTCTGCCCACCCTTGAGCGCCTACGATCGGGAGGCACGCGGGTGGTGTCCTTCCACCCCATGTTCGGTCCCGACGTACGGATGCTCAGCGGCCGAACCATCGTCGTGTGCTCGGAGGGCCATGAGGCGGACCGTTCTCTGGTGAAGGGCCTTTTCGCCTCCACAAGCGCTCACTTGGTTGAGATGGACGTCCCGGAGCACGATCGCAGAATGGGGGCCGTTCTGGGACTGTCTCACCTCGTCAACCTGGCCTTCGCCAGGGCCCTGTCCCTTTCAGGCAGGCCCTTTTCGGATCTCGGGGCCGCCTCGGGCGTGACCTTCCAGAAGCAGGTCTCCACGGCGCTGGACGTGGTGGGGGAGAACCCCGGCCTCTATTACGAGATCCAGGCCCTCAACGCCGTGACGCCGGAGACGTTTTCATGGATGGAGCGCGCGCTGTCCGACTATCGCGAGGCGGTGGCGCGGGGAGAGGAAGAGACTTTTGTCGCCCTCATGAAGGAGAGCGCCGCCTACTTCCAAGGCGGATAAACGCTTCCGCTGAGGGAGCCACCGCGCCCCGTCGGTCCGGCGCTTCGCACACTCCTCAGCCTTGTCCCTCCGCCAGCCACCGTTCGCAGTCGAGGGCGGCCATGCATCCGCTGCCCGCGGCGGAAATGGCCTGCCGATACACCTTGTCCTGGACGTCGCCGGCGGCGAAAACTCCCTCCACCGAAGTCCGCGTCGAACGGCCCAGGGTGACGATATACCCCGTTTCGTCGAGGTCGAGCTGTCCCTGAAAGAGCTTCGTGTTGGGCGTGTGGCCGATGGCGTAGAAGAGGCCCGCGGCTTCCACCGTGCGCTCCTTCCCATCGGGAAGGTGCCGAATGACCACGCCTCGCAGCCCCGTCTCCCCCACCGCGTCCACCACGGCCGAATTCCACATGACCATGATCTTCTTGTCCTCGATTACGCGCTTCTGCATGGCCTTGGAGGCGCGGAACTCGCCCCGGCGGTGCACCAGGATGACCTTGGAGGCGAAATGGGTGAGGTACATGGCCTCTTCCATGGCGGTGTCGCCCCCGCCCACGACCACCAGGACGCGATCCCGGAAAATGGGCAGGCCGCCGTCGCACACGGCGCACGCGGAGATCCCCCTGTTCCAGAGGCGCTCCTCGGCGGGGATGGCCAGCCGCTTGGCCGTGGCCCCCGTGGCGATGATGAGGGCCCGGGCGCTGACAGTTTGGGACCCCGATTTGACCACGAAGGGCCGTGAGGACAGGTCCACCGATTCAACGTCCTCCGTCTCGATGCGGGTTCCGAAGCGCTCGCTCTGAGCACGCATGCGCTCCATCAGCTCGGGCCCCGTGATGCCTTCGGGAAAGCCGGGGAAGTTCTCCACCTCGGTGGTGGTCATGAGCTGTCCGCCGGCGACGCCTCCGGAGATGAATCCTTCAAACATGAACGGCCGCAAGTTGGCTCGGGCCGAGTAAATGGCCGCCGCATGCCCGGCGGGCCCCGATCCTATGATGACGACCTTTTCCATCCTATGCTCGGACATGGTTTCTCTCCTGCCTAAGCCGCAGTATAGCCGATTTAACTGGGAAACTCAGGTGGGGGGGCACCTCAGGCGGCAGGACACCGCCGGGGGTGAGCCGGCCGGGCGCGCTCACGTGCTCAGTTGGACAGCCGCCGATAGAGAGCCCCGGGCGCCACCCTGGCCGCCAGCGCCACGAGCGCCCACCGGCGGGGCACATACGCCACCTTCTTCCTGCGGAGGATGGCAGCGTAGATCTGGCGGGCGGCCGCCGACGCCTTCACCACCCAGAACATACCCTTCTGCCCCTTGGTCATGGGCGTGTCCACGTACCCCGGGCGGATGTCCGTGACGGAGACGCCGTACTTCTCCAGGTTGAACCTCAGGCCTTCCAGGTAGTGCGACACGAACGCCTTGGACGCATTGTAGGCAGGGACCGTGGGGCTTCCCCTCAGGGAGGCGACCGAGGAGATGCCCACGAGGTGGCCCGCCTTTTTTTCGAAGAAGTGGTGCGCCGCCCAGGTGGCGCAGGCCGCGAACCCCGCCACGTTGGTGGCGATGGTGGATTCCTCCAGCGCCCATTGCAGCTTCCGGTTGTAGGGGCTGATTCCCGAGCTGAGCACCACGCAATCAACACTCCCCAGGCCTTCGAGCAGGGCGTCGAGGGACGGGGCCACCGAGTCCGTGCGCATCACGTCCAGGGGCTGGACGCGGATGCCTGGGCCCAGGTCCGTCCGCAGGGCTTCCAGTGCGCTCATGTTCCGGCCCGCGAGCCCAAGGCGCCATCCGTCCGCGGCCATGACCCGAGCCAGTTCCAAGCCCAACCCCGAGCTTGCCCCAACGATGATTGCGCTGCGCATGTCTCCTCCCACCGACGAGCCTCGCTGAGAGTATAATGCCAGATGGAGGTGCTAGGGCGCTGGTGCGTTCCGCGGCCTTCAAAGCCGTTGCACCGGGGTTAACCCCCCGGCGGGTGGGTTCGATTCCCATGCACCTCCGCCAAACCCCCAAGAGGGAGGCTCCGCCCCCCTCTTGGCGCTTCGCTCTGCTTCGCCTCGCTACGCTGAACTCCTCGGGGATAGGTAGCGCCTAGAGTTCGGGCAAAGCCCGAAACTCGGCGCGCTTTTCTAGAAAGCCTCCTGCAACGGCCTCGCTTGACAGGGGAATCGAAGGGCGGGAAACGCCGCAGCCCCGCCGCGAGAACGCGAGCGAAGAGCGAGCGTTCGCAGCCTTGCGGGGCAAGGCGAGGGCCCCGCCCCGGGAACGCTAGTGGAGCTTGGGACGGAGCGAGCGGACTCTGACGCGAGCGAGGCCCCTAGCGACACTTGAGTTCGATTCCCATGCACCTCCGCCAGACCCCCAAGAGGGAGGCTCCGCCCCCCTCTTGGCGCTTCGCTCGGCTAGTCCCGCAGCAGCGACCTGGCGATGACCATGCGCTGGACTTCGCTCGTCCCTTCGTAGATGGTGGTAACTCGGACGTCCCTGTAGAAGCGCTCCACGGGGTATTCGCGGCTGTAGCCGTAGGCTCCATGGATCTGCACGGCCGTGTCGCACACGGCCTTGGCGCATTCGCTGGCGAAAAGCTTGGCCATGCTGGAGGCTTGGGACTGTCCCGGCCCTCCCCCGGCCGCTCGCAGGGAGGCGGCGCGATAGGTGAGGAGGCGGGCCGCTTCGATCTGGGTCGCGGCCTGGGAGATCATGAACTGGATGGCTTCATGATCAGCCAGAGGAACACCAAACGTGTGGCGCTCCCGAGAGTATTTCACCGCCTCCTCGAAGGCCCCTTGGGCGATGCCCAGGGCTTGGGCGGCGATGCCGATGCGTGAGACTTCCAGGGTGGCGAGGGCGATTTTCATGCCCATGCCTTCCTGCCCGAGAAGGTTCTCCGCGGGCACCCGGCAGTCTTCAAACACCAGGCCGGAGGTGATGGAGGCCCGCAGCCCCATCTTCTTCTCGTGGGGAAGGAAGTGGAACCCCGGGGTGTCGGAGGTCACGATGAAGGCCGAGATGCCCTTGGCTCCCGTGCCGGGGGCGGTGACGGCCATAACCACGAAGACCTTGCCCACGTGGGTGTTGGTGATCCAGGCCTTAGATCCGTTGAGCACGTAGGCGTCCCCGTCCCTGACGGCGCGGGTCTGCAAGGCGCCCGCGTCCGTGCCGGACCCCGGTTCCGTGAGGCAGAAGCCGCCGAGGTGCTCCCCCTTGGCGAGGTGTGGCAGGAACCTGCGTTTCTGCTCCTCGGTCCCGAAGCGGACGATGGGCTCCTGGCAGACGGAATTGGTGACGGACACGGTGACCGCCGTGGAGGGGCAGACGCGCGCCAGTTCTTCGATGGCGATGGCGTAGGAGAGATCGTCCAGCCCCGAACCCCCGTACGCCTCGGGGGTCACCATGCCCAGCAGGCCTAGTTCCGCGAGCCCGGGAAGGAGTTCCGCGATGAACTCCTCCTTCTCGTCCCGCCGTGCCACTCCCGGGCGGATCTTCTCCTCGGCAAAGTCCCGCACCATCTGGCGAACCATTATTTGATCATCGTTGAGTTCGAAATTCATGGGCCGTCAACCTCCCGGAAGGGCGATTATACAACGCGTCAGTGGAGTCCGTTCAGGTCCCCCTGCTCCCCGCTCCCCGCTACCACCTCAGAACCGCGGCTTCCTCTTTTCAAGGAAAGCGGCGACGCCCTCGGCGGGATCGCCGGTCTCGAAGGCGAGGGCGAACGAGGCGCGCTCGAGGGCCTGGGCCGGCCCGACGGGCAGGCCCGCCTGGTGGTGGAGGAGGGGCCTGAGAAGTCCCAGGGCCTTTAGTGAGAGGCCGTCGAACCGGCTCCGGGCCGCGTCCAGAGCGGCATCGAATCCTTCGGGAACAACCTCGGCCCATCCCGCCCTCCTGGCCTCGTGGGCGGAGAGCCTCCCGCCGGCGAACCAGACGCGGGAGGCCCCTCCGTGGCCCAGGCGCAAGGCGAGGAGGACCGCTTCTCCTCTCCCCATGGGATCGAAGCGAAGGGACGACCTCGGGGCCATCAGCAGGGCGTCGCAGGCGAGGAAGAGGGTGGGGGCGTCCCCTGTCACCGCTCCAGACAGGACCCCCGTGACGGGCATGGGGTGGGCGAGCAGCTTCTTCAGATGGGCGGAGATGCCCGGAATGGGTGCCGAGCCGCCCCGGCTGGCGAGGACGATGGGCAACTCCTTTTCCAACGCCAGGCCGAGGGTTTCCCCGGCATCCGCGGTGCCGAGGCGGACCACCTCCGAGAGAAATCGCCCCTTCACCCTTCGCTCCATCCGACCAGGGCGCGTCGCACTTCGGGGCCGGCCTCGACGATCTCGTCGCCTTCCCTCACCGCCGTCTGGCAGGCGAGGGCTTCGAGCTGGACCCCGTCCCGCATGAGAGTGAGGGCGCAATGGTGGCAGTCTCCGTTCCAGCAGAAGTCCCCGTAGGGGATCTCCATGGGCTCCAGGAACTGGAAGCAGCGCAGGAGGAGGTTCTTCTGGGGGACGCGGACCTCGCGGCCCAGGTACCGGACGGTGACGAGGCGCTCGTAGGGTTCGTATATGTCGTCGGTCATGGACGCGGGAGCTGGGAGCAGGTAGCAGGAAGCAGGAAGAAATAGGGTGGCATGTTTCTCTCCGCTCCCCGCTCCCGGCTCCCCGCTTCCGCCTTTCTCATCAGAAAAACTTCGCCACGTCCATCACGAGGATGACGGCGAAGAGCAGGATCAGCAGGCCGAATCCCACCTGAAGGATCCGGTCCTTGACCCCCATGGGCATGTCGCGCCTCGCGGCGGCCTCCACCAGGAGGATGAGGATCTGGCCGCCATCGAGCCCGGGGATGGGGAGGATGTTGAAGAAACCGAGCTGGAGCGAAATGATGGCCATGAGCCAGAGGATGTTATAGATCCCCGTCCGGGCCACCTTGCCGGTGATGTAGGCGATGCTCACGGGGCCCGAGAGGGAGCTGAGGGCCACCTTGCGCTCGATGAGGCGCTGGATGGTGCGCACCGCGAGGGTGGATTGGTCCAGCGTGATGCGCGCGGCTTTGCCGAGGCAGGCGGGGAAGGGGTAGCGCACCCACTGGCTTTCCTTGGGGGCGACGCCCACGAGGTACCGCTTGTCCTGCTCGTTCCACGCGGGCGTGATGGTGACATCAAAGGTCCGGCCGTCCCTCAGGATGGTGAACCGCTCGGGCTTGTTGCCCCCCTCCTTGACGGCCCGCTGGAACTGGTCCCAGTAGGCCATGGGAACGCCGTCCATGGCCACGATGCGGTCGTCGGGCCTGAGCCCCGCGGCCTGGGCCGGCGAGGGGTCGGCCACCCCGCCGATGATGGGCAGGAGGGCGGGGAAGACACCGATGTCCCCCACGGGCTGGCGCAGGATCGTGGCCGTGACGGGCGTCACGGTGAAGGTCTCATCCTTGGTGCCCCGAAGGATCTGGATGGGGTAGGGTTTTTGGGAAAGGGAGAAAATCACCTCGCGGGCGCCCTCCCAGTCGGACACGCGGTTTCCGTCCAGGCTGAGGATGACGTCACCCTCCCGGAGACCGGCCTTGGCCGCCGGCGAATCCGGGGCCACCCAGCCGATGCGCGGCGGCTGGCCTCGGAGGAGGGATTCCTCCAGACCCACCATGACCAGCCCCGCAAAGAGTACATAGGCCAGGAGCACGTTGAAGACCACGCCCATGACCATGACGATGAGGCGCTGCCAGCGCGGCTTTTTGAAGAACAGTTCGCCCGGGCCCAAGGCCGTGTCCGACCCCTGCACCGAATCCAGTTCCGTCTCGCCGCGAAATTTCACGAAGCCGCCGAAGAGGAGCCACCGGATCTGCCAGAGGTTGTAGGCGCCTTTCTTCTCCCACGCCTTGGGTCCGAAC
>JAKAKG010000122.1 GCA_021813555.1 Acidobacteriota bacterium
CCGTGGCCATCTCGTGACTTGCATCGGAGAGCAGACTCGCCAGCGAAAAGCCGATGACGGTCGAGTTTCTCCACGACTTCTTGGTGCCTTCGCCCTCGTTAGACCGGATTTCCGGTTCCATCCATTTCTCCCATATTTCTTGTTCGTCATGGAACCATGAGCAGCGTGACGGGGATCGTTCCGAGCGCCACCTCGACAGTCTCCGCGCTCACCGCTAAGGCGTTCACGCTCATGCCAGCCGACCGATTCTTCCAGAACAAAGGACTCTCCCAAGAAGATCTTGCGGACGTCGGGGTCGCCCGCCAATTCTGAAGGTGAGCCGTGCCGCAGGATGGTTCCGCCGGCGAGGACATACTCTTCATCAGCAATAGACAGCATCTCGCGCACATTATGATCGGAAATCACCACGCCGATTCCTTTCTCGCGCAGGCGGAGCAAATGCCTCTGGATGTCGGCCACGGCAATGGGGTCGATGCCCGAAAAGGGCTCGTCCAAAGAAAGAACTTCGGCGAAAGGACCAGCGCCCGGGCGACCTCAACGCGGCGTCGCTCTCCACCCGAAAGCGTATAGGCGGGAGATTTGGCAAGGGCTCGCAGGTTCAGTTCTCCGAGCCCCGTCTCCACGCGGGCCGCCCGTTCACTCGCACCCAGATCCGTGTACTCCAGGACGGCCACCAGGTTCTCCTCGTCGGTCATCTTCCTGAATGCCGATGGCTCCTGTGGTAGGTATGCGATTCCGGCCCGCGCACGCAGGTGCATCGGCATGTCCGTGATGTCCTGGCCGTCGAGACTGATCTTCCCCTCAGTGGGCGGAACAAGCCCGACGAGCATGGAAAAGGTCGTGGTTTTGCCTGCTCCGTTCGGGCCGAGAAGGCCCACGATCCGGTTCGATACAAAGTGAAGATCGATGTCCCGGACGACGGTTCTCCGGCCGAACGTCTTCACGAGCCCCCGGGCAGCCAGCTCATGACCTGGGCGCTCCATCAGGTCCCCGCCATACCTGCAAAACTACGGTGCAATTTGACGCGGACGACCACAAGGTAACGGGCGCATGGGTTTACTGCCCGAACCAAAACGCTGGGTTTTGAGGGATTTGCGGCGATGACCGGATAGCCCATCTGAGCCTCCTCGCACTGGCGCTGTTGTCCAGTCTGCAGGAGTCATCAGCCGCGCAGGCGGTTAAGGGCGAACTCCATCGCCAAGGACAAGATACACCATGCCGGACCGTCAGGCAACCTTCCGGCCTCCCCTCGGGAGCCCCCCTTGCGCCTGCCACCGAGGGATGTGATAGGCTTCAAAACGGTGATGGAGTCCGCCGCAACCGCTCGGAACGAGCTGATGACTCCTGTGAGCTGCGCGCCCATAGGAGCCCGTGATGTGCCTCTCTTGTCCCGTTCGACCCCGCTCCAAACTCCCAGTTCCTTCATCGCCCGCTCGACCTTCGCGGACGGCCATTCTCCGGGGGGAGCGGCTCCGATGAACGAGAACCACAAACGGCATATCGAAGTCGCCTATCGTCGTATCGACGAACTCCTGCGCGAGGCAGGCGGGACCCTTTCCGATGCGGACAAAGACTCGCCCTTCTGCCGAACCGCCTTGGACACGGCCCCCGTCCAACATCGGGTCATCGCGGATTACACTCGCCGCATTCGCGCCCTCATGCTTGATGCCCTCGCGCGATTCGAAATTTCGGTCGAGACCCCTCACATTCCGGCATCCAGAAGCGCTCTTATCAACCTCATGGCGGCCGAGATCGACATCGAAGAGCTTGACCCCAAGCACCTTCTTGGATACGGCGCCCTTCCACCCGAAGAGGCGAAGTTGCTAGCGGAAACCAACGCCGAAATCACCGCAGTTCTTGGGCAGATGAGCGCCTTCCTTGGCGCCGGAGCGGAAGCCAACCTCGAGTCGCGGGTTTCTAAGCTCGTTGTGCCGGTGAAAATGGCGGATCTTCTTCACGCCCTGGCTCGCGTGATCACGGCCCACGGACTGGTGACACTCCGTCCCAGCCTCGAACGCCTGGTCGGAGAAACCGAGAGCGCGAGCTTTGAAATTGCCGTCTTCGGCCGCGTGAGCTCCGGCAAGTCCTCACTCCTTAACCGTGTCTTGGGCCGGACCGTGCTCCCTATCGGAGTTACCCCGGTGACTGCGCTCGTGACGCGTGTCGCCTATGGACCAGAGGAGCGGGTGACCGTGCGGTTCGCCACGGAGCGCCCCGTCGAAACGTCCATCGCCGATCTGCCGAACTACGTGACCGAGCAGGGCAATCCTTCCAACTCCAAGCAGGTCACCTCGGTCCTGATCGAGTTGCCCGATGCCCGTCTTCGCGAGGGGGTGACCTTCGTCGACACGCCGGGGCTGGGTTCTCTCGCGAGCTCGGGCGCCTCGGAGACCATGGCCTACCTCCCCCGTGCGGATCTCGGTGTGCTCTTGTCGGATGCCACCGCGCCTCTGACTCCCGAGGACGTGGCCATCGTTGAAAGGCTGACCCGCAGCGGATCGAAAGCCACGGTGGTTCTCAGCAAGGCGGACCTCCTCACCCCTGAAGAACGCAGCAGCGTCCGCGCCTATGTGACGCGGCACCTTTCGGCCGAACTCGGGTATGAGGTCCCGGTTCACCTGGTGAGCGTCGTGGGTTCCACCGCCGCCATGGCGGACGAGTGGTTTGAAACCGAGATCCGTCCGCTCTTTTTCGGTCATCGCGAACTCAAGGCGCAATCCCTGGGGCGCAAGGCCGAAGTCTTGAGGAGCAACGTCGCCGGAGCTCTGCGAGCCCGCGCGGAGGGGGGTCGGCTGAAGGCGGAGGCGAAACGCAGTGACGATACGGATTCGGTCGAGGAGGCCTTCCGTCACGCCTTGGGCACCGCCGACGGTGCTTTCGAGAAATGCCAGGACCTGATCCATGAGTTGCCGCGCATGACCGATGCGATCCTCTCCGAGACGGCCGGGCGGCTTGCACGGAGTCGCAGGCCGGACGATGCGGCCATCACGCTGGAGGCCGTCACCAGGGAATGCATCCAGGGCACCGACGAGCGCGTGGTTTCAGTGGTCGAAGGGGCGCGCGCCGCCATGGCCGAAGCGTTAGCCACGGCTGCCAAGCGGTTTGGGCCAGGGCCCGAACCCGCAGGCCTCCCCGCGCCGCGGGGCCTGCCGGTATTCGATGGAACAGCCTTGGGGCGAGGGCTCGCGCTCCGACTGCCCCGACTCGGGATTTTGAGTGCGGGGATTCGGAAGGCGGGCCTGCTTTCCCAAATGCGCATCCAGGTGAAGGCGGACCTGGACGGAGTTCTCTACTTCCACCAGCACCGCCTGGAAAAGTGGTGCCAGGGGATGTTCCTCGACCTGAAGAGAGAGTTCCAGGCGAAAACAGGGCCATTCAGAGCCCAGATCGACGGCATGCACATCCGTCGGCCCATCTCTCCCGACGAATTGGACAAGATCGAGACCGACCTTCGGGCGCTCTCCGGCCTGCGGCTCGTGGCAGACCTCGAGGGTGTTTCCACATCAGGAGAAAACACCAGTGGGCCCCCCGCCTGAACGCCTCTTCGTTGGACGTGAGAGGGAACTCGCCCGGGTCCGGCGCGAACTGACCGAGGGACACAACCTCGTGCTCACGGGACGATTTGGAATAGGGCGCACCGCGTTCCTGCGTCACCTGGCACGGGAAGAAGACGCAGGATGGCACTTCGTCTTCATTGACGGCTCGCAGACGCCCGCCCGCATGTGCGAGCAGCTCTTTCTCAAGCTTTTCCCGAAGCAGCAGCGGGCCCTGCGCCGGGCCGCCAATCCGGGCAGTTTCATGCGCCGGACCGTCGAGGGCCGCGGGTTCATCGACCGCCGGCCTCACGTGCTCGTTTTGGACGACATCGCGAAGCTGACGCACCCAAGGTTCGAATTCATCCGATGGCTTCGCGGCTTGGACCGATTCAGGATCGTCGGCGTAACGGAGCGGTTTCTCCCCCAAGGGGATCTCTGGCGCCTGCGCAGCATCCTCGTCCCGGCCCCCCTGGTGACGCTTGAGCGGCTCAGTCATTCCGCCTGCCGCCAGTTCTTCGAGACCTGGTCCGTCCGCCACGGGCTCGGATGGGACAAGGGGATCGTGGCGGGGCTCGTCCGGGCTTCCAACGGGTATCCCCCCAACATGTGGGAGGTGGCCACGGCGCCCTCAGCCCGCTCCCTTTTGGGGGCCCCCGAAGATGAAGGAACCGAAGGCCCAAGTCAGACTTTAAGGCAATGAGGTGCGCGACACCGGCGGGATCATTAGAAGGTGTCTTTGCCCGTCAGCTTCTCAGCGTGGCCACCGGACGCAGAGGGTGCACGAGTAGGTCGAGAGCATCCCGAATGTCTCTGCAGACGACTTGGGCGGCCAGTAGGCTTTCAACGGCAGCGCCTTCTTCTTGAACGACAATGATCCCCAGGGCAGAGGCTTCAAGCATGAGCCGGTCATTTCGTCCGTTTCCGATGCAGACCGAAACTCCGTCCCCGAGTCGCTCAACATAGAATTTTTTTGCCTCGGTTTGTCCGTCGGCGGGGAGCACCGTGAGCGCGCAGGGGAGTCCGGCCAGCTCCTTCCCGGCCATGCCAAAGGTGTCCGCCGTGAGCACGTGAATGGTGAGGCACCCCGCCAAGGCCCCGAGGCGCTCTCGAACCCCAGGCAGAAGCGTCCCGTCGCAGGCCAGCGTTCCGTTGAAGTCCAGGACCAGGTGTTCCAGCGCGAAGGCGCGGTAGCCCGGCACGACAATCTCGATCATGTCCCGGCTCCTCCCTTGACTCAGCGTTTAGCGAAATGCCCGATAGTTGCCTTGCGCCCCAGTTCGGCCTCAATCTCCAGGAGACGGTTGTACTTGCAGATCCTCTCGCTCCGGCATGCCGATCCCGTCTTGATCTGGCCACCGCCCATGGCAACCGCGAAGTCCGCCATGAAGGCGTCCTCGGTTTCGCCCGAACGGTGTGAGATGACGAAACCCCAGCCGGCTTTCCGGCAGAGCGCGATGGCCTCGATCGTCTCGGTGACGGTTCCGATCTGGTTGAGCTTGATCAGGACGGCGTTGGTGGTCGATTCGGCGATGCCCCTGGCGATGAACCGGGTGTTGGTGACATAGATGTCGTCCCCCACGATCTGTATCGTATCGCCCAGCAGGGCGGTCTGAGCTTGAAATCCCTCCCAATCGTTTTCGGCCAGGCCGTCTTCGATGGAGTGGATGGGGTACTTCTGCACCCAGGTCCTGTATAGATCCGTCATTTCAGAGCTGCTCTTCGGTCCCTGGCCCGACTTCGTGAGGCGATAGGCACCATCCTCCCAGAAGGAACTGGCGGCTGGGTCCAGGGCTATGGCGATGTCCTTGCCTGGAGTGTATCCGGTGGCCTCGATGGCCTCAACGATGACCTCCACCGCCTCCTCGTTGCTCTTCAGGTTGGGAGCGAAGCCGCCCTCGTCCCCCACGGCCGTCGCGTACCCCTTCTTCTTGAGGATCGATTTCAAGGAGTGGAAGGTCTCTGCCCCGTACCGGAGGGCCTCCGCGAAGGTGGGGGCCCCCACGGGCATCACCATGAACTCCTGAAAATCCACGCTGTTGTCGGCGTGCTTCCCCCCGTTCAGGATGTTCATCATGGGGACGGGCAGCCCGCACGCCTCGGGTCCCCCCAGATACGCGTAAAGGGGAAGACGGTCCGAGGCGGCGGCCGCCCGCGCCACGGCCATGGAGATGCCGAGGATGGCGTTGGCGCCGCACCGGTCCTTGTTCGGCGTGCCGTCCAGCTCGATCAGGAGCCGGTCGATCTCCGCCTGGTGGCCCGGGGCCAGGCCGATGAGTTTGGGCCCCAGATAGTCGTTCACCGCCGCCACGGCTTTCAAGACACCCTTCCCGCCGTACCGCTTGGCGTCACCGTCCCTCTTTTCCACGGCTTCGTTCTCGCCGGTGGATGCCCCCGAGGGTACGGAGGCCGACACCTTCGTGCCATCCTCCAGTTCGACGAAGGCCCGGACCGTGGGGTTCCCTCGGGAATCCAGGATTTCCATGGCCCGGACTGATCGGATGGTTGTCATGTGTCGCTCCTTATGTGCTCGATGTCGCGTCGCGCGCGCAATGGTCCTTCGGGAGGAAGAACCCCGACTCAGGACCTTGAGTCCGCTCTCACCGCACGATGAGGACGCTGCAATGCGCGTTCTCGCTCACGCGGTCCGCCGTGTGCCCCAGGAGCCTGTCCCAAAGGCCAGAGTGACCGCGATTGCCGACCACGATCAACTGCACAGCTTCCTCCTTCGCCACCGTGAGGATGCCTTGGGCGGAATTTCCGGCCACCATTTGGAAGGCGATGTCGATGCCCGCATCCTTTGCGAAGCGTTCCACGTCCTGCCCGAGCTTGGCGAAGAAGGCCTCCGCCGCCTCCGACTCCTCGGAGACTTCGCTGGGCGTCTCCGGGTAGTGGGGGAGGGCGCTCCGGACCCAGACCGCGAGGAGTGTCCCGCCGAGGGCCGCCGTCATCTCGATAGCGACCCGCATGGCCGCCTTGGCGCCCTCTGAACCGTCGTAAGCAACCAAGAGTTTCTTGAAGGGCATGCTATTCCTCCTTTTCGCCGGCTTTCCCGTCCGAGTTCTTGGCCCCCGACCGATACAGCCGGCCCCACGCCACCATGGTGTTTAACGTGGGCTGGAAAAACCGCTGAGCAATGAGGGTCGGGACGATGGCGCTCAGGATCACGACCGTCACGAGGATGGTGTACTGGCGCTGGTCGATGATCTTGTTGTTCAAACCGAACAGCGCCGATATCGTGCCGAAGGTCAGGCCGGTGGCCATCAGAAGGGTGGTGTAGCTGGCCTCTTTGGCTCTCATCTTGAACCTTCTGGCGGTCGGCCAGACGACGAATTTCGACCCGACTTTGAGGAGCAGCAGGATGCCGATGACCCCCGCGCTCGCCCAGAGCAGGGGGATGGAAACGTAGAGCCCCGCCCTGATGAAGTAGAACGGCGTGAACATGGCAAAGGCGATGCTCCGCATCCGGTGCATGAGGGTCTTGTCGCGCAGGAAGACTCCGGCAACCACAAGCCCCACAAGGTAGGCCGGAAGGACGGCTTCGCTCTTGGCCGTCGTCGCCAGCCCGCCCAGGAAGAAGAGGACGAGCAAGATGAACTTGACCTCCGGCTCACTGACGCGCGAGGCCCCCATCCGAACCATGAGGAAACGGGTCCAGGTGGGCATGAACCAGAGCATGACGCACATCACCGCGACGAAGACCAGCATCCATACGTTGAACTCGGCGAAGAGGACCCCCAAGGCGAGGACCGTCCCGAAATCCGTGATGAAGCAAGCGGCGAGGATCATCTTCCCCAGCGAGGTCTCGCTCAGCTTCCCTTCGATCATCACCGCGTAGACCACGGCCACGGAGGTCGTCGAAAGCGCGATGCCGGCGATTTGGGCCTGCGGGAGGCTCCATCCCAGCACGAACTGGGCGAAGGCCCAGACGCCCAAGAATGGGGCCAGGAAGGAAAGGACGCCGATCCAGAGGCTCGCTTTCAGATGCGCCCTCAGCGAAGCCGGATCGATCTCCGCCCCCGCCAAAAAAGTGAGGACTCCGCTGCCCAGCATGGCCAGGAAATTGATCCACTCGGTGGTCTGGTGAATCCCCAGGTAATTCCCGGCCAGGACGCCGATCAGGATTTCTACGAGGGCCACCGATACGCCGAGGCGGATGGAGATGATGCTGGCCAAGAAGGCCAGGCCCATCCAGAGTGCGGCGATGTACCAGACGTTGCTCGTCATCGCGCTATCTCCAATCCCGGCTTACGGACCGCCCGTGCTCTGCCACCGCGACCGTGGCTGCCCAGCGCCCAAGCGCGGAGCAGCCATCTGCGAGTGCAAAGACTCTCGCCTTGATCGGTTGAATTGCAGCTTTGAATGCGGCTACGAGTACTCTTTCACCACGCTCGCCCATGATTGCCTCCCCAAACCAGCGCCTCAAACCAACCAGTTTGTAGGAGTCATCAGCCGCGAGGGCGGTTAAGGGCGAACTCCATCGCCGGAAAATCATGCTCCCACAATGGCTTGGCAAGGTCAACCGCTTGTCTACATTTCCTTGGATGAAGAAACCAGTGCGTTGAACACAGCTCCATCCTCGCAAAATCAGAGTTTAGGTTTTGTCGCATTGGTTGAGTTCTGCTTGCCACCCGAGGCCATGGAGTCACCCTGCAAGCACTTGAAATCGATGGCACAAAGGCGGGGAGTCCCATCGGAATCATTCCACCCGTATACACACGCCTAAGCAGCGCGTGACGACTGCTTTAATGGAATGCAATTCGGTCTCGCGGCAAAATCGCCGTGGCTTATTTAACTATATGATTATAAAGGGAAAGTTGGCGGAGAGACGGGGATTCGAACCCCGGTTACCCTTTCGGGTAAACACGCTTTCCAAGCGTGCTCCTTCGGCCACTCGGACATCTCTCCGCGCCGCCCATCATCATAGGGGAAATGTGGGGGTGGGTCAACCGGCGTTGATGAGACGCTGGAGGGACGCGAGGCCGTCGTCCTCCACGGCGCGGTGGAGGGCGGCGAGGGCCTGGGGCTGGAAGTGCCGGGCGCCCTCGGACAGGCACCAGCGAGCGGTTTCGAGAACGGGAACTGGGCGGGGGCGGCCATGGGACGGCTGACTGCCACCGACGAGGTGCTCGGCCAGGGCGAGCAGGGAGCCGGCCGTGGTCTGGTATCGCGTCCCGTAGGGGTAGCCTAGCCCGTCGGCGCGCTCGTGGTGCTCCTCCACGAGGCGGGCGGCCATGGGGAAGCCCAGGCCTTCGAGAAGCCGGGCCCCTGACAGGACGTGGGCCTGGTAGCGCCTTTCGTGGACGCGCTTCCGGGGGCGCACGCGGTTGAGAAGGGCCCAGGACACCTCCAGCTTGCCCAGGTCGTGGAGGGAGGCGGCGCCGAGGAGGTAGGGGAGGTCCAGGTCCTCGGGGAGCCCCGCCCGCGCCCGGTCCTCAGGCTCCGCGCACATGGCGAGGCAGGCCGCCCGGACGAACCGGGCGTGATGGCCCGAAAGGTAGCCGTCCCGGGCCTCCAGCAGGTCCACGAGATCCAGGATCCACGGGCCGCCGTCGTCGAGGGTCCGAAGGACGGTGTGCTCCCGATGACCGCTGTAGCGCTGCTCGTGGGCCTTGGTGAAGAGCCACACGAGATCGCGCAGCATGTCCCGTTCCCAGAGGGGGTAGCAGTGGCGTTCCATGGCTTGGAACGCTTGGCCAGCCCTGCGCTGGGCCTCGGGGAGGTCCTCGTCGGCGAGGGCGAGGAGCGACGTGAGGCGGAGGAAGAGGGGCCTGGACCGGTCCTGCGGGTCGCCTTGGGGAGGGGGAGTCCCGAACCAGCCGTCCACCAGGCGGCGCGCCCCTTCCGCGTCCCCCTGGTGGCAGGCCACCTCGGCGAGGATGGCCGCGGACCTGAGCTGGACGGCCTGCGCAAGGTGCGCTGATTCGTTCTTTTGAATCCACGCCTTGGCTTCCCGCAGGAGGCGCTCGGCGGAACGCGGCGCCTCTCGCCTGGCCTGGTCGAGGGCCAAGCTGGCCAGGGCGTTACGGATGACGCCCGCAAAATCGCCCCCGCGCAGGCCTTGCCAGCGGTCCGTCAGCCCGTCGTCCGGGGCGTCCATGGCGAGGGCTCTCACGAGCGATCTGCGCGCGCCCTCCCAGTGCTGTCGGCGCTGGTGGATGAGGCCTATTTCCAGGGCCAGGGCGCGGTGCACGGGATGCGAGGGCGGGAGGTGGCGCCCCCAGGCCCTGCCTTGACGGCCCCAGTTCAGCCCTTCGCGCAGCTCCTGGAAGTCCAAGGCGCAGCGGCTGAGCCGGGCGCAGGCGTAGGCGGCCACGTCATAGCGCTCCTGCACCGCGGCTTCGTGAACCAGGGCGCCCCACACCTCCTCCGCGCCGCATTCGTCCCCGTGTTCATGGAGCGCCTCCGCGTATCTGTAACACGCATCCAGGCCCTCTGTGTGGCGATGCACCCACGGGGCAGATTCGAGGATCTCCCCGGTCCGCCTCTCCACCTCGGCCCACCGGTCAGGCGGCAGCGTGGGGAAGGCTGGAAGGGAGGACACCTCGGCCAGGAGGTCGCGCAGGGAGCCGCGGCCGTCGGCGGTCATGGTGGCTGGCCGGCCACGATGTCTTCCAGCGCCTGGACGACGCGCGGGTGATAAAACCGGCCGGAGCAGTCCTCGAGCTCTTTGATGGCGCTCTGGCGCGAGCGGGGGGCCGTGTACCGGCGGTTGGGTGTCACCATGGCCTCGTAGGCGTCGGTCACCGCCACGACGGCCCCCATGAGGCTCAGGCGCTTGCGGCCCAGAGGATAGCCCGAACCGTCGAGCTTTTCGTGGTGCTCCTCCACCAGCCGTGCGAGGGAGACGAAGCCGAGTTGCCTGAGCATGGCGCCGCCCTCGGAGACGTGCGACTCGAGGATCCGATGTTCGATGGGGGTCAGGGGGTTGGACTTGTTCAGGAGGGACCAGGGGATGCGCAGCTTGCCGATGTCGTGGAGGAGGCCGCCCAGCTCCAGGAGCTGAAGGTCCAGATAGTCGGGGGAGTCCCCAGGCCGCTCGCATTGGCTCGGCGAATCGCCCATGAGCCTCTCGCCGAGCATGCGGCTCATGCGGGACACGGCCCGGGAATGGTTGTTCCCCGTGTACCAGTCCTTCCTTTCCAGCATGAGGACCAGGTTGTTCAGGATCTGGCGGTCGTCGGCGTTGAGGGCGTCGAGGCCGGTCCCGGTCATGCGGGGGCGGATGGAGCGGCTCAGGATGTCCAGGGTCGTGTCCACGACCACCCCTTCCCAGTAGACGCTGGGGCGGTGGAGGCTCTCTTCGAGCGCTTCTCGGCAGTGGTCGTACGCCTCCCGGATGCGGCCCTCCTCGGCGCAGACCATGGCCAGAAGCCTGTGGACGGCGGGGATGAGGCGGGGGGCCGCCGGTGAGCCCAGGGCCAGGTGGTCCAAGTGGGCCGTGAGGAGGCCGCCCGCCTCCTCCACGCGTCCCTCCAGGAGCAGGATCTCTCCGTCGTCGGCGGTGGCGAACTCCAGAGCGATGGGATCGTCCGCGGAGAGGGCCCGTACGCGCGCCAGGAGGTTCTTGGCGGCCATGAGCTCCGGGCCCCTCGCGCCGGGGGAGGATTGCTGCGCCCTCACCAGGTGCAAGTCCAGCAGGTTGGTGAGCCGGTTGCCGAGGATGCGCGACTTGGGCAGGCGGCACTGCCGAAGGACCTCCGCCTGCGGCCATAAGTCCAGCAGCGCCAGGCTCTTCCTGTAGTTGGACTCGGCCTCGTCCCAGCGCCTCGTGAAGTGGCACAGGAGGCCGATGGAGCTGTAGATCTCGATGAGGTGGGGGTGGTGAAGATCCACCCGGAGGGCGCATGCCAGGGCCCGGTCCAGGAGCATCTGGGCCTCGTCGTAATAGCGCAGGTCCCTGCCGCACCGGCCGGCCCACTGGAGGGCCCTGGCGGCGGCCTCGTCCAGGCCGTGGTCTTCAAGGAGGCTGCCCGCCTGCTTGAAGAGGATGAAGGCGGTGATATCGTCTCCGAACTGGTTCATGCGCTGGAGGAGGCGTTCCAGAGCCGGGGCTATCTGGGCAAGGAAGGCCTGATCGAGGCGAGGCGTGCTCGATAGGGCCGCCAGGGCGTCTTGCACGAAGCGCGATTCGGACTGGTACCGCTCGAACGCGCCCTGGTCCATGGCGCGGAGCTGTGGGGAATCCCTCCAAGACCAGAGCGTGGACCTGAAAAAGGATCGCCACGCCCGGGGGTCCAGGGAACCGGGAACGGGGTTCATGGGCCACCTCGTTGATTAGTATACGAGAGTTCCCGTTTGGAGAGAACGGGCCCCGCCCGTTTGACGCCTCCGCCCCCAAGGCCCTACACTCCATAGCCATGGCTGAGCTGCCCCCAGTCCTGTCCGTGTCGGACCTGCGCAAGAGCTTCGGATACACCCCCGTGCTGGCGGGCGTCTCGCTGGCCCTGCGATCGGGCGAGCTCGTCCTCCTGCTTGGGCCCAATGGCGCGGGGAAAACCACCCTGACGAGGGTCCTGACGACCCTCTCGCGGCCCGGAGGAGGACACGCGCGCGCCAAGGCCGCGCCCTTCCTCTACAAGGGGGAGCCCCTGGGAGAAAGGAACCGCGCCCAATTTCTCAGGCGGGTGGGATACCTCTCGCACCAGACGTTTCTTTACACCCATCTCACGGCTGAGGAGAATCTGCGGTTTTTCGGCAAGCTCTACGGTATGGACGACGTGGAGGGACGAATCACCCGGCTCCTGGATGAGGTGGGCCTGGCCGCCGCCCGCCGCAAGACCGTGGGCGCCTTCTCCCGGGGCATGCTCCAGCGGCTGAGCATGGCGCGCGTCCTGCTCACGGACCCCGAGCTTCTCATTCTGGACGAGCCTTATTCGGGGCTTGATCCCTCCGGCAGCCGCACCCTCACCGAGCTTCTGGCGGGCCTCAAGACCTCCCACCGGGCGCTGCTGCTCATCACCCACGAGCTGGAGGACTGCCTCGCCATCTCCGACCGCGTCGTGATCCTGCACAAGGGCAAGGTGGCCTGGGAGGCGCCCACTTCGGGCCTCTCCCTCCAGGACGTGCGCAGACACTACTTCCTGGCCACGGGAGAGGGAGGCGGCCCGTGAATTACGTGCGCGTGGTGGCCCTCATCTTCGCCAAGGACTTCCGGGAGGAGCTCCGCCGCAAGGAGAACGTGATCTCCTCGCTCCTCTTCGCTTTCCTCTCGCTGGTGCTCTTCGCCTTCGCCCTGGACCCGACCCAGGTGGACCTGAACCGGACGGGATCGGGCCTCCTGTGGCTCATCATCCTCTTCGCCGGAAGCCTCTTCATGGGGGCCTCGTTCCGCAAGGAAATGGAGACGGGGACCCTTCAGGCCCTCCTGCTGAGCCCGACGGACCGAAGCGCCATCTTCCTGGGCAAATTCCTCGTGAACCTCGTATTCCTCCTGTTCCTGGAGGGGCTTCTTCTCGTCTTCGCCTACCTCCTGCTGGACGTTCAGACCGGCCCCGTCCTGGTTCCCCTGGCCGTGGCGTGGATCGCCGTGACGGTGGGATACGCGGCTTTGGGCACCCTCTTCTCGGCCCTCATCGCCAACGTTCGCGGCGGGCAGGTGATCTACCCCATCCTGCTCTTCCCCGTCCTCATTCCCCTCGTCATCGCCGCCGCCACCCTCACCCAGGACGCCCTCGCCGGGCGTCCCGTGTACACGAGCCAGTGGTTGCGGCTCGTTGCCCTGTTTGATACGCTTTTCGTGACGGCCTCGGTCTTTCTGTTTGAGTATGCAGTGGAAGAATAGAG
Source organism: Acidobacteriota bacterium (assembly GCA_021813555.1). Taxonomy (GTDB): domain Bacteria; phylum Acidobacteriota; class UBA4820; order UBA4820; family DSQY01; genus JAKAJA01. The sequence continues at coordinate 13,320 of JAKAKG010000122.1, forward strand.
GGTGGTTGAGGGTTGAGAGGTGAGGGTTGTGGGTAGAGGGTTAAGGGAGGAGAGCGCCACGATGACGGATAAGAGATCGCTCCACGGCCTCTCGCCTCTCGCGTCTCGAGTCTCGCTCAATCGCCTTTCGCGACTCGCCCCTCGCCGCCCGTGCCGCGTAAAACGGAGATCGAATCGATGAACCTTCGTACCTGGGTCCGGACCTTGTGGGGGCTCGCCGCCGTGCTCAACGGGGCGGCGCTTGCCATGATCTTCTTCTACGCCCCCGTCGAGATCCAGATGGGGGCCGTCCAGAAGATTTTCTACTACCACGTGCCCTCCGCCATCGCCGGGTACGTCCTCCTCTTTCTGGCTTTCCTCTTCAGCATCCTGTACCTCTGGAAGGACGACCCCTCTTACGACCTGCTGGCCTACACCACGGCGGAGGTGGGCTTCGTCTTCATCACCGTGGTTCTGGTAACGGGCCCCATCTGGGGCCGCTCCGCGTGGGGCAAGTGGTGGGTCTGGGAGCCTCGCCTCACCTCGGCCCTCATCCTCTGGCTCATGTACAGCGCCTACTTCCTCCTGCGCCTCTTCTCGCGCCACGAGGCCCGCGCGGCGCGCATCGCGGCGGTCGTGGCCATCATCGCCTTCTTCGACGTGCCCATCGTCCACAAGGCCATCGAATGGTGGGGCTCCATCGTCCACCCCAAGAAAGTGGTTCTGGA
>JAKAKG010000077.1 GCA_021813555.1 Acidobacteriota bacterium
GTTGAGGATGGGGAAGAGGCGTAAAGACAGAACGCCCATGTGCCGGAACGCGAAGTGCAGCAAGGTCGCCGCGCGAGGCGGATCGTCGCCTGGAGGGGGACAGACACACCAACGCCCCCGGCCCTTTGACAGCGGACGGGGGCGTTGACGTGGACGCAGAGAGGGCACGGCGCCCTCTCTTACTTTTTACTTTTTACTTTTTACTTTTTACTTTTCACTTTTCACTTTTCACTTTTTCTCTTCCCCGCTCGGTTTCTTGAAGAGGTCCTCGCTGAAGCCGGGGTTGATCTTGACGGAGGTGAGCTTGGAGGAGGACTTGACCTCACCCTTGACCTTCTGGACCGACTCGAAGGGAACCTTCAGGCCCGACACGGGGGTGAAGGCGCTGAAGACCTCGATCACGTCCGCCGGCCCCTCCTGGGTCTGGGCCCGCTGTCTGGTGCCGAGCACGGTGCCGTCGGCGGCCACGTAGACTCGAAGGGCGCCGTCGCCGATCTTCACCAGCACGTCGTTGGCGTCCTTGCCTTCAAACTGCGTCTTGCCGATGAGCTGGCCCTGGAGCTTGCCTTCAAGGGCCTGCTGGAGGAGGAGGGCGCAGCCCGCCTCCGTGTAGAGCCCGCGCTTCATCTCGGCGACAGCCGAACCGGGCAAATCCCGGACGTTGGGGCCCATGGTCATCCAGCCCTTGTCCCCGTCCACGACCTGAACCATGGCCCCCATGGGCGTCGTAATGGAATTGTAGAGCCTCGCGGGCAGGACGAAGGTAGCCGAGCCCTTGAGCTCCATCTCGCCCATGGGCGTCTTGATGGTGGTCGCCCCCTCGCTGGCCATGTTCTTAAGGCCTCGCAGGGCCGGCTCGCCCGCCGCCTTGGCGGCCATGAGGAGGACGTCGGTCCCCGCCTTCAGGGTCTCGGCGGTGGCCTCGGGAATGATCTCCTTGGGCTTGGGCTCGGGGATGGTGATGTCGATGGTGTTCACGGGGCCGAAGGTGGAGAGCGGCTTGTCGAACTTGCTGGCCACGCCCACGGCCAAAACCGTTAGGACGTCGGGGTTCAGGTGCTTCTGGGCGGCCTTGAGCACGTCGTCCTTGGTCACCTTCTCAATGGCGTCCCGCAGCTTCACGTTGAAGTCCGCCGGATAGCCGTACAGCTCGTAGGTGGCCAGGCGGCCGGCGATCTTGTCGGTGGAATCGAACTCGAAGGCGTAGGTGTTCAGGTAGCCGTCCTTGGCCTTTTTCAGCTCCTCGTCGGTAACGGGTTCCTGCCGGATCTTCTTGATCTCGTCCAGGATCGTGGCGATGGCCTCGGCGGTGCTGTGGGGCTTGGTGGCCGTGTAGAAATAGAAGGCGCCGGGGTGGTCGTAAGCTGGGACCATGTAACCGCCCGCGCCGTAGGCCAGGCCTTTGAGGGTACGGACCTGGGTGAAGATGCGGGAGGACATGCTGCCGCCCAGGATCTCGGACATCATGTTGATGGCCGGATAGTCGGGATCGTCCAGGCGGAGGCCCAGCTCGCCCAGCAGGACGGTGGTCTGCTCCTGGTCGGTCTTCTCCACGTAGTTGATGGAGGGCTTGGGCTGGGGCACTGCGGGTTCGGTGAACACCGGGGCGGGGCCCGAGGCCTGCCACCCCTTGAAGGCTTCGGCGAGCTTCTGCTTCATTTCGGGGGCCTTGAAGTCGCCCCACACGGCCAGGATCACGTTGTCGGGCCTGTAGAGGGCCTTCTGGTAGCCCAGCAGGTCCGCTCGGGTCAGGGCGTCCACGTCGTCGTACTCGTACTCCCTGGCGAAGGGGGACTTGGCGCCGTACACGAGCTGGAGGAACTCGCGCCTGGCTATACCCATGACCTCGTCGTTGCGGCGGGAGATCATTCCGTTGAGGTGGGTCTTGGCCAGGTCGATTTTGTCCTGGGCGAAGGCCGGCTCTTCCAGGAACTCGGCGAAGAGCGGCAGGACCTTGTCGAGCTGCTCGGTGAGGGTCTTGGCGGAGACCACGCCGTACGTGTCGCCCACGTTGGTCTCGATGGAAGCGCCGATGCGCTCGAGGAAGTCGTCCACCTGGTCGCCGGTCATGGTCTTCACGCCGCCCGTGCGCTGGACCTCGCCGAAGAGGGCGCAGAGGGCCGGCTTGGAGGCGGGTTCGGCCACCTTGCCGCCCTTGATCAGGGCCCGCATGGACACGAGAGGCAGCTCGTGGTCCTCGATGAGGATGAGCCGCATGCCGTTGGGGAGGGTCTCGCGGACCACCTGCGGCATGGTGATGGGATGGAGTTTGGGATACGTGAGCTTGTCCACGTAGGTCTTGGCCGGGGCCTTGGTGGCCGGCGCGGCGGTTGCCTTGGGAGCCGGCGCGGGCGCCTTCTCCTGTGCCGCGGAGGACACGGCGGCCATCCCGCACAGAAGGGCGGCCGCGGCGGATACGCGAAGAATCGTCTTGATGGTCATGGCCGCCTCCTTTACTTCTCGGATTTGGCGGGCGTCGTCTCGATCATGCCCACCGTCCGGTTGGATTTCGCGAAGGTCGACTTGGCGATGCGCGTCACGTCCTGAGCCGTCACCGCGTCGATGCGGTCCAGGTAATTGAACATCTGGCGCCAGTCTCCCTGGAGGTTCTGGGCCATGGCGAGCTGCATGGCCAGGCCCATGTTGCTGTCGATACCGTCGATGAAATGCATCTTGGCGCGGGCTTTCACGCCGTCCAG
>JAKAKG010000111.1 GCA_021813555.1 Acidobacteriota bacterium
ACCTGAAGGCCGGGGCCGGGTCCTTCGGCGAGCGCATGGGGCGGGTCCACACGAGCGGCACCACGGGCCCCGTGGAGTTCTACGCGGCCGGCACCACGGACTATGCCCGCGGATGGCGCCAGAACGACGGGTACCGCCTGGACGACGGCCTGGCCCGCCTCAACGTTTCTTTCGGGGACGCCCAGTCGCTGGCCCTCCTCCTCACGTACAACGGAGGCATCGAGCACGACCCCGGCTCCCTCACGGCGCGGGAGCTTGCCCGAGACCCCCGCCAGACGCCCTTCAACAGGTACGACTTCACGAGGGGCCGCCAGCGCATGGCGAGCCTCGCGTACAGCGCCTCGCCCGGCGCGGGATGGAGCCTCTCCGCCCAGGCCTTCACGCGCCTGAACGACCGGGACACCCTCACCACGGGCCGCTACGGCTCGGGCTTCCTCGCCTCGGGCTCGGAGCGCCTCTCGGGCCTCACGGCCCAGGCCAGGAACACGGGCAAATCGGGGTCCTGGACGTGGGACGTGTCGGGAGGCGCGGAGGCCTCCACGGGGAGCTACGACGCGAAGGGGTACTACACCGACGTGGCGGGGGGCCGCAAATCGCCCGCCTCGCGGACCGCCACGGACCAGCACCTGGCGGGGGCCTTCGTGGAGGGTGACGTGGGCTGCGGGCCTCTGCACCTCTTCGCGGGGGCGCGCACCGACCGCACGTCCTACGGCTACGACGACAGGCTCACTCCCGCCAACAGCACGAGCCGGGTGTTTCGGGAGTCCACGTGGCGGGCGGGCCTCCTCCTCCACACGGGCGAGTGGTCCTCCCTCTTCGCGGCTTACTCCGAAGGGTACCGCATCCCCTCCGTCGTGGACCTCTTCGCCTATCCCGGCTTCTACTCCAACCCGGACCTTCGGCCCACCCGGGCGGGAGACTGGGAGGTGGGATGGCGCTACCTGGAGGACGGATGGCGATTCAAAGTGACGGCCTTCGACATGCGTCTGAGGGACGAAGTGGTCTTCGTCCTCACCGATCCCGCCCACTTCATCGGCCAGAGCCGCAACGTGGGCCGCTCCTACCGCCGCGGCGTCGAGGCCGACGCCCACGTCCCCCTGCCGGCGGGGTTTTCGCTCTTCGCCGCGGGGTCCTACCAGGACAGCCAGGTCACCGCGGGCCCTTACGCCGGAAGCCGCGTTCCCATGGTTCCGCGGGCTCAGGGCACGGCGGGGGTGGCGTGGTCCGATCCCGGCTGGACCGTCCGTCTCGCCGCCTCGTGGGTGGGGCCCCAGCGCCTGGACAGCGACCTGAGCAACGTCAGGCCCGGCCTCCCCGGCTACGCCACCGTGGACCTGTCGGCCCGCTATGCGTGGCGCGCCCTCACCCTGGAGGCGTCCGTGCGCAACCTGCTGGACCGGCGCTACGTGTCCCGCGGCATCACCAACGGCTACACGGACTACTTCACCCCCGCCTATCCCGTGGGCGTGAGGCTCAGCGTCATGTGGAGCTTCTAGGGGGGCAAGGGAAATTCGGATTTGGGATTGGGGATTTGGGATTTGGAATTTCGGATTTGGGAAACCTCGCCGCTCCACGCACGGCGCCGGTTCCCTGTTCACTTCCCGCTCCCCGCTCCCCGCTCCCCGCTCCCCCCCGCCCCGCCCCGCCTCGCCCAATTGACGCGGCCTGGCCCCTGTGATACATTGCAAAGCCCAGACAGAACGGGTATTTCTCGCCGCGGCACCCCCTGTCTGGCGGATGGTCCGGCCGGGTGAGTCCGGACCCGTCCGTGGCCCCAGCCCGGCGAACGGTGCCGATGAGCTTTCAAGGTTCGCTCAAAGAACTTCACCTACCGGACGTGATCCAGCTCGTCTCCGTTTCGGGGAAGAGCGGATCGTTCCGCCTTGAGCGGGAGGGGCTGGAAGGCTTCATCTACCTCGAGAACGGCCGCATGGTCCACGCCACCCTGGGCAAGCTCGCGGGCGAGGAGGCCATCTACTCGCTGGCCACGTGGAGCGACGGCATCTTCCGCTTCATTCCCGGCGATGCGGCGCCGGCGCGCACCATCACCAAGAGCAACACCAACCTGCTGATGGAATCGGCCCGGCGCATCGACGAGTGGCGGGTCCTCTCCAAGCGCATTCCCTCCCTCGACCTCATCCCGCGGTTCCAGGTGCCCGAGGGCAAGCAGGGGCAGATCAACCTGAACACGCAGGAATGGCTCATCCTCAGCAAGATCAACGGCAAGGCCCGCATCGAGGAGATCGCCGAGGCCCTGGGCCTGAGCACCTTCGAGGTGGCCAAACTGCTCTACGGCCTCGTGACCATGGGGCTCATCGTCCTGGACGAGCCGCCCCCGAAGGCGGCCCCCGATCCTCCCGGCCACGCTCAGCTCGAACCCATGGCCGCCGAGGCCGAAGCCCCTGCCCAGGTGGCCCAGGAGCTCATGAAGCTGGTCCAGCTCCTGCGCGAGGAGGCGGAGGGCTGCATGGGCGAAGTGGGCTGGCCCATGATCCTCAAGGCCTACCGCCAGGCGAGGATGGACCTGGACGCGGGCGCGGGCACCGAGGCTATCCAGAGGATGTGCCAGGAGATCCTGGGCAACGCCATCCACATGGAAGGCCCCGAGACCCAGCGCCACCTCGCCGAGCGCTTCAGGGACATCCTCTCCGGCTGGAACAGCGGAGCGCCGTGAACGGGATGCCGGGATG
>JAKAKG010000054.1 GCA_021813555.1 Acidobacteriota bacterium
CGGGGACGTCCTTGGGCGGAGGTGCGTGCATGATGACGACCTTGGCGGGGTCCGAGGGTGGGAAACGCTCCACGCCCACGTACTGAAGGGTGCGATAGTTCACGAAGCTGCACGCCGCGGCCAGAGCCATCACCGCCGCGGCGGCTCCGATCAACGGCAATCCTTTGCTCACAAAGCGACTCATGATGGGGTTCCTCCTTCTTGGCCATGTGATGCGGCTTTGCTCAACCAACACCCGGACGGCAGTGGCTCCTCCTCAATAAAATTCCTAGAGCAAAGCGAATGCCAAAGTTGAGAACCTGGAATTCCCTTGTTACCTGTGCTTGCGGGTCACGACAGAGAGCACGATTGTCTCTCATGCGAGTCGGTGTCCACCATGCAGGACAGAGGTATGGGGTCGTGTGATCACATCTCTTGAAGTCATGGGGTGGCCCGTCGCACGAGGCGGCTGAGGGTGGCGTAGAGGAGACCGAGGAACTCGCCGATCTCGGCCAGCGTGCAGCCGTAGCGGATGTAGGCCTCTCGGATGGCCCGGTCGCGCGCGGCTTTGCCTCTCCGAGCGCTCCCTTCCATGAGCGTCGGCGGTCCGGGGCGCGCCTGCCCTGCCCGACGAACCGTGCGTACCGGCGCCGCGAGCCCTTCAAGTGACTCGCCCGCACCAGGTTCAGCACCACGTACCAGTATGGCTCCAGCAGGTGCGCCTCCCTCTCCACCGCCCCTGCGCTGAACAGGCCCTGAAACAGATGGCCGGGACGGTGGTGGCGCTGGTTGAAGGCCTGCGTGTATTCCCCGTTGAGCTGGCGCATGCCGCGGGACAGGTTCGCCCCCGGTGTTTCAATGAGGAGGAGGAAGTCGTTGCCCATCAGGCAGCGGGCACGCCACGGCCAGCCGCGAAGGGCTGCCGTTCGCCCAAGGATCTCCGGCAACACGGATCGGCCCGTATGGCCCCATGTAGGATTACAATAGCTATTCCATTGACTCGATCGGGCGAGACGCCCAACGCTTACCGCAGACGGGCAAGAAACAAATGCCTCGCTCAATCGCGTTTTGCGTTTCTCCGAATTGCCTCTGGCCTGATCGCGTCTCGCGATTCCTCACGCCATGAGGAAATCCAAAGGCTCACCGGGCTGAACATCCCGGGGCTCTTTCCCCTTCTTGAACAGGCGGGCGGGGCGGGAACCGGAGAGCTGGAGGTTTCCCCCTTCAAAGCGCAGGAGGTCTCCTTCGGGAAGGCCCACGACCGCCACTCCGGGGTTCACTTCAATGAACTCCATGAGGCGATCGGTCCTCGTCTCTCCTCCGTGGCCCGGCGGCTGGGCGTCGGTGAAGTGGGGGTTGATCTGGAAGGGGAGGAAGCCCAGGGTCTTGAAGCTGGGCGGCTGAACGACGGGCATGTCGTTGGTGGTCATGAGGGTGGGGCAGGCCACGTTGGAACCGGCGCTCCAGCCCAGATAGGGCAGGCCGCCCAGGACCCGGTCGCGTATGCTCGCCATCAGGCCGCTGGCGTAGAGTTCGTTCACCAAGTGCCAGGTGTTTCCCCCTCCGACCACGACGGCATGGGCCTCGCCCAAAGCGCCGATGGGATCCGTGGTCTCGTGGGCGGATACGAGCGAGCATCCCAATTGGCCGAGGCGCTCCCGGGCCATCCTGGCATACTCGTCCCAGCTCATGCGGACCCCGGCGAAGGGGACGAAGAAGAGGCGCCTGAGCCCCGCGCCCAAGAAGGCCCGGATGTGAGATTCGGGCCAGCCCAGCCAAGGTTCCCCGGCCATGGTGGAGTTGCTGAGAAGCAGCAGGCGCATGTCGTTCATCGGAAGCCCTCCCAGCGCATTCTACCGCAGAGGTGTAGCGGGAAGGACGAGGGCGCGCCCAGGCCCATATTCTGAGTGGACGATGCCAGGGGCGAACCCTATATTTGCTCCAGCAACGGGGTTCTGTTTTCTGGCACGGCCGCCCTCGATAGGCGCCTTGCAGGTTGCCGGAGGGGTGTGCGCTAGGGGGAGGATTCTAGGGTTTGTCGCCCGCGGTGCGAGGGTCATCCGCGTGCAGGCATTCTGCGCACCGCTGAAAGTTCAAAATTCCGCGGATGGTTGGGCGGGCACAGGAACATGCCGCAGATTCGGCCCAGGTGTTTTGGGAGGGTGGCCATGACTAACAGGCTGTTGAGAAACTCCCGCGGGTCGCAAGTTCCTCAGCGGCCTGCTGGGCGAGTGAAGGTCGTCCTATCAGGCGTGGTGTGTCTTTTCTTGTGTGCCGCGCTGGCCGCGATCAGCGCCAACGCAAGCGAACCGGGCAGGAGTTCGAAGGGGATCCCCGCCCTTGAGAACCTTTCCCCTTTCGTTCAAAACGCGGGGCAGTGCGGGCCGGAGGTCCTGTACTATGCCGACGCACCGTGGGGGCGGCTCTATGTCAGAACTTCGGATTTGGTTCTCCAGCTCATCGAGCGGGCCAGCTCGGGTTCGGACACGGCCCGGGCCTCCAATGTTTATTTGCGCTTTGATGGCATGCCCATCGGTTCGGTCAAGGCCGAGGAGCAAGAAGCGGCCGTCCTGAACGTCATGAAAGGGCGAGATCCTCAAGCTTGGCAACGGGAGATCCCGACGTTTGGCAAAATCCGCCTTGAGGGGATCGCCCCAGGTCTCGACGTGGTCTTGGCCTCGGGCAGCCAGAACCGAGGCGGGTGGTGGACCGAGGGGGCCGCCGCCGGGGAAGCTCCTCTGAAACTCCTGATGGAGACGGGGCTGGCCTACCGCTGGGACGACCAGCGGCTGCTCCTTGAGACGAGCCGGGGAGAGGTGGCCTTGGCGCCCCCTGGCGCGGCGATTTCGGCCACGGGCGGCACGCGCGAAGATCCGCCGCCCCAGACCTCGCGCCTCGAAACCCAGCAGCTCCTGTGGGGCACCTACCTCGGGGGCACCTCCGGGGACGACGGCATGGCGGTGGCCGTAGACGCCGCAGGCACTATCGTGGTGGCAGGGCACACAGAATCCACCGATATCCCCACCCCGAACGGCTTCGACCAGACGTTCAACCTCCAGACCGATATCTACGTGGCCAAACTCTCGGCCAACGGTGCCCAGCTCCTCTGGGGAACCTATCTGGGCGGTTCGAGCTGGGACTACGGATGGGCTCTCGCCATCGATGCCGACGGGAACCCCATCGTGGGCGGGGGCACCTATTCGAGCGACATCCCCACCCCCGGCGGGTACAGGCAAACCCGGGTTGGGAAGGCCATGTACGTGGCCAAGCTCTCCTCCTCGGGCTCCAGCCTCCTCTGGGGAACCTTCGTGGACGGCTCCGTCCACGAGGAATGCCACTCCCTCGTCCTCGACGGCGCGGGCAACGTGGTGGTCGCCGGCCCCACCTCCTCCTCCGACCTGCCGGTCCCGGGAGGGTACGACACCACCTTCAACGGCGGCCCCACGGACCTGTACGTCGGCAAGCTCTCGGCCGACGGCGCCAGCCTTCTCTGGGGAACTTACATCGGTGGTGCGGGGCAGGAAGGTCTCATGGCCGACCGCGGGGTGTCCCTCGCCCTCGATGCCTCCGGCGACGTGCTCGTGGGGAGTTCCACCAATTCTTCGGCCATGCCCACGCCCGGCGGGTACAGCCAGACCTTTCACGGCCTGTGGGATATGTGGGTCGGAAAGCTCTCGCCCAACGGCTCTCAGCTTCTGTGGGGAACGTACCTGGGCGGCGCGAACGACGACCAGGTCTTCGCCCTCGCCGCGGACGCCTCGGGGAACGCGGTGGTTGGTGGGGCTTCCCGGTCCACCGACATCCCCACCCCCGGGGGCTATGACACCTCCCAGAACGGGGGCTGGGACCACTACCTGGCCAAGATCTCTTCGACGGGAAGCCAGCTCCTCTGGGGGACTTTCGTGGGGGGATCGGGTGACGACTACTGCCGCGCCCTCACCCTGGACGGGGCAGGCAACGTCGTCTTCGGTGGATCGACCCGTTCCGACGACATGCCCGCTCCGGGGGGCTACGACACCTCGCGGAACGGCTTTGAGGACCTCTACCTGGGCGTGCTCTCTTCCTCGGGAACGCAGCTCCTGAGCGGCACGTTTCTCGGGGGCACGTCCAGCGATTTCTGTTGGGGCATCGCCCTCGACGGCGCAGGAGGCGTGGTGGCCGCCGGGTACACCAGTTCCACCAACATCCCCGTCCCTGGCGGCTACACCACAACCCACGTGGGCGGGCACGACTTTTATGTGGCCAAGCTCTCCGATTCGGCCATCGGGGTTTGCCGCCTGAGCTGTTCCGCCACCGTCCCCGCTAAAGCCGCACCCAGCACCTCCGTGTCCTTCCAGTCCACGGTCACCATCGATCCGAGCGGGTGCACCACTCCCACCTTCGACTGGGACTTCGGCGACAGCAGCACCCACTCGAGCCAGCAGAACACCTCCCGCACATACACCGCCGAGGGGACATACACGTGGAAGCTCATGGTCAGTGGAACCGGCTCTTCGGCCTGCTCGAAGAGCGGCTCCATCACCATCACCACGAACCCCTGCGACATCACCTGTGACGCCGCCGTTCCAGCTTCGGCGGTGGTGAACACCGCCGTCGCCTTCGCGGGGACGGCCGCGGCCACGGGGTGCTCCTCAGCACCAGCCTACGCCTGGACCTTCGGCGATGGGGCAACTTCCACCCTGCTGAGCCCGACCCACGCGTACACCAAGGTGGGGACTTTCGGCTGGACCTTCGCGGCCACGTCCGGAGCCATCCGGTGCGAGAAGAGCGGCACTATCACCGTGAGCGCCGGGGGGAACGCCTGCCTGGTTGTGGGCTCGCTCAAAATCTGCGCCGACACCATGACCCAGAGCGGCTCCACCCAGACTTTCTCTGGAAACGTCCGCATCAACGACCTGCTCTGGTTCACGGGCGACGTGACCTATGTGCCCAGCGGTTCCACCCTCGGGAACCTGAGCACAAGCGGCGGCCTCTTCGTCAAGGACATCGGTGGCACCAATGCCACCCTCGTGCAAGGAACGGGCCTCGCCTACCTGGTGGACGGAAGCGACGGGAGCCTCCTGCCCACGGCCGGTCCGGACCTGTACGGCGTCACCATCGCGGGCATCCCGCTCCAGATCGCGGCCACTCCCATCAAGATTGATTACGCTGGCGTGACCATAATGCCTTACGCCGATCTGGGCGCCGATCCCATCATCTTGGCCAAGGTGCAGATAGGCATCCTATTCGCCCCTGGAACCGGAAAGCAGCTCGTGGATGTGACGGTGATCGCGGGGAATATCACCCCGAGCATCTCCATCGCCAGCGTGAGCGTGACCTACGACTCCGTGAACGACCTGCTCACGGGCTCGGTCTCGGCGGCCCTCCCCTTCCTGGGCATGCCCTCGTGCAGTTGCACGATCCGCATCCTGGCGGGTTGTTTCAACGGCTTCGACATCACCGTCGGCTTGCCCGCGGGTATCCCCCTCGGACAGTCGGGACTCGAGATCACCGGCTTCACCCTCAACGTGGACAACATTTGCCAATACGCCTCTTTCCACATCTTCGTAGGAGGTGACCTGGGCATCGTGGGGGTGCCGAGCGAGGTCGTGGCCCTCCAGCAGATGGGGTTGGGGTACCAGGTTCCCTTCACCCTGGAGATCGAGGGCGGGAACACCACGTTCCTCGGGTTCCCCATTTCGAGCGTCTCGGGGCAGATCACGGTGTGGCCCCCGGCGGTCTCCGTGGAGGGCAACCAAAATCTGGCCGGCGTCTATACGACCCACATCGCCATGAGCCTGGACGTGGGGGCCCTCCTCATCTCCGGCTCGGCCTCCGGGAGCTTCCAGATCCCCGACTGGAGCTGCTGCTGGAACTGCTGGACGTGCAAGGTCATCCGGGGAACCTTGCGGAGGACCGTCGGGCTCCCTAAAGTCTTCTTAGGGGTGGACTCGAACATTTCCCTCGGCAAGATCCCTCCCAATTACAACTGGGGCGGGGACGTCCGGGGTATGGTCACCGCCGCCGGCCTTAGTATGGCCGTGGCCCTGCGATACGAGAGCGGAAGCCTTCACGTCCTCGTGGGGACCAACTTCAACAACCTCATGCAGATCTTTGAGCGCCAGACGAACATCCTCGGCCCCCTGGCCGTGGAGAAGTCCATCACCCTGCCATCCGAGCAACCCGTCGTCCTCTTCGGCGTGGGGAGCGCTGCGGGAACCTTGCCCTCCATCTATCTGACCGATCCCCAGGGGCAGAAGATCACCCCGGCCAACGCCTCCTCCTTCCCGGGGGTGCAGTACATCGAGGACGCGGCTGCCGCCGTGGCCCTCTTTCAGGTCCAGCCTGCTGCCCCCGGAAGGTGGACCCTCGGCACCGACAACCTGTCCGATGGAGACGCCGGGTTCACCGCCATGGCGCCCCAGGCGCCTCCTGGCCTGACGTGGGATATCCCATCGCGTAGCGAGCGCACGGTGGCTCTCTCCGCCCATGTCAGCCCGACCACGGACGCGACCACGGTGTCCTTCTTCTACAGCCGTACAGCATCAGGTCAGACGGGGACTGTCATCGCCAAGGATGTCCCGGCAAAAACCGGGATCGCGCAGGCCACGTGGAATACGGCGGGCATGCTGGACGGCACCTACTATATCTTTGCCAAGGCCGACGACGCCATGAACCCGCCCACGGTTCTCTACTACGAACAGCCCGTGGTGGTGAATAACTCGGGCCTCGCCCCTCCCTCGGGCCTCACGGGAACACGCGCGGGTGATACGGCGTCCCTCTCCTGGACACCCTCCGCCGCCCCTGACGTGGCGGGCTACGACGTCCTCTACACCGACGAACCCTTGGTGGCGGGCACCAAATTTACGGTCCATTCGGCGGTGGCCAGCCAAGCCACGGTCACGGGGCTGAATCCTGCCAAGGAATACCGCTTCTGCGTGGCGGCCTACGACCGCGAAGGCCGCTTCAGTGTGGAGTCCAACAGCGTCACGCTTAAGAACGTTCCGCCCCCCGTGGTCTCCACCATGACCAAAGCTGGAAACCCGTTCCGCATTATGGTGAGCGGCAGCAATCTCCAGAGCGGAATCAAGGTGTTCATCAACGGGTCCGAGTGGACCAACAAGAAGTGGATGAGCACAGGACAGATGAAGCTCAAGGGAGGCGCTGCACTGAAGGCCGCCGTCCCCAAGGGTACCGCAGCCACATTCCGGTTCCTCAACCCCGATGCAGGAGAGATGACGATGGCGTGGCAGTGGTGACCGGGGGAGAGGCACCTCGCCGCAGCAATGGAGTGGAGGTTCTCCACGGCGACATTACCACCCTGGCCGTGGACGCTATCGTGACCGCCGCCAACGCTTCGCTCCTGGGGGGAGGCGGCGTGGACGGAGCCATCCACCGTGCCGCGGGACCGGACTTGCTCCGCGAGTGCGAGGCCCTGGGCGGGTGCGAGACTGGACAGGCGAAGATCACGAGGGGATACGCCTTGCCCGCACGGTTCGTCATCCACACGGTGGGACCCGTATGGCGAGGCGGGGGAAACGGCGAACCGGAACTCCTCGCCTCCTGCTACAGGACCAGCCTCACCCTGGCCGCCCAGCATCGCCTAGAGAGCGTGGCCTTCCCCGCCATCTCCACGGGCGTTTACGGGTACCCGGCCGCGGCTGCCTGCCGGATTGCTCTGCGCGAAGCGAGGGACTTTCTCGCGGACCACGAACTGCCCCGTCGCGTCCTCCTGGTCTTCTTCTCGCGCGCCGACTACGACATGGCCATGGCCCTGGCCAGCGCCTGAACCTCCCGGCTTACCCGGGCCGGGACAGACACACGGGGCAGGTTCGGCGAGGAACGCCAAGGAACGTCGACGTGAACGGCGATGCACCACAATGCTGAGAAGGGATGGGCTGCCACCGGCCATCCTTCCTCGCGTCCTCTCTTTTCCGGATTCCGCGAAGGGATGTCTCGCCTTCGGAGTCGGTGGTCGCCTTCGGACAAACTTGGCTTGCTCTCAGACCATCTCGGTCTTCTCCTCAACTTTTCCGCCGGCGTTTCATGCGCTATAGTAAAGGGGTACGGAGGGACGCATGCCGGCACACCGTCTGAGACTCTTGATCGGCAAGGTGGGCCTGGACGGCCATGACCGAGGCGCCAAAATCATCGCCAGGGCCCTTCGGGACGCGGGGTACGAGGTCATCTACACGGGCCTCCACCAGACCCCCGAGCAGGTGGTGGCCACGGCCATCCAGGAGGACGTGGACGCCATCGGACTCTCCATCCTTTCGGGGGCCCACAACACCCTGTTTCCCAAAGTCATCCGCCTCTTGAAGGATCAGGGCGCGGAGGACATCGTCGTCTTCGGCGGAGGCATCATCCCCGACGAGGACATCCCCACTCTGCACCAGGCCGGCGTGGCCAAGCTCTTCACCCCCGGCACCTCTACCGCGGACGTCCTGGCCTTCGTCAAGGATGAGGTGGAACCCAGGCGTGCCTTGGCGCGAGGGTAGGCCAGGCCTCTCCTGTCCATGACCGGAAACCCCGTCTCCATCGATCGCGATCTCCCCGCCGGCGGCATCCTCGTGCGCCTGGGCGGCGCGCACCGGCCCATGACGCTCCGGCGGACGGCGCTCTCGGCCCTCGCCAAGGCCGTGGATTCCTGGGAGGCCCAGAGCGATCTTCGCTGGATCGCTTTTGCGGCTGCGTCTCCCACCACGTTTCTGGCGGGGGCGGACTTCAAGGAACTTGGAGCTCTGGACGCGGCGGGCGCCTACGAATTCTCGCTCATGGGCCAGGCCTTCTTCCGCCGCCTTCAGGAGAGCCGGTTGTGGTTCGTGGCCTGCGTGGAAGGGGCGTGCATGGGGGGCGGCCTCGATTTCGCCCTGAGCTGCGACTACCGCATCGCCTCGCCCGCCGCCCGATTCGCCCATCCCGGCCCAAGGCTCGGGCTCTTCACGGGATGGGGAGGCACGGCGACCCTTCCCGCGAGGAGCAGCGCCGCCATCCCCGCCCTTCTGTCCGGAACCACCCTGAGCGCCAAACAGGCGCTGAAGGCGGGCTGGATCGAGGAGGTGGCCGCCCAACCCCTCACCCGTGCCATCACCCGCGCGCGGGCCTCGGCGGGCACCGACCTGGCACGCCTCAAGCGCCTGCGGCGAGCCGAAGGACTCCCCCTCTCCGTGGCCCTGGCCTACGAACGCCTCCTGGCCATGGAACCCCAGGGCGGGGCGTGATAGGGTGGGGCCATCGGGAGCAGGAAGCCGGAAGCAGGGAGCCGACCAATGACGAACAACATTTCGATGTTCCAGAGTGCCAGAGGCTTCTCCCCGCTCAATACCCACGTCCATATTCCGGCGTTCTATCCTGCCACTCTCCCCGCTCCCCGCTCCCGGCTCCGGACATCCATGGGCCACCTCCGGAGAACACCATGACCCTCTGGGACATCCTCCTTTTGGCCCTCACGCTGGCCCTGGTCGTGGAAGGAATCTGGAAGGGCGCGGTGCGCCTGGGCTTCGGCCTGGCGGGCCTCCTGGCGGGCTACCTGTACGCGGGATACGCGGCCGACGCGGCGGCGGGATATTTGACCTTCCTCGTGGAGCGCCTGCGCCGACCCGTTGCCCTCACGGCCGGCTTCCTCCTCATCTTCACGGCCTTCGTCCTGGCCGGGGCCATCATCAACCGGCTGGTGAAGGCCTCGGGGCTCGGCTGCGTGAACCGGGTTCTGGGCGCGATCCTGGGCGTCGTGGCGGCCATTTACCTGGCGGGAGGGGTGGTCCGCCTCGCGGACCGTCTGTCGCCGGACTACGCCAAGGCGCTCACCCGTGGCCCCGTGGTGCGCCTCATGTCCGAATGGGCCGTGGGCATGGAGGCGCTCGTGCCGTCCAGGGCGCTGCCTCTTCCGCGGGAGCCCAAACCGGCTCGGGCTGAGCCTCAAAGCGATCACACATGAGTTCACCCGTTGTGCTGCTGGGGTTGACGGGCCTCTGCCTCATCCTGGGAGGGGCCTTGGCCTTCGCCCTCGCCCGGCTCGCGTCCCTCGGCCGCTCCGCCGCTGAAGCCCAGCGCACCCTGGACGGCATCAGGGGCGAGATGACCGGCCGCGTGGAGGGGCTCGACCGCCGGGGCGCGGAACTTCAAGCCCTCCTGACCCAGCAGCTCGGGTCCGTCCAGCAGCTCCTCCAGGACCGGCTCAGTTCCCAAGAAACTGCCCTCCGCGAGCAGCTCGCCAGCCAGGCCGCCTCCCTCCAGGGCCAGACGGGCATCCTCCAGAAGCACATGGAGGGGACGCAAACGACCCTCTCCCAGGTCACGGAAAAGATGGGCGTCCTCCAGCAGGCGGCCACGCGCATGGCGGATCTGGGCCGGGACATGGAGGAGCTCCAGCGCCTCCTCAAGTCCCCCAAGGCCCGAGGCCAGCTAGGAGAGATGGGGCTTGAAACGCTGCTCGGCGACATGCTCCCCAAGGACAGGGTGACCTACCAGTTCGCCTTTTCGGACGGCAAAAAGGTGGACGCCGCCGTGCGCCTGGACAAGGGCCTCCTGCCCATCGACGCCAAGTTCCCCATGGAAGACTTTCAGCGGTACGTGGACGCTCCCCAGGAGGAGCGTCCAAAGGCTCGCAAAGCCCTGCGCGACAACCTGAAGAAGAAGGTGGATGACATCGCCCGCCTCTACATCCGGCCCGGCGAAGGCACCTTGCCCCTGGCCCTCATGTACCTGCCCGCCGAATCCCTCTATTACGAAGCCTTTATCGCCCGCGAAAAGGACGAGGACGACCTGTGGGACTACGCCTACCACGCGTCCGTCCTGCCTCTTTCACCCGGCACCCTGGCCGCCTACCTCAAGACCGTGGCCCTGGGCCTCAAGGCCGCCGCCGTAGAGCAGAACGCGCGGCAGGTCCTCGAAATCCTCGCCACGCTGGAGCGGGACGTCAAGGCCTTCAGGGACTCCCACGAGACCCTGGGCAAGCACCTCAACAACGCCCACCAAACCTACGAGAAGACCACCCGCGCGCTGGGCCAGTTCGAAACCCACCTCGATCGCGCAAAGGAGATGGGCGGTGAGGAGAAACCGGGAAAAGGGGATCGGTGACTGCCTTTGGTGAAGGATGATACGTGATGAGGGGATGAGGGGATGAGGGGATGAGGGGATGCCGGAATGCCGAGACGGCGGCCCTCCCTTACAGCCGCTATCACCTATCGCCCTGCCTGCGAGACGCGATTAAGTGAGACGCGACGATCCGCTTTCCGCCTTCCGAATTCCGCTTTCCGAACTTCTCCCTTTCACCCCTGCTCCCCGCTCCCCGCTCCCTGCTCCCCGCTCCCCGCTCCCCGCTCCCTGCTCCCCGCTCCCTGCTCCCCGCTCCCTGCTCCCTGCTCCTCACTCCTCACTCCTCACTCCTCACTGCCCTTTTGCGCTATATTGACTCTACCACCTGGGAGGGACCCATGCTGATCGCCGTGACCGCCGAGGGTAAGACTCTGGAATCGCCCGTGAGCCGCCGGTTCGGGAAGTCCGCCTTCGTGTTCGTGGCGGACACGCAGACGCGCGTCGTCCGCATCATCGATAACGCCGCCTTCGCCGCGCTCCGCCTGGGCTCCGGGGCCAAAACCGCGGAAATGCTGGCGCGCCTGGGCGTCGCCTGGGTCGCCACGGGGGCCATCGGCCCCGAGGCCTTCGAGATCCTCCAAAACAGCACCGTCAAGGTGGTGGCCTGCGCCTCGGGAAGCTGCCGGGAGATCCTGAACCGCCTGGAAGCTGGAGGTCTCGCCCCTACCACGGCACCCGCTCCTTGCCGTCCCGTTGCGGACGACGAATGACGCCTCGGAGCCAAGCACTGTAATCGAACCTTGTCTCTCCCCAGGGAAGAGGCGCATTGCACCGCTCCCACCGGTTCCTCGCCCCGATCCATTCCAGGCCACTCCCACAATTGGATGATTGACTCGCTCCTAAATTGGCCCTTGACGGCCGATGGGGGGCGATATATTAGATACGTATACCATCCAATGACGTGATTGGATGGTCAAGGCGCGAGTAGGGAGGGTGCCGTGGATCTTCGCATCGACCGTGAAAGCCCCGTCTCCCTCTACCTTCAGATCAGCGGGGGCATCAAGCAGCTCATCCTCGCCGGCCGCCTGCCCGACGGATTCCTCTTGCCGCCGGAGCGGCGCCTAGCCGATTCGCTCGGCGTCAACCGAACGACGGTAGTCAACGCTTACCAGCAGCTCAAGGCGGACGGGTTCGTGGACGCGCACGTGGGCCAGGGCACCATGGTACTCCCCCGCCGCCCCAAGGAACCGGAGGGAAAGCCGGCCCAGCCCCTCGCCTGGCGCCAGCTCGCCCGGGAGGGCGCCGCCAGAGAACCGGACCCCCTGGTACGCGATCTCTTGGCCCTTACGGAGCGAAGGGACGTGATCTCCATGGCCGTGGGCCTGCCCGCTCCCGAGATGCTGCCCCTGGACGCCATGGGCCGCATCCACGCGCGGCTCCTGGCGGAGCGCGGGGCCGAAGTCTTTCTGCACAGCCCCACGGAGGGCGTCACCGCCTTCCGGGACGCCATCTGCCGCCACATGGTATCGCGCGGCATCCAGTGTACGGTTCCGGAGGTTCTCGTCACGTCCGGATCGCAGCAGGCGCTGGATCTGGTGGCGCGCGCCTACCTCGCACCCGGGGACGTGGTGGTGGTGGAGGAGCCCTCCTACTTCGGCGCCCTGGAGACCTTCCGCGTCGCCCAGGCCAGGCTCATGGGGGTCCCCGCCGACGGGGACGGGATGCGCACCGACCTCCTTGAAAACCTTCTGGCGCGCCAGCGCCCCAAGCTCATTTACACGCTGCCCACTTTCCAGAACCCCTCGGGGAGCGTCCTGTCCCTGGAGCGGCGCCGCCGCCTGCTGGAGCTGGCCTACCGCTATCAGGTGCCCGTGGTGGAGGACGACCCCTACTCGGACCTCCGGTACGAAGGCCAAACGGTGCCCTCCCTCAAGGCCCTGGACCCCAGCGGCTACGTGGTCTATCTCAGCTCCTTCTCCAAGATCCTCTTCCCGGGCCTGCGCCTGGGATGGATCGCCGCGCCGCGCCCGGTGATCCGCCAGCTCGCCCTGACCAAGCAGTCCGTGGACCTGCACTCCAACACCCTCGGCCAGTGGATGGTGGAGCGCTTCATCACGGAGGGCCTCTTCTCGCGGCACCTGGAGGCCTCCCGGACGGAGTACGCCCGGCGGCGCGACGCCATGATCGAGGCGCTGGAGGGCGAAGCCGCGGAGGGCTTCACGTGGAACCGGCCCCAGGGCGGCTTCTACGTCTGGTGCACGTACCCCGAGACGGTCTCCCCCTCCGCGCTCATGCAGGAGGCCGCGCAGGAGCACGTGGCCTTCCTTCCGGGAGGCGCCTCCTTCGTCGGAGACCCGGGCCAAAACCACATTCGTCTGAACTTCACGTACTGCGAGCCCGCGCGAATCCGCGAGGGCATCGCCAGGCTCATGCGGGCCTATCGCGCGGTGGCCGCCAAGCCTCGCTCCGCCGAGCGGCTTCAGGGCGGGACCCCGCCCATCGTCTGAGGGAGCGCGCCGGAGATCTGCCGGCGCAGGGAGATACCATGGGAATTCACTTGGCACATCGGATGGACATCTTGAAGGCCTCGGACGTGAGGGAGCTCCTCAAGGTCACGCAGCGGCCTGAGGTCATCTCCTTCGCGGGAGGCCTCCCGGCGCCGGAGTTTTTTCCCGGGGAGAGGCTCGCCGACATCGCCCGCGAGATCCTCGCCGGGGACGGCGCGCGCGCTTTGCAGTATTCCACCACGGAGGGCCACGCGCCCCTGCGCAGGCAGATCGCCTCGCGCCTCAACGCGCTCTCGGACGCACGCTACACCGCGGACAACATCCTCATCACCGCGGGTTCTCAGCAGGGGCTCGACCTCACCGGGAAGCTCTTTCTCGACGAGGGGGACGAGGTCCTGTGCGAAAGCCCCACCTACTTGAGCGTCATCGGCGCATGGAACGTCTTTCGCCCCACGTGGGTGGAAGTGCCCACGGACGACGACGGCATGGACATGGCGGCCCTGGAGGAGAGGCTCGACCGGTGCCGCCGGCCCAAGCTCGTCTACGTGGTGCCCAACTTCCAGAATCCCTCGGGGCGCACCTGGTCTCTGGAACGGCGCCGGCGCCTCATGGAGGTGACCGGCCGGCGCGGAATCCCGGTGGTGGAGGACAACCCCTACGGCGAACTGCGCTTCGAGGGGCAGGCCTTGCCCTCGCTGAAGGCCTTCGACGCGCGAGGCCTCGTCATCTCCCTCGGAACCTTCTCCAAGATTTTCTGCCCCGGCCTGCGCCTTGCCTGGCTGGCGGCCGAACAGCCCCTCTACGAGAAATTCGTCATTCTTAAGCAGGGCACCGACCTCCACACCGCGACGCTGAGCCAGATGATGGTCTCGCGCTACATGGAGCGCTACGACCTGGACGAGGACGTGCGTCGCATCACGGAGGCCTACCGGATCCGGCGAGACGCGATGCTGGCGGCCCTGGAAAAGGAGTTGCCGGAGGATGTGCGCGTCACCAGGCCCGCGGGCGGGCTCTTCCTGTGGGCGGAGCTGCCGCCCGGCGTGAACGCTCGGGACCTGCTCGGCCGATGCGTGGCGCGCGACGTGGCCTTCGTCCCGGGCGAGGCCTTCTTCCCCAACGGGGGCCACGAGAACACCCTGCGGCTCAACTTCTCCAACATGCCGCCGGACCGGATCGCCGAAGGCATTCGGCGCATCGCGGCGGCCCTGGCGGAGATGCAGGCGGAGGCCGCCTGAGCACGCGGCGAAGCTCGCAGCCTGCTCAAGGTATTCAAGTGGGTTCGGAGACGCCACACCCGGGGGCGTGATCGGCACCCGTCACGGCGGAACGCAGAACGGGCGGGCCTGAGCCCGCCCGTTCGCGTTTCGGCGCCCGCCTGGAGATTCGGATCTAGGCGTGGCCGCCGCCGTTCTCGGAGGGCTTCACGAAGCTGCCCGTGAGCCACGTCTGGAAGCGGTCCATGTAGACATAAAACACGGGAGTCACGAATAGGGTGAGGAACTGGGAGAAGATGAGGCCGCCCACCACGGCGAGGCCCAGGGGGCGCCTGGATTCGGCGCCGGCGCCCAGGCCGAGGGCGATGGGGAGGGTGCCCATGAGGGCGGCCATGGTGGTCATCATGATGGGCCGGAAGCGGATGACGCAGGCTTCGTAGATGGCTTCCGCGGGCGCCTTGCCCTCTTTGCGCTGGGCTTCCAGGGCGAAGTCGATCATCATGATGCCGTTTTTCTTCACGAGGCCCACCAGCATGATGATGCCCACGAAGGCGTAGATGGACAGATCCACGCGGAAAATCAACAGCGTGACGAGGGCGCCGAACCCGGCGAAGGGCAGGGCCGAGAGAATGGTCAGGGGGTGGATGAAGCTCTCGTAGAGAACGCCGAGCACGAGGTAGATCACCAGGATGGCCAGGAGGAGAAGCCAGCCCAGGCCCTTCATGGAGGACTGGAAGGCTTGAGCCGTGCCCTGGAAGCTCGTGGTGACGGTGGCCGGGAGGGTCTGCAACGCGAGCTTCTGCACCTGCGCCACGGCATCGCCCAGGGATACGCCCGGCTTCAAGTTGAAGGAAATGGTCACGGAGGGGAGCTGGCCCGTGTGGTTGATGGAGAGCGGGCCCAAGCCCTGGCTGATTCGGGCGACGGCGCTGAGAGGCACGAGCTGGCCCGAGGAAGAATGGACGTAGAGCATGGAGAGGGCCTCGGGGTCTCGCTGGTACTGGGGCAGCACGTCCATGATCACGCGGTACGTGTTATTGGGAGCGTAGATGGTGGAAACCTGCCGGTCGCTGTAGGCATAGAAGAGAGCATCCTCCACCTGAGCCGCCGTGACTCCGAGGGTGGCCGCCTTGTCCCGGTCGATGGCCACCTCCGCCTGGGGATTCTTGAGGAGAAGATCGCTCACCACGTCCAGCAGGCCTGGCATGGCGCGCATCTTGCTCTCCATGAGGGGCGCGTATTTGTAGAGCTCGTCCGTGTTGGAGGCCTGAAGGGTGACCTGGTAGAGGCTCTGGGACACGCGCCCTCCGATCTGAATGGGAGGGGGGTTCTGGATGAAGGTCATGATGCCGGGCACTTGGGCGAGCTGGGGGCGGAGCTTTTCGATCTCCTGGTCCACCGAAAGCTTCCTTTCGGAGCGCGGCTTGAACTTCATGAAGCAGATGCCCTGGTTGCTGGCCAGGAACCCCCTGGAACCCGCGGAGGACATGAAGGCCTCCACGTCGGGGTTCTTCTGGATGATGCTCATGACCTCCTTCTGGTGGCGCACCATGGATTCGAAGGAGATGCCCTCGGTGGCCCGGGTGAAGGCCACGGCCCGGCTCGTGTCCTCGCTGGGGAGAAAGCCCTTGGGAATGGCGATGAAGAGCCAAACGGTGAAGATGAGCACCACGGCGGAGAAAACCATCACCAGGCGCCGGTGCGCCAGGGACCACTTCAGGCCTACTTCGTAGCGGTCCAGCATCCACTGGAAGCCCCGCTCCGACATGTCATAGATGCGGCCGTGATGGACTTCCGACTGGTGCTTGAGGAAACGGCTGGAGAGCATGGGCGTGAGGGTGATGGAGACGAAGCCGGAGATGAGGATGGCCATGCTGATGGTGACGGCGAATTCCTGGAATAGGCGGCCAAGGATGCCGCCCATGAAGAGGATGGGGATGAAGACGGCCACGAGGGAGAAGGTCATGGAGAGGATCGTAAAACCCACCTCCCTCGACCCGTCCAGGGCGGCCTGGGTCCTGCTCTTGCCCATCTCCATGTGCCGGACGATGTTCTCCAGCATGACGATGGCGTCATCCACGACGAAGCCCACGGCCAGGGTGAGCGCCATGAGCGAGAGGTTGTCCATGCTGTAGCCCATGAGGTACATGACGGCGAAGGTGCCCACGATGGACATGGGCAGCGCCAGGCTGGGGATGACCGTGGCCGAAACGTTGCGCAGGAAGAGGAAGATGACCAGGATCACCAGGAACAGCGTGAGGAGGAGCGTGAACTTCACGTCCGACACGGAGCTCCGGATGGACTCGGAGCGGTCGTAGAGGACGTTGAGGGACGTGGAGGCGGGGAGCTGCCGCTCGAAGTTGGGGATGAGCGACCGCACGGACTGCACCACTTCCACGGTGTTGGTCCCCGGCTGGCGCTGGATGGCGAGGACGATGGCGCGCTCCGTGGACTTGGGATCCACGTACCAGGCCGCGGTTTTGTCGTTCTCCACGCTGTCCAAGACCCTGCCCAGGGCCCCCAGCCGCACGGGCTGGCCGTTGCGGTACGCCACGATGAGGGGCCTGTAGGCGGCCGCGTCCAGGAGCTGGCCGTTGGTATCCACCGTGTACGCCGTGTGCGCTCCGTAGAGGGTGCCCGTGGGCAGGTTCACGTTGCCGTTGGTCACGGCGTTGCCCACTTCGTCCATCCCGATGCCCTTGTTGGCGAGGGTGTTGGGATCCACCTGGATGCGCACGGCATACTTCTGCGAGCCGTAGACCATCACCTGGGCGACGCCGCTCACCATGGAGATGCGCTGGGCCATCATGGTCTCGCCGTACTCATCGAGTTGGTTCAGGGGCAAGGTGGGCGAGGTGAGGGCCAGATAGAGGATGGGCTGGTCCGCCGGGTTCACCTTCTGGTAGGAAGGCGGATTCGGCATGTTCTGCGGCAGTTGGCCCTGGGCCACGGAGATGGCCGACTGCACGTCCAGCGCCGCCCCGTCCAGGTTGCGGCTGAGGTTGAACTGCAAGGTGATGCTCGTGGAGCCCAGGTAGCTGCTCGACGTCATGGAGTCGATGCCGGCGATGGTGGAGAACTGCTTTTCAAGCGGGAGGGCGACGGCCGAGGCCATAGTCTCGGGGCTGGCTCCCGGCAGCGTGGCGCTCACCTGAATGGTGGGAAAGTCCACGTTGGGCAAATCGTTCACGGGCAGGAGGCGGTACCCCGTGATGCCGAAGAGGAGGATGGCCAGCATGACCAGGGTCGTCATGACGGGACGCTTGATGAAGAGCTCGGAGATGTTCATGTCGTGACCTCCGGCAGGAAGCCTTCGGTGGCTCGGGAGCGGTGAGCGGGAAGCGGGGAGCGGGGAAGGGACGAGGAGAACAAGATGCCTTTCTCCCTGCTCCCTGCTCCCAGCTCCCGTCTTTGATGGATCATCACTTACTGCCCCCTTGCGCCGCGGGCGGCTGGGTCCCGCCTTGGGACGCCTGAGGGGGCACGATGGACACCTTGGCCCCGGGGAAGAGGCGAAGCTGGCCGTCGGTCACCACCTTTTCTCCGCCCTGGACCCCCTCCTCGATGACCGTCTCGCCGTTGCGGGACTGTCCCGTCTTCACGAGCCGCATGTCCACGGTCCCGTCGGGCTTGATGGTGTAGAGGTAGGCACCCTGCTGGCCCTGCTGGACGGCCTGCGTGGGCACGAGCACGGCGCCCTTGATCATGGAGAGATCCAGGGTGACGTTGACGAATTGGCCCGGCCAGAGAGCCTTGTCCTCGTTGGGGAAGGTGGCTTTCAGGAGGATCGTGCCCGTGGCGCTGTCCACGGCGTTGTCGATGAAGCTCAGGCTGCCCGTGAAGGTCCCGCCGGAGGCGCCGGGGAAGGCGGCGGCCACGGCCAGCGGACCCTTTGCCTCCTCCCGCCGGATCTCGGCGAGCTGCTGCTCGGGCACGCTGAAGGCCACATAAACGGGCGTGATTTGGTTCAGGGTCACCAGGGGGACGTCGTTGGCCTTCACGAGGTTGCCCTCCTGGACCAGCAGGTTGCCCAACCGGCCGTCCATGGAGGCCCGGATGGAGCAGTAGCCCAGGCTGATGGCCGCGTCCTGGACGTTCGCCTCGTCGGCCTTCACGGTCGCCTTGAGGGCCTCGGCGTTGGCGTTGGCATCGTCGAACTGCTGCTGGGTCACGTAGTCCTTCTTCACGAGGTCCGCGTAGCGGCTGGCCTGGGCGGCGGCGCTCACGAGCTGGGCCCTGTCCCTCGCGAGCTGGGCTTTGGCCTGGTCCAGGGCCGCCTGGTAGGGACGAGGATCAATGGTGAACAGGAGGTCGCCCTTGCGCACGTCCTGCCCTTCCTTGAAATGGACCTTCATGATCTGCCCGGCGACGAGTGCCTTCAGGGAGACCGTGTTGTAGGCCTCCACGGTACCGATGGCGGTCACCACCATGCGGACGTCCTTCTGGACGGCGTCCGCGGCCGTGACGGGGACGGCGGAGGGCGGCGGAGCCTTTTTGCCTCCGCAGGCCGTGGCGAGACCCAAAGCCCCGAGAGCCAGGAGGGCCAGCGCCGCGCGCCGCCCCCCGGAGGGCGGGCGCCGAGTGAAATCCACGGGCCGCGTCACGCGGAGGCGGCCACACCGCTGGGGTTCGAGAGGGTTCATGGGCGTCATGGTTGGCCATCCTTTTTCGTTTCGGGAGCGGGAGCCATGGGAGAGGCCGCCGAGGGGGCGGCGCTCTGAGGCGCGATGTTGAGCTTGAGGGCCTGCACGTCCCGGGCGAGGGTCCCCGTGGAGTAGCTGAGCTGGGCCAGGGCCGTGAACCAGTTGGCCAGCGCCTGGATGCGCTGCCCGCGAGCATCTTCCAGGGCGGCCTGGGCGGTGAGAAGGTCCAGGATGGTCCCGACGCCGGCCTTATAGCGGCCCAGGGCCACGTCGTGGGATTGGGTCGCGCTCTGGAGGAGATCCTCGCTGGTCTTGACCTGCTGCTCGGCGGTCTTGAGGCTGTAGTAGCTGGACCAGACCTGCAAGTCCACGGCCTGCTCCTGGCTCTTGAGCTGGGCCTCGGCGGTCTGAAGATCCGCCTTCGCCTGCACCACGTCGTAGCTGTGGGAGAAGCCCGTGAACAGGGGAAACTTGAGCTGGATCCCCATCTGATAGGTATTCCCGTACATCGTGGAGGCGTCGTAGTAGGTGCGGCCCAGATTGGCCGTGGCGCTGAGCGAAGGATATCCCTCGGCTTTGATGGTCTTGACGTGCGCCCGGGCCTTCGCCACCTGGGCCCTGGCCGCGGCCAGGTCGGGCCGTTTGGCCTGGGCTTGCTCCAAGAAGCGGTCCACGGCCTCCGACGTCTCCTGGATGGGCAGGTCCGTGGGCGGCATGGCCACATCGTAGGGAACGGTGGGAGGGAGCCCCATGGCCGTGGCCAGGGCACCCCTCGTCGTCTGGATGGTACCCGTCAACCCGTCCGCCGCGAGCTTGGCCTGGGAGAGCTGAGTTTTGGCCTGAAGCACATCGGCGATGGTGGCGACCCCGGCGCGGTGGAGCTCTTGGGCCGAGGCGAGGTTGGTTTCCGCCTCCTTGACGGTGGCCTCCTGGGCCGAGAGCAGGGCCTTGGCGCTCACGTACTGGAAGAAGGCCTGCTGGACCTGGAGGATCACGGACTGGATGGAAGCGTTGTGGAGCCAGTCCGCCGACAGGAGAGCCTGACGTTTCTCCGCCAGCGCCGCCTCACGGCCGCCGAAGTCGTAGAGCAGCCAGCTCAGATCCGCCGTGGGGGCGTAGCTGCGCTGGTAGTAGGAGATCGCCCCGTTGGCCAGGGACCCCTCCGCCCGGGTCACGCCCGCCCCGATGTTGACCTGCGGGTAGTAGGTGCCCTTCTGGCTGCCGTAGGCCGCCGCGGCGGAACGGGCCTCCGACCAGGCCATGGCGGTCTGGGGGCTGTTGCGGAGGGCCACGTCCACCACGTCGAGGAGGGTCAGAGAGGAGGCCCGGTCCAGCAGGTCCTGGGGGATCGCGGGCGCCTCGGACCGGGGCTGCACGGCCGCCACGGCTTTGGCCGGCGGCGTCCAGGGCACCTCGGGCGCCGGGGACGTAGAGGCCTCGCCGTAGAGTTTGGGGGGCGTGTGGATGCACCCGGCCATGGTCCCAAGCAAAACCGCCAGAGCCGCGGCGGAGGCGCCTCGCCGGGCGCCGGCCCTTCGCGCGCTCATGGCCGCGGCGGGCGGGCCGCCCGCTTCGGGGATGGTGAGGATATCCCGTTCATGAAAACGTCCGTGAGCATCCGCGCGTCCTCCTCGACGGAGCCCGGCGACTCCAGGAGGAGCCGCTGGGCAATCATAGCTATGTCCGCCTCGATGAGCATGGCGGCCACTTTAACCGGGTCCAGGGGCCTGATGGCCCGTGCCCGGACCCCCTCCCGCAGAACCCTCGCGATCTTATCCACATACGTCCGAAACGGGTCCGACTGCTGGCGCCGCAGGCGCGTCTCCGCCAGCTGGCGCTCCCACAGCAGAACCCGGAAGAACTCCCGGTGCTCGTCGAAGTAGCTGAGGTGGCGCTCCACGAATCGGCCGATCTTCTGCACCGGAGGAAGCTCGCCGTCCAGGATCCCGAAAAGCTCCTGGCGCATGGGAGCCATGCTCGCCTCCTTGACCGATTCCAGAAGCTCCTTCTTGTCCTTGTAGTAGACGTAGAGGGTGCCCTTGGCCACACCCGCCTCTGCGGCCACCCGTTCCATGGTGAGCCCCTCCGCTCCCTTCCGGGAGAGGATGCGCACCACCGCGTCCTGGATGCCCTTCTTGCAGAAGGATTCCCACTGGCTCTTTCTGTCCGACTTCGCCCGGGCCATGGCTCCACGCCCTCTCTGGTCACAAATTGAACCAGCCGGTCATTATATGGACGGACCGGTTCCCTCGTCAAGGGCGGGGACGCACCTCAACACCTGGGGCAACGGCGGATGGGCCGTGCGTATTCCGAGAAAAGCGGGGGATAGGGACACGGGCGGCAGGCCTGGTGAGGGTCGTTCCTCCGCTCCCCGCTCCCCGCTCCCCGCTCCCCGCTTCCGGCTCTTAGGGCACCAGGCGGATGCGGGGCGGTCCCGCCGCGAAGGTTCCTACGTTCCAGGACCGCTGGCCCCGCCGCTCGAAGGCGCGCAGGAGGGCCGCTTCGATGCCGGGCGGCACGGCGAGGAGGAGGCCGCCCGACGTCTGGGCATCGGCGGCCATGAGGAGGCGGTGCTCGGGGATCCCGGAGGTTCCGTCCAGATTTGCCAGGACCGAATCGCGATTCGCGAAGGTTCCCCCGGGGACGTTCTGGTCCATGGCCTGCGCCTCGGTTCCCGCGAAGAACGGCAGGGCATCAGGGCGCACCTCGGCGCCGAGCCCGCCCTCCACGCACATCTCCAGGAGGTGGCCGAGGAATCCGAAGCCCGTCACGTCCGTGGCGCCTTTTACGCCCGCCTCCACCGCCGACTCGGCAGCAGCCCGGTTGAGCAAGCTCATAGACGCCACCGCCTCGGCGAAGGCCTGGTCACTCAGGTCGCCCCCCTTGTAGGCCGTGGACAGAATACCCGTGCCGAGCGGTTTGGTGAGGTAGATCCTGTCTCCAGGGAGGGCGCCGCCCTTGCGCATGAGCCGGTCCGGGCGGACCTCGCCCACCACGGCCAGGCCGTACTTGGGTTCGGCGTCATCCACCGTATGGCCCCCGACGATGAGGCACCCTGCTTCGACGGCCTTCGCCGCGCCGCCTTTGAGGATGAGGGTCATCTCGTCGAGGCGGTAGGTCCGGGTGGGATAGCACATGAGGTTCAGGGCCAGGACGGGCCTTCCGCCCATGGCGTACACGTCAGAAAACGCGTTGGCGGCGGCGATTTGGCCGAAGGTGAAAGGATCGTCCACGATGGGGGTGAAGTAGTCCGTGGTGAACAGCATCACCCTGTCCGCGTCCCAAAGGTACGCGGCGGCGTCCTCCACGTGACCGGAGTCCGTGAGGAGCCTCTCGTCCGCCATGGGTGGCAGCTGGCGGAGCACCTCCGCCAGGTCCAGGGGACTGATCTTGCAGGCTCAGCCGGCGCCGTGACTCAGGGCCGTCAGCCGTCCGATCTTTGGACGCTCGGGCATAAGGTCTCTCCAAATGAAGCCGAACCGCCAAGACACCCAGAGACGAGGAAAATTTAGCCTTGGTTCCGAATCCCTTTCACTCTCGGTGCCTAATGCCCTGGTGCTGAGTTTCCTCCTGGCATCCCCGGCCCCGGAACGGGCGGTGGAGGCGGCGGAAGCTGTCTGAGCAGGTCGGACGCCAGAGGCGCCACCAGAAACGCGCCCAGGCCATCCAGGCTCGCGGATTCGTCCTGGGCCGCGGCCCTCAAATCGCTTCTCGCCTCCTCGGGCCGGCCAAGCTGCACAAGGGTCACGGCCCGCAGGTACCCCACGGAGTTCTTGTTCAAGGGCCCCGTGGCGGGCGGCTGAAGGGGTTCGAGGGCGGCGAGGGCATCCACGGGACGGCCCAGGTTCAGGTTGGCGCAGGCCAGACTGAGGCGGGCCACGAGCTGTTCGCGGGCCGTCTCCGATCCCAGCACGTCCTGCCGGGCCTTGAGCCATTGGCGCCTATAGCCGTAGCGCTCGCCCCCGTAGGGGACCAGCTCGGACGTACCGGCTCCTTTGAAATACCAGACCTTCTCTTCACCTCGATGGGAGAACTTGAGGGCCGGGGTGTCGCTTGCGGCAAAAGCGGCCCTGGCCGAAGCCACCGTGGTGACGGGAACTCCGCCCACGGCCAGGAGGATGTCGCCGGCCGAGGGGCCCGCCGGGTCTGACACGCCGCGCATGAGGACGGGGCCCTTCACGCCGGGGAAATCGGCGAGGGGCAGGACCCGCTCCAGGGTGTTGTCCGTCAGGGGCCGGTCCACCAGATCGAGGACCTTCAACGCCTCAGCCGGATCGTTGATGGCCCCCTGAACCTCGTCGTAGCCCGGCAGCTCGGGTACGAAGAGGCGCAGCGCCAAGGTCATGGTCCCTGACTCGGCCGTGAGTTTGCCCGCCAGCAGCCCTTGGCAGCGGTACTTTTCGCACAGGGCGCGCACGGTGGCGGCCTGGTCTTGTGCGCCCACTCCGGGAGTAAAGAACGTGTCGGGGAGGCTGGGGTTTTTCTCATCGGCCACCGTACCGTTGAAGTGGTCCATGTCCGGCATGGCGGCCGCCATGGCGTCGTCCGCCTCCTGTTGCTGGTACGCCGTGATGTCCTGGTCCCGCGTGACCCCGGCCCAGAGCAGGGTGGGCCGAAGGGTGGCATCGACCTTGAAGAGAGGCACCTCGTTCACGTTGATGGATGCGCGGTAGAGGCCCACGTTGGCCTTCTGCACGAGGATCTGGTGCGGCCCGATGCAAAAGTCCGATAGACGAAGGGGGGTCGTCCCGGCCACCTGCCCGTCGATGGTGACCTCCGATCCCGAGGGGTGGGAGATCACTTCCAGGTTCACGGTGCGCCTGTCCAGCACGATGGGCTTCACGAACCCGGCGCTGTTGTTGGCCTTGTCCAGCGACACCGTGAGGACGAACTCCCTCTGCCGGAAGCAGGGACACACGAGGGTGACCCGGTGGTCCCCGGGGGGCAGGTACAAAGCGGGGATCACGTAGACCTGGGCCGGAATGCTCCCGCTCTCTTGCACAAATTTGGCCCAGTCATCGCGGGAGGAGGCGGGCCGCTCCGCCCGCCCTAGCGGCTTGCCGTCCACCAGGAGCTGGGTTCCCTCGGGCTGGACGAAAAAATAGATGGTGCGCGCGTTGGGAATGAGGCTGACGTCCACCGCCACCAGGCTGCCCACGTCCACCGTCATCTCCCGCTCCTGGGTCGCGTAGCCGGGACGGGACACCTTCACCACGTGCATCCCCTTGAGGACCGGAATAGACGCCACGGCCGTGCCCAAGGGACGGCCGTCCAAGTAAATTTGGCTGTCCGCGGGCTGGACGCTGAGGTTCAAGACGCCCGTGAGGGACGAGCGGATCTCCTCGAACTGGCGCACGATCTTGGGCGTCTTCGTCATGGAAAAGGGATAGTCAGGCCGGAGCTGGATGAGCCTGGTCCAATCCTGGCGGGCCAAGTCCGTCTTGCCCAAGTTGAAGGCGCAGATGCCCCTGAGCTCCAGGGCTCGTTCGAGGAGAGCCTCGTCGGAAGGCTGAAGGCGCCCCGCCTGCTCCCATCGGGTCAGCGTATCGATGAGGGAGTTCAAGCTCTCCACGGCCTTGGGAAACTGCACGGCCTGGTAAGCCTGCTGGGCGGCGTTGAAGGACTCCTGAAGGGCGCCGATCTCCTCCATCACCACCTGGGCACGTGGGAGGGCGGCCAAACCGAGCAGGAACATGAGCGCCAGAACCGGGCGTCTCATGACCCGTACCTCCACAGGGCTCCGGCCCGGTGATCCAGGAGAAGGAGGGTGTTCAATCCGTCCCACCCCGCCGCGTCCACGCGCACCCCCGCGCCGGTGGCCGCCAAAAACCGCCCCGAGGAGGAATAAAGAAGGGCCCGCCTCGTGGAGAGGTCCACCGCCAACAGGTTCCCGGCCATGTCCACCTGGAAGTCGGTGATCTTGCGCAGGGGTTTTCCTTCGAAGGAGAGGTGCAAGGTCTTGACGATGGCCATGTCGGCACCGTAGACGCGGATCTGCCCCCCGTCCCGGTCCGCCAGGTAGATCTGCCCCGCCCTGTCCACGCGCACCCTCACCGGGTCGTTCAGCGCCACGGCCACGTTTCCCATGGGAGCGCCCTTGCCCGTCAGGCGGAAGAGCCGGGGCTCGGCCCGGTCCAGAACGAAAAAGCTGCCATCGGGAGCGGGAGCCGCGGAGACAGGCTTGGCGATGTCCGCCGGCAGCTTGATGACGGAAGCGCCCCATATAACGGTGCCCTCGCCCAGAGCCAGAGGTTTGCCGGAGAAATCGAGGGTGAGGTCGCGCCCCCCCTGAAGGGCCCTGAACCCGGAAGCTTGCCCTTCGGAATCGAGGCGCTCCACGCCGTCCTCCGTCAGCACCTCCGCCCCGCCGTCGGCCCCGGGAGCCACGGCCACGAAGGGCTTGAGGGCTTTCTTGTCGAGGCCCCGCCATCGGCCCTGGTCCGTGAGGATGGGCCTGGACGGCCCCTCTCCTGTGCGGTCCAGAATAGCCTTGGCCGCCGCAAGCGCGGGGGGATTTCCCGGAGCCATATGGTAAAAGGCTTCCGCCACGCGGCCGGGCCGGTCCAGAGCGAGGAAAACCCGGGAGGCAAGGTCGAGCCACCGGTTTTCGCCGCCCAGGTCGGGCTGGGCCAGGAGGAGGAGCCTGTAGGCTTGATCCGGGCGCCCTGAATAGAGGGCCAGCCGCGACGCTTCCAAGCACTCCCGCGGGGGGAGGCGTCCATCGGGCGCGGGGGGGTACGTGCTGGCAGCTCTGGAACCGGGGCCCGCCAGCGCCGCGGCGAGTGTGAGCACCGCGGCGGCGCTAAGGCGTCTCCACCCGGTCCGTCGAGAAGTCCGCCACGCGAGTCTGCGGCCCGTGCTTGATGGTCCAAGAAAAGGCGACCTTCGTCCCCTTGGGGCTGACCACCACGAACTGATGGGCTCCCACCGCCATGGGCCGCGTGCCGTTGAGAGGCAGGTCATCAAAGTACGAACCATCCACCATCACCTTGCCTTCGTTGCCCGGCTTCCCGTAGAGGAAGACCTGGCCCGTCTGGAAGGGGGGCGCCTTGAGGGACTCGGACTCCCTGGGCTGGACCTTCACCCTCTCCTCGCGAACACCCCGGATGGCCGGGTCCACGAGGCGGAGGACGTGCTCACCTGGCGGGAGGCTGAGGACCGCTCCCGAAGCGCCCAGGAGGCGCTCGCCTTCATACACCTGCAGGATACCAGAGGGGTAGAGGACCTTCAACGTGCCATGGTCGGCCAGCGCCGTGAGGACGGCCTGCACCTTGAACTCCTTCTGGGGATCGATGAGGACTTCATAAGGGTCGTGGGCCGGGAGGTCGAGGGCCACCTTGAACGGTTCGCAGCCGTCTCGGGGCACCTTGGCGGGCGTCACCAGGTCGGTGTCCGAACCGTCCACCAGAACCTTCGCCCCAGGCGGATCGCTCGTGACCGGGAACAGAAACGGTCCCGGCTTGAGAACGAGGTGGAGCCTGTCCCGGGTGGAAGCGCCCGTGACTTTGGCGCTGGCGCCGAGGCATCCCAGACGCGCCTCCACCGTGTGCGTGGCGGTATCGCTTGGAAGGAGGGTCACGGCCGCCACGGCGGTGCCATCGAGAAAGAGGGAGGCGCCCGGCGGCGTGGTGACTACGTCCAGGGCCTTGGGGAGCACTTCCTGCGAAGGCGGCGGTGTGATGGGAGCGAGCTTGATGCCCTCGTACCGCATGTAGCGGGTCACGGCCAGCCATCCGCCGGCGGCCACAAGAAGGGCCAGAATGGCGAAGCGCCCGTATTT
Organism: Acidobacteriota bacterium; assembly: GCA_021813555.1. Classification (GTDB taxonomy): domain Bacteria; phylum Acidobacteriota; class UBA4820; order UBA4820; family DSQY01; genus JAKAJA01. Next base: position 27,140 of record JAKAKG010000054.1, read on the forward strand.
TCGCGACAGGGAGTGGCGCTTTTTGGGCCGCATGCTTTCGGGAACGGGGGGGAGAAAGGCGGTGTCCGCCATGGGAGATGTACGAGGGGGCGGTTCGATGTGGCTCCAGGCCTGGAGCGGATCGGCCTCCTCCGGATGAAGCAGGGCCCGGCGGAACGCGGCGGCCGTGGGATAACGGTCATCGGGCCGCTTAGCAAGAGCCTTTTCGATGGCCAGGCTCAGGTGCAAGGGCACCTTGGGGTTTAATTCGCGAGGGTTGGGCGGCGACTCGTGGAGAACCCGGTAGATGACCGTGGAAATGGAGTCGCCTTGAAAGGGCCGCTCGCCCGTCGCGAGCTCGTAGAGGACGACGCCCATGGAGAAGACGTCGGACCGGCCGTCCAAGGGCTTGCCGGCCACCTGCTCGGGGGACATATAGTGGGGGGTCCCGATGACCGCGCCGCTGTGAGTCAGGCTGGCCCCGGAATCTCGGGCCAGGCCGAAATCCATGACTTTGAGAGATTGCCCGTCCACCACCATGAGGTTGCCGGGCTTGATGTCCCGGTGGATGATTCGGGCCCTGTGGGCGTAGTCCAGGGCCGACAATCCTTGCCCCGCCAGGTTGACCACCCGGTCCGGAGGAAGGAGGTTCCTCTTGGTGCAATAGGCATCAAGCAGGACCCCCTCCACGAACTCCATGGCGATGTAGAGGGTGCCTTTGTCCTCAAAGACGTCGAAGATGGTCACGATGTTGGGGTGGAGGAGCTTGCCCGCTGCCTGCGCTTCGCGGAGGAAGCGGGCCCGGCTTTCAGCGATCTCCTCGGGCCTGGCCCCTTCGGAGGGCCGGATGGTCTTGAGGGCCACCTGCCGCCCTATTTGGGGATCGTACGCAAGGTACACCACGCCCATGGCTCCCTTGCCCACGATTCTCTGGACCTGGTACCGCCCAACCTGAACGGGTTCGTCCATCACGCCCGCCCCCCGGTGATTCCGTGGTCTTGACACTTTACCACGCCGGCCATGCTGGATCCTCATTACAAGCTTACCATGTTGCTCAAGGGTTTGCCACCCCAAGATATTTCATCATACTTGACAACGACAGACTAAGACTTTATATTACCTTAATGCTAACATTTTAGACCATAGGAGGCTCGTTGGATGCGTTGGGAACAGTTCACCGAAAAAGCACGGGAAGCTATGAACGGGGCGGCAGAGCTCGCCTCCTCCCGCCAGAACTCGGAAGTGACCCCCGAGCACATTCTCATGACTCTCGTGCGCCAGGAGGGCGGCATCGTGCCTGCTATCCTCGAGCGCCTTCACCTCGATCCCCTTGCCCTGGCCAACAAGGTGGAGCGGGCCTTGGACCGCCTTCCTAAGATCACCGGTTCGGGCGCTGAGCCGGCCCTCTCCCGGCAAGCCCTCCAGGTCCTGGAGTCGGCCGCCGGACAGGCCCGGTTCTTCAAAGACGACTTCGTGTCCACGGAGCACATCCTTGCGGCCCTCCTGGAGGCCACCGGCACGGAGGCGGGGAAGGCCCTCATCGCCTCGGGATTGAACCGGGATCAGCTCCTGGCGGCCCTTCAGGACCTGCGCGGGTCCCAAAGAATCACGGACCCCAACCCCGAGGGCAAGTATCAAGCCCTCAAGCAATACGGGCGGGACCTCACGGAGATGGCGCGCCTTCGCAAGCTGGACCCGGTCATCGGGAGAGACGAGGAAATCCGCCGCGTGACCCAGATCCTGGCTCGCCGCACCAAGAACAATCCCGTCCTCGTGGGCGACCCCGGCGTGGGTAAGACCGCCATCGTGGAAGGGCTCGCCCTCCGCATGGCCGACGGCGACGTGCCCGATCCCCTCAGGAACAAGCGCCTCGTGCAGCTCGACCTGGCGAGCCTCATCGCGGGAACGAAATTCAGAGGCGAGTTCGAGGATCGCCTGAAGGCGGTCGTGAAGGAGATCACGGCCAGCGACGGCGACGTCATCCTCTTCATCGACGAGCTGCACACCCTGGTGGGCGCGGGAGCCGCCGAAGGCGCCATGGACGCCGCCAATATTCTCAAGCCCGCTCTGGCCCGAGGAGAGCTCCACGCCATCGGGGCCACGACGGTGAACGAGTATCGCAAGCACATCGAGAAAGACCCGGCCCTGGAGCGCCGATTTCAGCCCATCTTCGTGGGTGAGCCGACGGTGGAGGACGCCATCGGCATCCTGCGCGGCTTGAAGGAGCGGTTCGAAGTGCACCACGGGATCCGAATTCGCGACGGAGCCATCGTGGCCGCCGTGACCCTCTCCCACCGCTACATCCACGACCGGTTCCTCCCGGACAAAGCCATCGATTTGGTGGACGAGGCGGCGGCGCGGTTGCGCATCCAGGTGGACTCGGTGCCCTACGAACTCGATACCCTGGAGCGCCGCATGGCTTCCCTGCAGATCGAAAAGCAGGCTCTCCTCAAGGAGAACGACCCGGCCGCCATGGAGCGCCTCGAAACCCTCGCCCGTGAGCTCGCCGACGTGGAGGGCGAGGCCAAAGCCATGCGCGCCCGCTGGCAGAACGAACGGGAAGCCATCAAGGCCATCCAGGAGCGCAAGCGCGACGCGGAGGACCTGCGCGGAGAGGCGGAGCGAGCCGAGCGCGTGGGCAACTACGACGAAGCGGCCAAATTAAAATATGGCCGTCTGCCCCAGATCGAGCAGGACATCGAATCGGCCCAGACGAGGCTCAAGGCCCTCCAGAAGGAGCGCCCCCTCCTTAAAGAGGAGGTTGACGAGGAGGACATCGCCCTCGTGGTCTCCCTCTGGACGGGCATCCCCGTGTCGCGCATGCTCGAAGGGGAGCGGGCTAAGCTCCTGGCCATGGAGGACCGGTTGAGAACCCGGGTCGTGGGGCAGGAAGAAGCCCTCGGCGTGGTCTCCGATGCCGTGCGCCGGTCCCGCTCGGGCATGGGCGACCCTCGCCGCCCCATGGGCTCCTTCCTCTTTATGGGCCCCACGGGCGTAGGCAAGACGGAACTGTGCAAGGCTCTGGCCGAGTTTCTCTTCGACGACGAGCGGGCCATGGTGCGCCTGGACATGAGTGAATACATGGAGAAGCACTCCGTCTCCCGCCTCGTGGGCGCACCCCCTGGATACGTAGGCCACGAGGAGGGGGGCCAGCTCACGGAGGCGGTACACCGGCGCCCCTACAGCGTTATCCTCCTGGACGAAATCGAAAAGGCCCATCCCGACGTCTTCAACATTCTTCTCCAAGTCCTGGACGACGGGCGCCTGACGGACGCCAAGGGCCGGACCGTGGATTTCTCCCAGACCCTGCTGGTGATGACGAGCAACATCGGTTCCCGGTGGATTCAGGACCTTGCGGCCAAGGACCCCGACGCCATGCGAGACCGCGTCATGGACGAACTGCGCGCCACCTTTCGCCCCGAGTTCCTCAACCGCCTCGACGAGGTGGTCATGTTCAGGTCTCTGAGCCGGGAAGACATCGAAGGCATCGTGGACATTCAGGTGGCGGTGCTGGAGAAGCGGCTGCGGGAGCGCGGCTTCGAGCTCAGGCTGGATGAGAGCGCCCGGCGGTTTCTCGCGGAGGAGGGCTACGACCCGGCGTACGGCGCGCGGCCCCTCAAGCGGGCCATCCAGAAGTACCTCGAAAATCCCCTCGCCAAGGATATCCTCGGCGGGAAGTTCACGCCGGGGCTGGCCGTTCAAGCAAGTGCCGGAGACGGCGCGCTGGCCTTCCGGGCCACGGAGGCGGTGGTAAACTAAGGTGGCTGGCGTAGGACGTGGGAGCGGCCTCCAGGCCGTGAACCGCCGGGGCCGCGGGATCGGCCCATCGCCGCCGGGAGGCGGCTCCCACTGAACTTCGGAGGTCGACCATGGCCAACTGGTTTAAGACAATGCTTCTCTTCGTGGCTCTCGCCGCGGTCCTCATGCTCGTGGGCGGCGCGGTGGCAGGTAGGCAGGGGCTGATCATCGCCCTGGTCATTTCCATCGGCATCAACTTCTTCTCTTATTGGTTCTCGGACAAGATTGTCCTGGCCTCCTACCGGGCCAAGCCCCTCACCGAGACGGAGGCGCCCAGGGCCCACGCGGTCCTCGCGCAGCTCAGCCAGGCGGCGGGAATCCCCAAGCCGCCCCTGTACCACACCCCCGAAAGCTCCCCCAACGCCTTCGCCACGGGGCGCGACCCCCAGCATGCGGTGGTGTGCGTCACGGACGGCATTCTGGACCTGCTGGACGAGGAAGAGCTCAAGGGCGTTCTGGGACACGAGCTCGCCCACGTCAAGCACCGGGACATCCTCATCGGGACCGTGGCGGCCTCCATCGCTTCCACCATCATGTTCATCGCCAGCATGGCCCGGTGGGCGGCCATCTTCGGCGGCTTCGGCGGCGGCCGCGACCGCGAAGGGGGAGGCAACCCCATCGCCCTTCTCGTGGCGGCCGTGGTGGCACCCCTGGCGGCCCTTCTCATTCAGATGGCCATTTCCCGGTCCCGAGAATACGGCGCCGACGAGAGCGGAGCCCAATTCGCGGGGAACCCTTACGGCCTGGCCAACGCCCTCAAGAAGCTTCAGACCGTCTCGGCCCGAATCCCCCTGAAGGCGAGCCCCGCCACGGCCCACATGTTCATCGTTAAACCCTTCACGGGAGGCGGCATGTTCAACCTCTTCGCCACCCATCCGCCCATCGAAAAGCGCATCGCGAGGCTCATGGACATGAGGGGAGCCACGTGAAGTCATGAAGTTAGGAATGGAACCGTGATGAGAACCGGGACAATCAAGGATGGGGCGTGCCCATGACAAACTTGATGAAATTTGCTGCCATTGCGACCGTGTTCGGTGCCTTAGGGATGGGCGCCTCTCCTGCCTCCGCGCAAGACAGGGCCCTGCGGGAAACTCCCGTGGTCAAAGTGGTGCGCAAGGTGAGCCCGGCGGTGGTCTACGTCTCCTGCCAGCAGCGGGTTCGGAATCCCTTCGCGGGCTCCATTTGGGACCTCTTCGGCGATGGCCCGGGGCCAACCCAGGAGGAGAATTCTTTGGGCTCAGGCGTTCTCGTGGACCCTTCCGGATACATCCTCACCAACGAACACGTGATCATGGGAGGCTCGAAAATCCAGGTGACCCTCGTCTCCGGCAAGGAGTACCCGGCAAAGGTAGTGGGCACGGCCCCCGAATCTGACCTGGCTCTCCTGAAGATCGAGGGGGACCGCCCCTTTCCGACGGCCGAACTGGGAAGCTCCTCGGACCTCATGATCGGGGAGACGCTCGTCGCTGTCGGGAACCCCTTCGGCCTCTCCAACACCGTGACGGCGGGCATCCTCTCCGCCGTTGGCCGCACCCTCAACGACGGCAAGCGCCAGTATTCGGATTTCCTCCAGACCGACGCGGCCATCAACCCGGGCAATTCGGGGGGAGCCCTGTGCAACATCCTGGGCCAAGTCATCGGCATCAACACGGCCATCATCAAGGATGCCCAGGGCATCGGCTTCGCCATTCCCATCGACCGGGCCAAGCGGGTCATGGAGCAGCTCCGGGTTTACGGCCACGTGCGGCCTCTCTGGCTCGGGTTTCTGGCCCTGGACCTGACGGACTTCGCCAAGCGACGAACGGGCCTCACGGGAGGGGTGTACGTGGCCAAGACGTACCCCTTCGCCCTGCCCGAGGTGGAGGACCTTCGGCGCGGTGACATCCTGACGAGCTTGAACGGCAACCATCTCGACGGCGTAGGCGACCTGAACGGCCAGCTCGCCATGGCGACTCCCGGCCAGCGCCTCCAGATCTCCGGCATACGTGACGGGAAGCCCTTCTCCATCACCATGGCCGCCGCGCTCATGCCGGACCGTCTCTCGCCTGCCATGGCGTGGCAGCTCCTGGGCGTGAGGGTGGCTCCGGGGCGGGGCGGGCTCGTGGTGGACGCCGTTCGCAAGGGGTCCCCGGCGGACGACACGGGTATCCAGGAGGGCGACGTGATCCTGGCCGTGGAGGACCAGCCCGTGAACACCCTGGAAGAGTTCCTCTCCCGCGCCCGTTCGGCCCTGGCGTCAACGGGTCTCGTGGTGAGCGTGGGACGAGGGCGGTGGACCTACTATGTCACCCTCAATTTGGTAGCTGATTAATGAGTGAAACGTGAAAAGGCAACAGTGAAGAGAACAACGTGAAGGGCATCGTGAGCTACACGTCCAAAACGGGTTGAATCTATCACCAGGTGCCTGCCATGAGAAAACCGAGGGAATCATCGATGAATATTGTGGACAAGAGACGTATCCGCGAGGACTCCGAGGAGATCATCGCCACGGAACCCAACTTGAAGCCCACGTATGTCCAGGAACTTGAAGAGCGCACCCGCCGCGCGGAGGCCGCCTTGCGCCAGCGAGTGGCGGACCTGGAGGCAGAGACTCAGCGGGCCCGGGAGAGGATCCAGGCGGGGATCGAGCAGCGATACGAGCGAAAAGAGCGGGACCTCCTCGTAGAAGTTCTCGGCCTCCTGGACGACGTGGACAGGGCGGCCGCCCTCTCCTGCGACGTACCAGCCGTGGCCGAAGGCCTCTCGCTTCTCACGGCCCGGGTGGAGCAGTTTCTGAAGGCCCACGGTTGCACAAAATTCGTCCCTGAGAACCAGCCCTTCGATCCCGAGACCATGGAGGCGGTGGCCGCGGTGGAAGGCCAGGCCGGTTTGGTGGTGAGCGTGTTCAAGCCGGGATACTTCATGAAGGACACCCTCATCAGGCCTGCCCAGGTGACGGTGGGACGGACAGGCTCATAGGTGGGGGATCCCGGAGCTTGGTGCATCGCTTCCGATTTCAAAGACTAAGGGCCTTATAAACCTGTAGAACCCCCCTGTTGCAATTTCACTTTTTGATGTATTCTACGAGGGACGGCAAAGGGGAAACCGTTGAAACTGCTCGCATTCCCGCGCCGGAGGAGGCCTTGGCGGAAAGGGAAAGTCTTTGGTTCTCAGGCTTTTCCAAGGGGGCGTTCGGTTGCGAAGGCCCGGGGGGCGTGCTATATTCACCCAAAGGTGAGGAGGAGGGACCATGCGCCGTTTGCTGATACTCGGCCTTTTCGTGTTGGCAGGCATCGCCGCACAGGCTCAGACCCCGCTGTGGGTCTTCGGTTCGCAGTCGTCGATCCTCTTTGACCCCACGGTCGGTCCGGACGGCACGAGTTATTACACCACGGTGGACAACAAAATCGCCGCCGTGAGCAGCTCGGGCGTTTACAAATGGGCCGCGGACCTCGGCGCCCAGGCTATGACCCCCATCGCCCTTCAAGGCACGACGCTTTTCGTGGGCACGTCGAGCCAGCAGATCCGGGCCTACAGCGTAGCCGGAAACGTCGTGTGGAAAACGGTCCTCGAGAAAAACATCAAGACGCCCATCGCCGTGGCCAGCGACAACACCCTCTTCTTCGGACTGGAAAACGGCCAGCTCTACGCCGTGAACGGAAACACGGGGAAGGTGAACTGGCATTTTTATGTAGATACGATGATGGGCCCGCCTACCGTGAGCCATGCGGGCAACGTGTACGTAGCCGGAAGCGCCTTCATGCATTCCATCGACGCCAAGACGGGCCAGGTGATCTGGCGCAAGGACGTGTTTAACTTCTCCAACGTTCCCCTGGCCATGGACAACTACGACAACATGGTCTACATCCGCCGCGGCATCATGGACATTTACGATTACCGCGGGAATTTCTTGTGGGAAGCCTACGATGACACAGGCACCCTGATCCTCATCCAAAACGTGCAGCCGCTCATCTACGGCGACATCCTTGTGGCCGCAGTTCAGGGCGGAGGCGACATCTACGGATTCGACAGCCGTACGGGCCAGATCGTCTGGCAGTTCAGCAAGGTCAACTCCACCAACCCCGTGAAGTGGACCCCCAAGGCCGTGAGTTCCATGGCCGTGGACAGCCGCGGCATGGTGACCTACTGCGACACGACAGCGGGCCAGATCGCCTTCTTTGACGCCACCACGGGATGGTTCAAGAGCTTCATGCCCAGCAACGGCCTGGGCAACAGCTTCGCCCTGGTGGGCATGGGAACGGGCGGCTACGGCGTGATTCGGGCCGGCACGGGGAACAAGACCTTGGTGGGGTACAAGATGCCCGCCGGCCCCGGAAGCCCCTGGAGCCAGTGGGGCGGAACCGCCTATAAGCAAATGCGCCGGGACGATCCGCCTTACCTGACCCTCAGCCAGCCCCTGGACGGGCAGGTGATCACCGGAGCGTTTTGCGCCGTAGCCGCCGCCAGTGACGACTTCTCCCTTGCCGACCTGTCCATTTACATGAACGGGACACAAGTCGCCAAGTCAGGCGGCGGCTCCGTGTCCTTTTGCACCAACAGCGCCTCGTTCCAAGACGGCGCCTACGACATCGTGGCCGTGGGACGGGACTCGGGAGGCAACCAGGCCACGGCCTCGGCCTCGGTGGCCTTCGTCAACCCTCCGCCGGTCTACGGCGTAAGCTACGGTGCCCCCGTCTTCAGTTGGATTAAGAACGGGGTGGACGGTAAATACGAAGTGGATATTTCCCTTAGCCCATCCTTCGCCCCCGTCCTCGTGAGCAGCGCCACGCCCTCGAAGAACTTCGTGAAGGGAACCACCTGGCAGCCGAGCCAGAAAAAATGGGCCAAGGTCCAAAATGCGGCCCGGCTCTCGGCCACCACCCAGACCACCTTCTACTGGAGAGTGGTGGGCAAATCGGGCGGGTTGGTAACGACGCGGTCCTTCATCATGGATAAGACCAAATAGATCGAAATCCTTAGGCACGCTGGCGTCATTCCAAAGGCCCCCGCAGGGGGCCTTTTCGTTGGCGATCGACCGATCACGGCGGAGAGGAGTTAGGGAAAGACCGCGGTGGGAAGGAGGAGGCGTCCTTCCACCCGGCCCAGGGCGATGAACCGCTCCGTGGGACCCAGGATCCGCACCAGCCCTTCCAGCCCCTGGAGCCCAAGAGGGGCCAGGATTTTCTGCCCGAAAAGGAGGAGGCGCTCCTCTCTCTGATCGACCCTGTGGACGGGCAGCCCCACGTCCACGAGATCGAAGGGCACGAATCCGCGCTCCAGAAAGGGATCGTCCAGGGGGTTGGCGGAGGCAAGGACGAAGGGCCCCACGTGGGTGCGGCCGAGTTCGTGGCAATGGGAGGGACACCCGGCCCGTTCGCCCATTTGCTCCGCCACGGTCCGAACGTACGTCCCTGAGGAACACCTCAGGCGGAACTGCACGTCCCGCTCATCGAGAGGCTGCACGTTGAACTCGTAGAGGGTGATGGGGACCGGATCGAGACTCACGGGTTCTCCGCGGCGGGCGAGCTTGTAGGCCCGGACGTGCCCCACCCGCTTGGCCGAGTAGGCCGGGGGCGTCTGCATGAGAGGCCCCACGAAACTGTCCGCCATGGCCTGCCACTGCGCAGCGGTCAACTTGGGAGGAGTTCCTTCCGCTACCACGCGGCCGTCCCGGTCGCACGTGTCCGTCCCCTGTCCGAATCGGATGATTCCTTCGTAGGCCTTGTCCATGCCCTGAAAGAGGCTGGCGAGCCGGGTACCCTTGCCGAGGAGGAGGATGAGCAAGCCCGTGCAAAAGGGGTCCAGCGTGCCGCCGTGTCCCACCTTGAACTTCCGAGGACAGAGCCGCCGGACGGCGGACACGCAGTCGTGCGAGGTCATCCCCGCGGGCTTGTTCAGGAGGATGAGGCCGTCGGGAGGATTAGGCGTCGCTTGGGTCATGGTCCTTGTGGATGGACGCGAGGAGGTCTTCGATGTGCCGGGCCCGCTCCTCCGCTTCGTCGAAGACGAACCGGAGTTCGGGTGCCTGCTTCAGGTGCAGGTTCTTGCCCAGGAAGCTTCGCAGCCGCTTGGCGTGATCCGCGAGGAGCGCCGCGGCTTCTTTCTTGGGAAGCTCGGAGTCGAGGACCGTGTAAAAAACGCGAGCCACGGCCAGGTCCTTGCTCATCTGGACCTCCGTGACGGTGACCCACTGGAATTTCGGCTCCTCCATCTCGCGCATGAGGGCGTTTGAGATGGCGTGCCTGACCAGGTCACCCACCTTGTCGGTCTTGGCGAATCGTCGCATGGCATACCTCAGGTGAGTAGGTGAGGAGGATATTAGGTGAGTAGGAAGGAATAGGACGGTTCCTGGCGACGGGTGATGGCGAGGCCATCCACCATCCAAACCGACTTCCTTTCCTACTCACCTACTCACTTACTCCCCTACTCACGCAATTACAGCGTTCTCTCTTGGAACCGAACCTCGAAGGCCTCGATGACGTCGCCCGGTTTAACGTCGTTATAGTTTTCAAGGCTGATGCCGCACTCGGTGCCGTCCTTGACCTCTGAGGCATCGTCCTTGAATCGCTTGAGAGCGTTCAGCTTGCCCGTATGGACCACCACGTTGTCGCGCAGAACGCGGACCTGCGCCGAGCGAAGGATTTTGCCGTCGACGACGACGCAGCCCGCCACCGTGCCCACTTTGGAGACCTTGAAGGTCTGCCTCACCTCCGCGTGGCCCAGGACGAACTCCTCCTCGATGGGTTTGAGCATGCCGGTGAGGGCCTGCTTCATACGGTCGATGAGGTCGTAAATGACCGTGAAGAGCTGGACGTCCACTCCTTCGGCCTTGGCCAGCTCCGTGGCTTTCCGCTCAGGGCGGACATTGAAGCCGATCACCAGGGCGTTGCTGGCGCTGGCCAGCAGGATGTCGCTCTCCGAGACCGCCCCCACGCCTTGGTGAACGACGCGGATCTTGATTTCATCCGTGGAGAGTTCCTGAAGCTTCTGGGCGATGGCCTCCAGGGAGCCGTGCACGTCCGCCTTGAGGATCAGGGGCAACTCCTGGATCTCCCCCTGCTGGATGGCGCCGAAAACGTTCTCCAGGCGCACCTTGGTCGTGCGCTGGCTCCTGGCCTTTTCCTGTTCCTTCCGGAAGCTGGCCACCTGCCTGGCCTTGGCTTCGTCATCCATGCCCTGGAAAAGCGCTCCCACCATGGGCACTTCGGAGAATCCGAGCACCTCGATCGGGGAGCTGGGGCCCGCTTCTTCGATGCGAACCCCCTTATCGTCGAAGAGGTTTCGGACGTGGCCGTAGGTGGTGCCGCAGAGGAACAGGTCACCGACTTTGATGTGCCCGTCCTGGATGAGCACCGTGGCCACCGGGCCCCGGGCCCTGTCGAGGCGGGATTCGAGAACCGTACCGCTGGCGAGCTGCTCGGGGCTCGCCTTCAGGGCGAGCATGTCGGCCACGATGGAGACCATCTCGAGGAGAGACTCGATGCCCATCTTGCTCTTGGCCGACACGGGAACGCTGACCACGTCGCCGCCCCAGTCTTCCGTGAGGACGCTTTGAGCGCTCAGCTCCCGCTTGACGCGGTCAGGGTCGGCGCCGGGCTTGTCCATCTTGTTGATGGCCACCACCATGGGCACCTTGGCTGCTTTGCAGTGGTTGATCGCCTCCACCGTCTGGGGCATGACGCCGTCGTCGGCGGCCACCACGAGGATGACGATGTCCGTCACCTGCGCGCCGCGGGCCCGCATGAGGGTGAAGGCTTCGTGGCCAGGCGTATCGAGAAACACGTAATCCCGGCCCTTGTTGCGGACCTTGTAGGCCCCGATGTGCTGGGTGATGCCGCCGAACTCCTTGGAGGTGATGTCCACGTCGTGGATGGCCTCGAGGAGGGAGGATTTACCATGGTCCACGTGGCCCATGATGGTCACCACCGGGGCGCGGGCGACCTTCTCGCCCTCCACCGATTCGTCCTGGGTCATGACGAGCTCGTCCTCGAAGGAGATGACCTCCGCGGCGAAGCCGAACATGGAGGACAATTCGATGGCCACCTGCTTGTCTAGGGGCTGGTTGATCGTGGCCAGGATGCCGCGGGACATGAGTTTGGCGATGATGTCCCGCACCTTCACGTTGAGCTTGTCCGCCAGCTCCTTGACGGTGATGCCCTCGCGGATGAAGACGGCCTCACCCGTCTCGGCCTTGGCGCGGGCCTCTTCCAGCTCGTGCTCGAGCCGCTCACGGCGGTCCACCTTGGCCTGGAGCTTGTCGTGCCGGCGTTCGCGCTTGCTTTTGCGGTGCAGCTCTTGAGGCGGAGCCAAGCGGCTCGGGGTCTTGGCGGGTTCGGGGCCGCGGGGTGGAACCTGGCCGGGCCGCGGTTCCGCTCCAGGACGCGCGGGCGCTTGCCCGGGACGCCCATACGGCGCTGACCCTGCGGGGCGAGGATGCGGTGTTCCCGGGCGCTGGCTCGGCCCTCCGGGCCGATGCGCTTGAGAGCCGGGCCGCTGGCCCTGGCCGTGCGAAGGTTGGCCCGGGCGCTGCCCTTGAGGTTGCGGAGCCTGGCCTTGACGCGCAGCAGGGGGACCCGACCTCGGGGACGGAGGACCCGACCGCGGGGAAGGACCTCCGGGGCGCTGCTGTCCTTGAGGTGCCGCGGGCCCGTGGAAGCGAGGAGGTTGGCCCGAAGGCTGGGTCGGGCTCGAGGGAAGCGGCCGGTTAGGCAACATCTCGCCGGGCCTGGGCACCACACCGGGACCGTGGTGGAGCACCGGTCCTGACCCTGGAGGCCTTGCGGGCAAGGGCGAGGGGCGGTGGATCTGGGGCCCTGTAGGGCGCGGCGATGGAGCGGGCGAACCGGGGGCCGAAGGGGGCGGTGGCACAGGAACAGCCTTCTCCACGGTCTTTTCCGCGGCCTTCTCGTGGCCCGCGGGTTTGTCCTGTTCGGATGGTTTGGGTGCCGCCTCGGCCGCCTTCACGGGAACCTTGGCAGGCGGAGCTTTGGCCGGTGCCTTCTCTGGCCCTGGGGCGGGAGGTCCCGAGGGGAGGCGAATCACCTTGGCTCCGGGCCTAGAGAGAACATGCGGCTTCGCTTCAGGCGCCTTCACTTCGGGTGCCTTCTCAGGCGCGGCGGCCGCCTTCTTGAGGGCGGGTTTGGGAGGAACCTCGACGGGCTTGGGAGGAGTCTCTGGCTTGGAGGGGACCGCCGCCGCCGGCTTGGCGGGCGCCCGTTTCCCGCCGAGCTTTTCCAGCACGGTCTCGTCGAGCGTGGAGAAGTTGGAGGCCACTTCGACACCCATGGCCTTCAAATTTTCCACGAGAAGATTGGACGAGATGCCGAGTTTTTTGGCCAGCTCGTAGACTCTTACTTTAGACATGGCTCATTCCCCTTCCTCCGCCGGGCCCACCTGCGCCCAGCTCCGGATGGCCTCCAAGGTCTTGGGACCGAGGCCCGGAATCCCCCTCAGGTCCTCGTCAGAGACCCCGGCGAGGGCCTCCGGCTCGGCCCAGCCTCGGGCCGCCAGCTCGGCCATCACCTTGGCGGGGACGCCGTGAATGTGGACATCCGGTTCGGATTCCTCGTACCCTTCCTCGGGAGCCGTCCCCTCCTCGTAAGGTTCTTCTTCGGACCCGCCTTCGGTGGGTTCCTCTCCGCCGCCCATCATGCTGCTCATGGCGGCGAGGATCTCCTGCTTCTTCGCTTCTTCACTCTTCACGTCCAGCTCCCAACCCACCAGGATACCCGCGAGCCGGATGTTCTGGCCCCGCTTGCCGATGGTGAGGGAGAGCTGGTCCTCGGGCACGATGACTTCCATGCGCCTCGCCTCGTTGTCCACGATCTGGACCCGCGTCACGGTGGCCGGCGCGAGGGACGCCTTCACGAAGTCCGAGAGGTCTTCCTTGTAGGGGATGATGTCGATCTTCTCTCCGCGCAATTCGCGGGTCACCGCCTGGACGCGCATGCCGCGCATGCCGATGCACGCCCCGATAGGATCGATGTCCTTGTCCCGGCTCATGACGGCGATTTTGGTACGCTCGCCGGGCTCCCGGGCGATGTACCGGATGATCACGGTACCGTCGTAGATTTCGGGCACCTCGGCCTCGAAAAGCTTGGCCACGAAATCCTTGCTGGCCCGGCTCAGAATGATCTGGCTTCCCTTGGTGTTCTCGCGGACTTCGATGATCAGGGCGCGGATGCGGTCGGACTGAAGGAACCGCTCGCCCCGGCACTGCTCCGATACGGGAAGGAGCGCCTCGGTGCGGCCCACGTCCACGATGACGTTGCGCTTCTCGGTGCGCTTGACGACACCGTTGATGATGGTCCCCACCCGGTCCTTGTACTCCTTGTAGATGATCTCCCGCTCCGCCTCGCGGATCTTCTGCGTGAGGACCTGTTTCGCCTGCTGGGCCGCGATGCGCCCCATGTAGGGCGTGGCCTCCAGGGGGAACTCGATGATGTCACCTGGCTCGCAGCCGGAGTGGGTCTGCCGGGCCTCCTCCAGGGGAAGCTGGGTGAGAGGGTTCTCCACTTCCTCGCCCTCCATCACCTGTTTGATGCGGGCCAGCGACATCTCGCCCGTCTCGCGGTTGAAGTGGCCCACGAAGGCTTCCTGAGAATGCAGGACCCGCCGCGCCGCGGCGGCCATGGCGTCCTCGAGGGCGGAGATGACCACCTCCTTGTCAATCCCCTTTTCGCGTCCAAGGGCCTCGATGGCCTGAAGCAGTTCGCTCGACATGGCACCGCGCTCCTTATGATTCGCCTACGGAAATTGGAAGACGAGATGGGCCGTCTTGATTCGGTCCAGCGGAATCGTTCGCACCCCGTCCTCCACCGTGATTTTCACGCCGCCGTCCTCGAACCCGGCCAGATCCCCTTCCAGGGCCTGCCCGGCGTCGGGCCCGCCGGAGCCCAGGACGATCTTCGCCCTCTGCCCCTTGAATCGTTCGTAGTCCTCCGCCTTGCGCAGGGGGCGTTCGACCCCCGGAGAGGAAACCTCCAACTCGAAGGCGTGGGGCACGAGGTCCTCCACGTCAAGCTGGGCGGAGAGCTGGCGCGAGACCTGCTCGCAGTCGTCCAGCGTCACGGGCCCGTCCAGCCGGTCCAGGGTCACCCGAAGTAGCCACCTGGGACCCGAGAGGCGCTGCTCGAGGTCGAAGAGTTCGCAGCCGAAGGACCTCGCCGTCCCCTCCGCCATGACCCTCAGTTTTCTGGCCCAAGATACGTCCATGAACACCTCGCCGCTGAAACTCCGAAGAAACTTAAAAAAATAAGTGGGCCTTAAGCCCACTTGTGTGTAAATCTAACACACAAAAGGGAAAGATGCAAGTGTCCCCGAGCGATCGACGCCTGCGTCCAGCCTCGCATCCGCGGGTACGAGCCAGAGGATCGGCTTTCACCGGTTGCCCCCGTCCTCAAGGACCGTTACACTTGCCGTGTTGGGTGTCCAAGCGGATCGGGGGGACCGATGACCTTACGAAGGCTGGTCATCACCGGGGCTTCCGGCTTTCTCGGGCGGCACGTCCTTGAGGTTGTAAAGGACCATTTCGAGGTGTTCGCCCTCGCCCGGCGATCCCAGCGCGAGTCCTCGGCGCCCGTGCATCCCAACATTCACTGGTACCAGGTTGACATAGGCGACAAGGAGCCGCTCGACGCCGTATTCCAGGAGATCATCGACACGGGCGGGGCCGAGGTAGTCCTCCACCTAGCGGCCCACTACGACTTCACCGGAGACGAGCACCCCGAGTACTGGCGGACCAACATCGAGGGCCTGCGAAACGTACTGGAGTGCGTCAAGGTCCTTCACGTGCGCCGGTTCGTCTTCGCCAGTTCCGTGGCCGCCTGCAACTTTCCTCCCGCGGGCACGGCCCTCACCGAATCGAGCGCACCCGACGGGGAGCACATCTACGCCAAAACCAAGCGCATCGGCGAGGCCATGCTGGCCGAGTACGAGGCTTCGGTACCCTCGTGTATCATCCGCTTTGGGGCCATGTTCTCGGACTGGTGCGAATATCCGCCCCAGTTCGTTTTCATGAACACCTGGCTGTCCAAGGCATGGAACGCCCGCATTCTGGCGGGCAAGGGGATGTCGGCCATCCCCTACCTCCACGTGCGCGACGCCGTGACCTTCATCGCCAAACTGCTCCAACGCTATCAAATCCTCGGCCCGGGGGAGGTTCTCATCGCGAGCTGCAGCGGCTCGGTTACCCACGCCCAGCTCTTCGAGGCCGCTACCCATGCCTATTTCGGCCGCAAGCGCCGTCCGTTCTTCATGCCTAAGCCCTTATGCCGGGTGGGTCTCTACGGCATGGACTGGGCGGGACGGGCCCTGGGGCAACGGCCCTTCGAGCGCCCCTGGATGGGCAAGTACATCGATCTTCAGCTCACGGTCCAGGCCGAGCATACGTACGAGCGCTTGGGCTGGCAGCCCAACCCAAGGCTGGAGATCCTTCGGCGCATGCCTTTTCTGGTGGAAAACCTCAAAGCAGATCCCCTGGAGTGGAACCGCAAGAACCGCGCCGCCATGAAGGAGCCCCGCCTCCGGCGGAACCTCCTCGTCCACAGGCTCCTGGAGCGCCACGAGCACGAGATCCTCACCGCCCTCATGTCGAGCTTGAGAGGCGAAGCGGCGCCCAGGTGGTTCGTGGGCCACCGCCGGTTCTCGCCCGACGACATCGAGTGGTTCCTGCGGCAGGTTCTGCGCCACCTTCTCAACGCCGTGAGGGCGCGGGATAAGGCCCTCTTTATGGCCCACTGCCGCGACTTGGCCGAGCGCCGCTTCAAGCAGGGGTTCACCGCCCAGGAAGTCTGCGACGCCCTCGCCACCATCGATCAGGCCTGCCTCAAGGCCCTCAGCGCCGATCCCGAGGCGGCCGGGCTGGACCAGACCCTTCACGACACCGTCACCATGACCGTTCAACTTGGTATCGACGAGGTCCAGGAGGTGTACGAGGTTATGGGCGGGAGGACCTTCTAGGATTTGGACATCGAGGCCCTGCGGTAGAAGAAATAAGCGCAAAGGCCCATGGCGGCGTCACCGGCGGCCGAGGCGGGGATGACCCAGGGCCCCCGGTAGTAGAGGGCGCTCGCCGTGAGGAAGAGGGTGGCCGCGGCCTTGGCCAAGACCATGAACCTGAGGCTCCGGTTCCAGGAATAATCCAGCATGTAGACGGCTGCCAGGACCACGTGAAACGCGCCCCCTTGCCGGATGAAAAACTGCGGGTACACCGCCTCGGGCCATCCGCCGAAGTGGACGGACCAGTCGGGGAAAAGCAGGAGCATGACCCCGACGGCAAAGCTGTGCAGGGCGATGAGGATCACCGCCGGCTTCTCCCACCGGGCCCAGGTCACAGGATTGGCCACGGCGTCTTCACCTTTCACCCTCCACGGCCTCCCACCAAAGGTCCATGGCGAGGGGCGTCTTTCGCGGCTCGGCGGGGGCGCCAAGACGATCCAGCTCGCGGAGGATCTCGGCCACGGCGGCGGGAACAGCTTCCTGCACGGGAGTGCTCAGGCCCACGCGGTAGACCACGTCGTCCGGAATGACACCCACCAGAAGAACCTCCTCGGGGGCTCCGCCAGAGAATTCAAGGGTCAACAGGGCCTCGCGCAGGCCCGGCTCGTGGGGGCCCATGCGCAGGGTTGGGGCCGCCTTGAGCAGGTCGGCCTTGCGGTAGAGGCGCACCTCTCCAGGAGGGCCCGGGGCCTTCACGGCGTCCGCCACGATGAGGGCTCGAAGGCCGCGGATGTGAACCGTGAGGTCGAGGCCCGGCGTGCCCGCGTCCAGAACGAGCACGGGCGCGGGGAAGCGGAAGGCCGATTCAAGGTGCTTGATGACGTAGGGGCCGAAGGCGTCGTCACCCATGAGGACGTTGCCCAGGCCAAGCACACCGATCTCGCTCATCAGAAAACCATGCGGGACCCGCCCACGCCCCCAGGACGCCGGACGGGTCCCGCCGCTCCACAAAGGCGGCCTTGGGCCGCGGACTTCGTTACAAAACGTTCACCCTCGACACCTCGTTGCCCTCGGCGTCCACCGCATGGATGGCGCAGGCCAGGCACGGGTCGAAGGAGTGCACGGTCCGCAACACCTCCAGGGGGCGCTGGGGATCGGCCACGGGATTGCCCACGAGGGACGCTTCGTAGGGGCCCTTCTGGCCCTTGTCGTCCCGCGGGCCGGCGTTCCAGGTGGAGGGAACCACGCACTGGTAGTTGTGGATCTTGCCGTCGCGGATCACGACCCAGTGGGAGAGGGCTCCCCTGGGTGCCTCGTGGAAGCCGAAGCCGCGCTGTTCACCTGAGGGGAAGACGGGCTCGTTGAAGATGGCCAGGTCGCCCTTGCCGATGTTCTCCGCCAGGAGCCCCCAATGCTTGAGGGACAGGTCGCTCAGTACCGCGCAGCGGACGGCGCGGCACGCGTGCCGGCCCAAGGTGGAGTGCAGGACTTCGGGACCGAGCTTGGTCTTGGCCAGGGACGAGGCCGTGTCCAGAACCACCGTGGCCCACTTCTTGGTGAGCTCGTGCCCGGAGGCGTAGCCCACGAGCATCTGCGCCAGCGGACCCACCTGCATGGGCTGGCCGCTGAACCGCGGCGCCTTCACCCAGCTGTACTTCTTGGCGGGATCGAAGTCGGTGTAATGGGGAACCGTGTCCTCTTCGTACGGGTGGCGGGACCAGTCGCCGTCGTACCACGCGTGGGCGATGGATTCCTGGACGTTGTCGCGGAAGTAGGCGTCGTTGAACGAGGTGAAGGGTTTCACGCTGCCCAGGTTGCCGGCCATGATGGTGCCTCCGGGCAGGTCGAACTGGGTGCCCTTGGTGTCCAGGGGCATGTCGGGTACGGCCAGGTAGTTGGTGACGCCCTTGCCGTAGCCGAGCCAATCGGGGTAGTGGGCCGCCACGGCCGCCACGTCCACCAGGTAGACCTGCTGGATGAAGGCCGCCACCTCCGTCAAGAGGTCCTTGATCATGAACAGCTTGTCCATGTTGAGGGTGGAGGGGTTGTCGAGATTGATGGCGTTGGCCACGCCGCCCACGGCGAGGTTTTGGATGTTGGGCGTCTTAGAACCGAGGATGGCCACCACCTTGTTGGCCTGGCGCTGGATGTCCAGGGCCTGGAGGTAGTGAGTAACCGCCAGGAGGTTGATCTCCGGCGGCAGCTTCATGGCCGGGTGGCCCCAGTAGCCGTTGGCGAAAATGCCGAGCTGGCCGGCGTTCACGTAGCCCGTGAGTTTGTCCTTCACCGCGGCGAACTCCCGGTAGCCGTTCTTGGGCCACGGGGAGAGGGTTTCGGCCAGCGCGGCCGTGGCCCTGGGATCGGCCTTCAGCGCCGACACAACGTCCACCCAATCGAGGGCCGAGAGCTGGTAGAAGTGCACGATGTGATCATGAAGGCAGTGGGCCGCCATGATGATGTTGCGAATGTACTGGGCGTTGATGGGGATCTCCAGGCCGATGGCGTTTTCCACGGCGCGAACCGACGTGATGGCGTGGACCGTGGTGCAGACGCCGCAGATGCGCTGGGTGAAGAGCCAGGCCTCACGCGGGTCTCTGCCCTTGAGGATGACTTCGATGCCCCGCCACATCTGGCCCGAGGACCATGCGTCGGTCACGTGCCCTCCGTTGACCTCTACGTCGATGCGGAGGTGTCCTTCTATCCGCGTAATTGGGTCTATCGTGATCCGTGGGCTCATTCAGCACCTCTCACATTGGGGGCAGCCGCGACACCGCCGAGGATGGGGTACCGCTTCACGATGTACAGGTAGGCCATGATTTCCAGCGCCACGACGCCGACGGTGATGAGGAGCTCGGGCACGGCGGGGAAGTAGGCCCAGTTCTTGCCGGGGTTGTAGGCCACGAGGTACGTGTCCATACGGTACACGGCCCCCGCCAGGACCACGGCCATGGAGGCCTGGAACTGGCCCTTGGCCGTATCTTTGAACTTGGGAGAGAAGAGCATGGCGGCGCCGCCGATGAAGAGCACCATCTCGACCCAGAACATGAAGGCCTGGATGTTGGCGTGGAACGCGAGGCCCATCCGCCCGCGAAGCACGATGTCTCCGAGCCTCAGGATGAGGTAAACCACCACGAGCCAGGCCGGAACGACCGCCATCCGCGCGAGGAGTCTGGTCTCTCTCGGACGCTTGAAGACGGACGTGGCGAGGGTAGATTCCATGGCCACCACGCCGTAACCCATGGCCACGCATGAGATCAGGAACAGGAGGGGCGCGAAGGGTGTCTGCCAAAGTCCGTGCACCTTCTGGCCCGCCAGAAGCATGAGGGCGCCCAGGGAGGTCTGGTGCATGGTGGGCAGGAGGACGCCCACGGCCAGGATCGGAATCATGAGTTTCTTGACGATGGGGTGCAAGACACCGGCGAGCTTCTTGAGGGCGGGATGGGACCCCGCTTGCTCCCACGTCTCGAAGAACGCCGGGCTCAGCTCCAACCAGAGAATGGCCACGTACGCCATGACGCAGAGGGCCACCTCCAGGAGGACCGAGTTGAGGTTCCACCAGGCGGGGAACACGGGAATCTTGTAAATATAAGGTGTCCGGCCCACGTCGATGTTGATGGCCAAGGCCGCCATGGTGTAGCCCAGGGCGCTGGTGAGGACCGCGGGGCGCATGAGCGGATGGTAGTCGCCCTTGTTAAAAATGTAGACCAGGAACGCCATGGCGTAGCCGCCGCAGCCGAGGGCCGTGCCCGTCACCACGTCGAAGGCGATCCAAATGCCCCACGGGTAGCCGTCACTCAGGCCCGTCGTGGCGCCGAGCCCGGCGATGAAGCGCCAGATCATGAGGAGGACGCTCACCCCGACGATGGCGGCGAGTACTTTGAACGCCGGTGTCCATAGCGGCCCGCCGAGGGGCTGAGGTTTAGTGTGGGTGCTCACGGTTTCACCTCCCCGTCCCCGCCCGAGGCTTTCCTGTTCCGCCAGATGACGGCGCCGAAGACGGCGAAGAGCGCCACGGGTGCTACGAAGCCCTGGTAGAGGCTGTGCTGGATCGTTTGCTGCATGTCAGGAACGGGGGTCTCGCCCAGATCCGGCAGGCCCAGGTCCTGAAAGGAAATTCCGGCTTTGGATAGGTAGAGCACCTGCGTGCCGCCCCCGTCCGTCGCCCCGAAGACTTTGGGCTCGTACTTGCCGGGGGCCGCCGCCAGACGCCCCTGGGCCTCGGCAAGCAGATCCGTGTACTTGCCGTAGATGACGGCCTTCCGGGGACACACCTCGCAGCAGGCGGGCTGCTGGCCCTTGGCGATCCGGTCGGAGCACATCTCGCACTTGATGACGCGGGGCCAAGCCTTTTCCCACTCGTACTTGGGAACGCCGTAGGGGCAGGCGATGCCGCAGTACCGGCACCCCGTGCACCGCTCGCCTTCCCACGTGACGATGCCGTGCTCCCGCTTCTTGAGCGACCCCATCATGCAGGCGTTGATGCAGGCCGGGTCCACGCAGTGCATGCACTGCGCCTTCATGAAAGAGGTGCGGTCGCCGTCCTTGAAAAGCTTGATGATGTTCTTGCACTTGGCGTTCAGGTCGTCGGGAGCGTCGTAGAGGCCGTCGGAGGATCGGGTGTCGCGGGGCAAGCCGTTCGCATCCTGGCAGGCCACCATGCAGGTCTTGCACCCGATGCAGAGGGTGGCGTCGTAGAGCATGCCCATGGCGTCAGGAGGAGGAACACGCCGTTCCCGAGCCTCCGTCGCCGGCTCCATGGCCGACCCGAGGGCGGCCGCTGCTCCCGCCGCCGCCATCCCCTTGAGAAGCGTGCGTCGGTCCACGGTCATCTCACTCCTCCTTTTCCTTGGCTCCTTCGCCGAGTTTCTTGGAGGCCATGAGACCCGCGCCGATGAGGGCGCCTCCCACCAGCCCTGCCACGCCGGCTGCCACGGGGCCGATGTTGGAATGCTCGGCGTGCATGGGCGCGTACGTGTCGGGCGGCGTGGCGTGGCTGATTTCTACGGTGGTGCTGATGGGGATCCGGAAGCCCACCGCTTGCTCCGTACAGCCCACGCAGGGGTGGCCGATGCCGATGGGCCAGGCTCCGGGCACTTCACCGAAGGGCAGGAGGGAGCAGTTGGCGTGGGTGACGGGGCCTTTGCAGCCCGTCTTGTAGAGGCAGTATCCGAGCTTGTGGCCCTCGTCGCCGAATTTGCCCACGAAGCGCCCCGCGTCGAAGTGGGGCCTGCGAGGGCAATCCTCGTGGATGACGCGGGTGTAGGCGAACAGCGGCCGCGCCTTGTCATCCAGCGCCGGGAGGCTGCCGAAGGTGGCGTATTGCAGCACCACGCCCAGAAGGTTGTAGGGATTGGCGGGGCAGCCCGGGAGGGTCACGACGGTTTTGCCCTTGAGGACCTGCGGGGCTCCTTGAGCGCCCGTGGGATTGGGGTCGGCCGAGGGGATGCCGCCCCAGGATGCACAGGAGCCGATGGCGATGATCGCCCCCGCCTTGTCGGCCACTTCGTTCACCATGTCCACGGCGGTCTTGCCTGCGATCTTGCAGAAAATGCCGTTGTCCTTGGTGGGAATGGCCCCCTCCACGATGAGGACGTACTTTCCAGCGTTTTTGGCCATGATGTCCTTGAGGACGTCTTCGGCCTGGTAGCCCGCCGCCGCGAAGAGCGTCTCGCAGTAGTCGAGGGAGATCAGATCCAAGATGAGGTTAGCCACGTCGGGGTGAGACGTCCGCAGGAGAGACTCAGTGCAGCCCGTGCACTCCTGGAAGTGGAGCCAGACCACGGAGGGCTTTTTGGGCCCGGCCGCGGTTTCGGCCATTTTCTCGGCGGCCCACGAGGGTAGCCCCATGGCGGCGGCCGCCATGGTGCACACCTTCATGAAGTCCCGGCGGCCCCAGCTCGAGCCGTCCAGATGATCCTCATGCCTGGTGGTTTCTTCCTTCTGTCCCATGGGCACCTCCCCTGTCTCCCTCGGACATCAAACCGGCGAGTAGGAACGCGGACGCTTCCAAACGATACGACCATATTAGAGAGCTGATTCCCCCCTTGTCAAGCCTATTCGATAACCCGATTCACGCGCCCCCGTTGCAGCCATCAAAGGGCCGTGTCCGCTTAGCCTTAGGTTTTTCAGCACCTTCTTGGCGAAGCGGCAGAGATGGAAATCTTTTTGTTCTATTGTGAAACTGTATGGGCTCTGTTAATCGCGAACACCGTTCACATCTTTTCAACCGAGTCTGCCGCACCCGCGGCCCACCGCTCCTGAGAGCCCCGCGGCCCCGCTGTTCCGCCCCATGACAGCTCCGTCTGCCACCTTCACATCGAGCGGGCACCGTGATATACTTTTTAGAATACGTGCCGAATTCTTTAGAGGGGATGCTTATGGAGTCCGTCTTGGTCGCAGCCAACTGGAAGATGTACAAGACCACAGCCGACGTCCAGCATTTCTTCGATCGCTGGTCTCGCGATCCCGCGCCTCCCGGGCGCGAGGTGGCTTTCTTCCCACCCTTTCCCCTCCTCCCGCTGTTGCGCAGCCTCCTCCCGCAGGGCCAGGCCCTCGGCGCACAGAACGCCCACGAGGCCGACGAGGGCGCGTTCACCGGAGAGGTGTCCTGCGCCCTTCTCAAGGACCTGGGATGTGACTACGTGCTGATCGGGCACTCGGAGCGGCGCAACCTCTTTGGCGAAACCGATGCCCGGATCGCCGCCAAGATGAGGGCGGCCTTCCGGCACGGAGTAAGGCCCATCCTGTGCGTCGGTGAGCATCTGGACGAGCGCCAGGGGGGCCGAACCCTCGACGTGGTCCTCGGGCAACTCGCGGAGGACCTGGGCGCGGCGCCTCCCCCGTCGGGCTTCGACGTGGCCTACGAACCCGTCTGGGCCATCGGGACGGGCAAGGTGGCGCGCCCCCAGGACGCCGCGGAAGTTCACGAGGCCATCCTGGCATGGCTGCACGAGCACCATGCGGGTGCGGACGCCAGGATCCTCTACGGCGGCTCCGTCAAGCCCGACAGCGCCGCCGCCCTCCTGGCCACTCCGGGCGTTCGCGGCCTGCTCGTAGGCGGGGCGAGCCTGGACCCCGCGTCCTTCGCGGCCATCCTCCGCGCGTAAGTGCACCGAGGGCCAGGGGACTCGGGGCTTTCTTTCACTTTTCACTTTTCACTTTTCACTTTTCACTTTTCACTTTTCTTTTCACTTTCCCTTTTTCACTTCCCTCTCCCTTCAGTGGTATAGTTTTGGGTTCGTGCGAGAGGTGTTGCATGCAGATGCCGATGGTCATCGTGGGCGGACAGTGGGGCGATGAGGGCAAGGGGAAGATCGTGAACCTTCTGGCGGACGCCGCGGATCTCGTGGCGCGCTACCAAGGCGGCCACAACGCTGGCCACACGGTCATTATCGGCGGCAGCCGCTATGCGCTGCACCTGGTGCCCTCGGGCATCCTGGCGGCGCGCAAGGTATGCGTCATCGGCAACGGCATCGTCATCGATCCCGAAGCCCTGGTGAAGGAGCTTCGGTCGCTCAAAGACTCGGGCATTGACGTGGGTGCCCTGCGCATCTCCGACCGGGCCCACCTCCTCCTGCCCCACCACGCCCTCCTGGACCAGCTGCGGGAGGCGAACAAGGGCGAAGGCAAGATCGGGACCACGGGACGGGGCATCGGCCCGTGCTACGAGAGCAAATACAACCGCGAGGGCGTCCGCGCCATTTTCCTCACGGACCCGGTCCGGCTGAGCGCCGAGATCACGCGCCTGGCTGAGGACAAAAACCGTTACTTGAAAGCCATGTTCGGCCACGACGGCATCCCCGCCGCGGAGGCCGTGGCCCGGTTTCTGGAGCTGGCCCCTGAAATCGCGCCCCTGGTGTGCGACACGTCGGCCCTGGTGAACGGCACCATTGACGCGGGCGGCCGGGTGCTCTGCGAAGGGGCTCAGGGAACCCTGCTGGACGTGGATCACGGCACCTACCCCTACGTCACCTCCAGCAACAGCACGGCTGGCGGCGCGTGCACGGGGCTGGGAATGGCGCCCACCAGGATCAAGAGCATCATCGGGGTTTTCAAGGCTTACTGCACCCGTGTGGGCGCCGGACCCTTCGTATCCGAGCTGGACAACGAGCAGGGGAACCTAATCCGCGAGCGGGGCCACGAGTACGGAACTACCACGGGGCGGCCCCGCCGATGCGGGTGGTTCGATGCCGTGGCGGCGAGATATTCGGTGCGCATCAACGCCCTCGACGGCATGGCCCTCACGCTCCTGGACGTCCTGGACGCCTTCGACGAGGTGAAGGTATGCGTCGCCTATGAGTTCGAAGGCAAGCGCATCACCGAGTTCCCCGCGGGACGGTGGATCTTGGAAGGAGCCACCCCCGTTCTCGAAACCTTCCCCGGCTGGAAGACGAGCATATACGGCACCACCAACTGGGACGCCCTTCCCGAAAACGCCAAGGCCTACGTGGGACATCTTGAGCGTCTCGCGGGGGTGCCCGTGGCCATCCTCTCCACGGGCCCGGACCGGGCGCACACCATCGTGCGGGACGCCTCCCTTCGGAAACTCCTGGGGCTATGATTCGGCGCCCAACGCCCGCCCTGGCGGGCCTGGCGTCGGCGATTTTCATCACCCTCGCGGCCCTGGCCGCCCCGTCCCCGCCGCCCAAGGTCGTAGTCCTGGGGTTTGACGGCGCCGATCCCACCCTCGTCCGCAAGTACATGGCCGAGGGCGTCATGCCCAACCTCACCAGGCTGGCGGCGCAGGGAACGTTCAAAAACCTGAAGGTCACCAACCCGCCTCAGACTCCCGTCTCTTGGGGCGCCTTCATGACGGGGCTGAATCCGGGAAAGAACCACGTCTTCGACTTTCTGGCGAGGGACGTAAAAACCTACAAGCCCTCCTTCGCCCTCATGGAGGAAGGCTCCAAACCCTTCCTCTTGGGAAGGTGGAACCGCTTGGCCCTTTCCGGGGCGGTCTTCCTTGCCGTCTTCATCCTGGCCTGGGGGGGCGCCCGGCTCCTGGGCAGACGAGGGCCCATGGTTCTGGCTTCGGCGGCGGCCGCGGGAGCGATCCTCGCTGCGGGCTCCTGGGGTACCGTGGGGCGTGACATCCCCTCGCGCGTGCCCCTGCCCATCAACCATCTGGTGGGTACGCCCTTTTGGGAGACGGCCGCGGCCGCGGGGAGGAAGTGCCTCGTTTTCCGCGTGCCCGACACCTTCCCGGCCAAGCCCTACCGCGAGGGGCGGCTTTTGGCGGGCCTGGGCGTCCCCGACATGCGAGGCCGCGTGGGCACGCCCTACATCTTCACGACGGACCCGTCCCTCACGGCCGGGAGCAACGAATTCTCCGTGGACATCGTGGCCCTTCCTCCTGGTGCTCCCCAGCCCGTGCATACCAAAATTCAAGGGCCCTTTAACAAGCCGTTTTACGAGTACGTGATCCAGGACGCCCCGGGCTGCGAAACGGACCCGGCCGTGGTGGAGACCCTGAAGAAGCGCGCCGAGGAGAAGCTCAAGGCCGGCGGCGTCCCCGCCACCATCGACATCCCTCTCGCCCTGTCCTGGGACGCGGCCGCAGGGACCTGCACCTACGACGTGCAGGGCCACCGGAGCACCCTGAAAGTGGGCCAGTGGTCCGACTGGGTCGTCTTGGACTTCGCCTTCAACCGGCTTCTCCACCTCCAAGGCATGGTCCGGTTCTATCTTCTGGCCGTGAAACCTTCGGTGCGCCTGTACATGTCCCCTATCCACTTTCATCCGGAGGATCACGGCATCCCCATCTCCTACCCGCCGGACTACGCGGAGAAGCTCCTGAAACGGTTCGGGTTTTACAAGACCATGGGCTGGGCCGAGGACACATGGACCATCTCCTCGGGCCTCGCGGACGAGGCGCAATTTCTCTCGGATATGAACCAGACCGTGGACGCCTACGAGAAGATGATGAAGGGCCTCCTGAAGGACGGAGACTGGGACCTGTACGTGCAGGTCTACGAGTTCACGGACCGCACGGCCCACGTGCTCTGGCGCTACCTCGACCCCAAGCACCCCATGTACGACGCGGCCAAGGCGCCCACGTACCAGGAAGCCATGCGCAAGACCTACAAGCGCATGGACACCATCGTGGGCGAGGCCATGGATCTCATGCCCAAGGGGGCGGCGCTTATCGTCCTGTCGGACCACGGCTTCACGTCGTTCCGGCGCGCCGTGAACACGAACCGGTGGCTCATCGATCACGGTTACATGGTCCTTACGGCAGACACGGGCACTCTCACCCTTCAGGATCTTTTCGACGACAACAGGCTCCTCTTCAAGAACGTGGACTGGAGCAGGACCAAGGCCTATGCCCTGGGACTGGGCAACGTGTATATCAACTTGAAGGGCCGGGAGGCCCACGGCTGCGTCAACCCCGGCCCCGAGTACGACGCCCTCATGGCGCGGCTCAAAAAGGAACTCCCGGAGATGGTGGACCCGGACACGGGCGGCAAACCCGTCTTCGCCGTCTACACCCGTGACGAGCTCTACAAGGGCTACGATCCCAACCTCACTCCCGACCTTCGGGTGGCCAATCCCCCCGGATACAGGGTTTCGTGGCAGACCTCCCTTGGGGGCGCTCCCGAGCGCCTCGTGGAACCCAACGACACGCCGTGGAGCGGGGATCACTGTTCGCTGGACCCCTCCTTCGTGCCGGGAGTCTTCTTTTGCAACCGGAAGGTGGACTTGAACCCGGACATGCTCGACATGGCTCCCACGATCCTGTCCCTCTCCGGGGTAAAACCGCCCGCCGATCTCGAAGGTCGGCCGCTTCTGGAGGCCGCGCCGTGAAACTCCACCGGTCGGCGCTGGCGCTCGCCTTCCTGGGATCGCTGGCCACCCTCAGTCCCGCCCAGCAGCCCCCCAAGGACGACGCGGAGGCGGCCATCCGGAGGCTCGCGGGGCAGATCGCCGAGATCGCCGGCAAGCAGCAGGGCGTCCTGGACCGGATGGACCTTTTGAAGCGGCGCCTCAGGCTTGACGAGATGATGCTGGCCCGCATGGAGAGCCAGCAGGCCCAGGCCGCGGCCGCCGTGGAGACAGCCACGGCCCGGTTGGCCGACCTTTCCCGGCAGGAAGAACGGGCGCGCCGATACCTTCGCCTGCGGATGCGCCAGGTGTACGCCCTCGGGGTCCTCCAGCAGTACCGCCTTCTCTTCGCGGTGAACTCCACCCAGGACCTTCGGTCGGCGGGCCTGTACCTGAGCGCGTTGGGGACCAGGGATGCAAAGGCATTCGGCCGCCTCTCCAACGTGCGCGCGGACCAAGCACGGCTTCAGAGCGACCTGGCCGCCTCTGAGGAAGCGTTACGGACGCGCGCCCTGGACACGCAGCGGGAGCGCCAAACTCTCCTGGCCGAGCAATCCCGCCAGAGCGCCCTCCTGGCTCGCCTCAGCCAAGAGCGGCAGACGGCCCAGCAGGGACTGGAGGAGACCCTTGCCGCCGCCAAGGCCATGGACCGTTACGTGACGGATCTGGCTTTTCGAAGCCGCGTGGACCTCATGAGCAAAAACATGGCCCTGGCCCGCGGGCTTCTGCCCCGGCCCTGCGAAGGTACCGTCCTGCGGGGGTTCGGGGATTTCATCCATCCCAAGTTCAGGACCCGCGTCCCCCACCCGGGCCTCGACGTGGGCGCGCCTCTGGGCTCCCCCGTAAAAGCCGTCTTCGACGGGCAGGTAGAGTACGCGGGGTGGCTCTCTGGCTACGGCTACACGGTTATCTTGAGCCATCCGGGGGGGTTCTTCAGCATCTACGGGCACCTGGACCAGATATCCGCCACCAAGGGCGAGACGCTGGCCCAGGGGCAGGTCTTGGGGGCCGTGGGTGAAAACGCGGCCACGGGCACCACGGCCCTTTACTTCGAACTGCGCCAGGGGGCCAAGGCAGTGGATCCGGCCCTCTGGTTGAAAGGAGAAACGCATGCGGCCGATTCCAGCGCCCGTTAAACGATCCGCCACGCTGGCCCTGATCCTGGCGGTTTTGGCCGCCGTGCCCGTCTTCGGGCAGAGCGCCGAGGCGAAGCCGCCTTTGGATGAGGCCTCCTGGTCCCTCTTCCAGCGCATTTTCGGCATGGTCCTGAAGGACTACGTGGACCCCAAGACTCCCGATGAGGTCATCCTGGGCGCCCTCAAGGGGGCCGCCTCCAGCGCGGGCCCCGAATGCGCCTACATCCCTCCCGATGAAGTGGCCGCCTACAGGGCGCTGGATAGGGCTCCCGCGGCCTTGCCCATTTACGTAACCAAGGAGAGCGATTTCGCCAAGGTGCTGGCCTCCTACCCCGGCCAAGATCTGTCCATCCACCCCGGTGACGCCCTCCGCTTCATCGGCGACCGCTCCACCTACGACCTCACCTACCCCCAAGTGCTGGAGGCCATGCGCGGGACCCCGGGCGAAAAGGTCCGCTGCATCTTCATCAAACAGGAGTCGTGGCAATCCTATACGGTGACCCTGACCCGCCAAACCCCCGCGCCTCCCCGCTGGTTGCCTCTGGGCAACGGCTCCGGGGCTCTGGTTCTGCCCTGCCTCGAAGCTCCCCTGCCGCCGGAGGTGAGCAGGGCTCTGGCGGGAGCCAAGGGTCCCGTCGTGGTGGACCTCAGAGGGTGCGCCGCCGACGACGCGCGGGCGGCCCTGAGATGGGCAGGGGACCTGCTGGGCAAGGGACAGGGTCCCGCACGCAAGGGTTCCAAGGGGGTGGTCCACGACCCCCTGGCGGGCCCCGGTCTCCTGGCGGGAAAGGTTACACGGGTCTTGGTGAACGACACGACGGCCCGCGGCGGTGAAGTACTGGCCCTCGCATTGGCGGGAGGCGGGGCCCTCCTGGCCGGCGGTCCCACCTTCGGCTGGGCCCCATACAGCCAGGACTTCCCATTGGAAAACGGCGGCCTCCTCAGGCTCAACACGGCTTACTTCCTCACTCCGCAGGGCGAAGCCCTCGACGGCCATCCCGTACCGCCGGCCATCCCGCTGGCCTTTGCCGAGGGCGCCAAGCCCGAGGAGATCTACCTCCAGACCCTCAAGGCCCAGCCGCCCGCACCTAGTCCCGTCATCGGGAAGGGGGACAAGGTCCAGCCAAATCCGGCGAGCGGCGGCCTCAAGGACCATGGGCGCTAACAAGGCTTCCTTCAGGGGCAAAGGCAGGAGAGGCGCACGCCGGGGGCCGGACGTTCCGCTCTGGCTGGTGCTCGTTCTCCTTCTTGCCCTGATCTTCACCGCGTTTCTGAGGTGCCGGGTAACCCCAAAACCGGAGACCAAGGCCCCCGAGCGTCACGCGGCGAAAGAGCAGGCCCGGCAAGCGCCGAAACCCGCTCCCAAGAAGCGGGATCACCCCCAGGCGGAGCCCCCTCTGTGGCCTGAGAGCCCTCCCGGGGAGAAGGCCACCCCCGCGCCGCCCCGTCCCCTTCCCCGTGAGGGCGTACGCCGAATCTGCCTGGTCATCGACGACGTAGGCTACCGGCTGGATCTCGCCCAAACTGCCGCGGATAAACTCCCGAAGGAAACGACCTTCGCCGTCATTCCTTTCCTTCCCTATTCCGAGCCCTCCGCGACCCTCCTCCATGACCGGGGGTTCGCCGTCATCCTTCACTGCCCCATGGAGCCAGAAGCTTCAGGCCAGTGGAAGACCACGCCGGGGACGCTCCTGGTGGGCATGCCCGGGGCCGAAATTGAGCGGATCCTAGACTCGGATCTGAAAGGGGTTCCTTTCGCGGAGGGAATGAACAACCACATGGGCTCCCTCGCCACCACGGACCGCCCGCTCATGGAGGCCGTCTGCTCGGCTCTCAAGGCGCGGGGGCTCTATTTCCTGGACAGCCGCACCTCGGCCCGCACGGTGGCCTATGACACGGCCAGGGCCGCCGGCGTCCCCGCGGCCTATCGGTCCGTCTTTCTTGACGACGTGGACGAAGATGGTGCTATCATCAAGCAGATTGACTCGTGGGCCGCACGGTCGGAGCGGGAGGGGTCACCGGTGGCCATCGGGCACTTGCGCCCTCGCACCATCGAAGCCTTGGCCTTCCGCCTGCCCTACTGGCGCTCCAAGGGGGTTCGAATCGTGGCGCTGCGTGAGGTGGTCCATTGACTGGCGAGCCGGGCCATGGGGGCATCCCGCCCAAGATCGGGAAGTATCAAGTCGCGAGCGTCCTGGGCCGCGGCGCCATGGGAGTCGTGTACCTCGCCCGTGACCCCCTCATCGACCGGGACGTGGCCATCAAGACCATCGTCCTCCCCCAGGGGCTTGAAGAATTCCGGATCCGCGAGTTCAGGGAGCGGTTTCTGCGGGAGGCGCGCGCCGCTGGGCGCCTGAGCCATCCCGCCATCGTGACCATCTATGAAGCCGACGACGGCGCCGCCGGAGGTCCGCCCTTCATCGCCATGGAGTTCGTGGAGGGCCTGCCCTGGAATCACAAGATCCGCCAGCGCACCTTTCCGGACGCCGAGCCGGTTCTGGCCCTCGCCAGGGAAATCGCCTCCGCCCTCGACTACGCCCACCGGAACGGCGTCGTCCACCGGGACATCAAGCCGGCAAACATCGTCCAGACTCCCGACGGACACGTGAAGCTCATGGATTTCGGCATCGCCAAGGTTCCCACCTCGGAGCTGACCCGTGAGGGGCAGTTCCTGGGGACCCCCGCTTACATGTCCCCCGAGCAGATCATGGGCAAACCCGTGGACGGCCGTTCGGATCTTTTTTCTTTAGGTACCGTCCTCTATGAGCTGCTGACGTGCCAGAAGCCCTTCCCCGGCGATGACATCACGACCGTCACCTACAGCATCCTCCGCGAGGATCCCCGGCCTTCCCGATCCATCAACGCCGCCATCCCAGAGGACGTGGACCGGATCCTCTTCCACCTCATGGCCAAGGACCCGGACCAGCGTTACGCTTCCGCGCGCCAACTGGTGGAGGACGTGGACGCCTTCATGGCGGGCGCGGGGCTGCCCCACGCGGGGCAGGCGCCCGTGCCGTGGGTGGAGGCCAACACCGTCATGTCGGCGCCCCCCGTACCCGCCCCTCAGGCCGTCCCGACTCCCGCGCCGCCCGCACACGCTGCCAAGCCCCCGGCCGCCCCACCCATGCCCACCCGGGCGCAGGCGGACTCGCCCTCCGCCCCCGCCCCAAAGGGGCAGAAGGCGGCGGTCAAGGCGGACGTTCCGGCCCCGGCCCAAGGTTCAGCCGCGCCTTCCCCACGGGAGGAACCCGTGGCCAAGGGACCGGGGCTCAAGTCAGGATGGCTCCTGGGCGGACTGGGCCTTCTCGCTCTCCTGGCCTTGGGCGCCATGACGGCGGCCTTCTTCTGGTTCAGGTCCAGAAGCTCACCCGAGATCCCCTCGGCCGAGGTACCCGCCCAGCAGGCCTCCAACCCTCCGGCGGCCCTTCCCCAGGCTTCGGCCACGGCCCCCGCGGCCGCCGAGCCTCCGGTTCCCCTCCCGGCGCCCAAACCGAGGCCAAGACCCAAACCGCCCGCACAGCCCCCCGCTCAGCCGCCCGCGGCTCCGATCCCACAGCCCGTGGCTCCGCCCATCGTGAAGCCCCCAGCTCTCGCCCCGGTCGCGTACTCTTTCACGTCCGGCACCAAGCGGGGCGAGTTTTGGATTCGCGTGGACGGAAAAGAGGTGGCGCACCAGTTCATTAATAGAAAGGGCTCCATCTTCGGGCACGAGACCTTTTCGGGCACGTTCCAGGCCCCCGCGGGCGCCCACGTCGTAGAGTTCCAGATCAGGACGGACCTGCAGAATCTGAACGAGAAGCACTCCGAGACGGCTACGTTTCTGGCGGGCCAAGCGAAAACGCTCAAGATCGTCATGACCAAATTCAACAAGGACCTGCGGTTTGAGTGGGGGGGGTAGCCGCCTCATCCTTCTGCTGCTTTTTCCGGCCCTCC
>JAKAKG010000194.1 GCA_021813555.1 Acidobacteriota bacterium
TCCTCTTCTCGTTCCTCCTCCGGCGCAGCGAGACGGGCCCCCACGGCCACGGCCTGGAGACCATCGTGGCGCGGGACAAAGCCCCCGCCGACTTGGCGGCGGAAGCTGCCTCGGAAGCCGAAAAATAGCGGAAGGTATCGGTCCAAGGAGCAAAAAGGGGCGGGCCGTCGCGGGCCCGCCCCTTCATAGTTCCTGCTCGCCTTACGCGCTGCCCGTTATTTGATCCAAGGAACCGTGAAGGCCACCGAGACGGTGACGGCGCTCTTGGGGTCGGTGAAGGTCAGCGTGTAGGTGCCGGGGTCACGGCCCGCCGGATTGGCGAAATACAGAAACGCCGTGGTGAAGGTCCGGGCCTGGATCTCTCCCTTCTCGTGAAGGGTGTTCGGCCCGCCCGCGGGGTTGGCGAAGAAGACGGGGGCGGACACGAAGTTGTACGAGTTGAAGTGGTCCGATGCGTATCCTCCCGACTGGACCAGCCGGTGGTCGTACTGGTAGTCGGCTGAGATGAGGTTGGACCCGTAGTCCTTCCTGATTTCCTCCACGCTGGCCACGGGATGGGTGGCTCCCTTGGGGTCCGTGAGCGTGAAGGATGCGCGGCTGATATCCACCACGCCCTTCGTATCCTTGCCGAGCCAGACCCTCAGGGGGATGTAGGCCTCGCCGCCCCGCAGGTGCGTGGCGTCCACGTCCGCGATGAGGGTGACCCCGTCCTTCTCGGCCGCGTACCCGTAGGCCGTGAGTTTCTTCACCACGCCGGGTTCCATGGCCATCAGCGACACCGCCAGCACCAGAACCCCCACCAGCCCCACCATCGTTCTCTTGCACATAGCCGGACCTCCTGTCTCCTCTTGGCCTGCCACACTCAGCGTAAGACGTCTGATACCAACTTGCCGTCCGTCGTTTGCGTCCTGTAGGCGAGGATACCCATCCTCGCCCCGGCCGGGATGTGTATCCCGGCCTACAGGAAAGAGGGAGCACCCCAGCCATGAAGGCAAGTTGGTATGAGCCCTTCATGCTGAGACCGTGACACGCAAGACGGATGCCGCCGCTCGGCCGAACCGCCAAGCCCGCCACGAGGAGCCCTCCAACCTTTCGGAGAAAGGATTGTCCGTGCGGCCGGCGTGTGAGTGTCCACCGGGCAGGACAAATTGGGCAATAGGCAATGGGCAATAGGCAATAGGCAATAGGCAATAGGCAGCAGGCAATAGGCAGTGGGCAATAGGCAGTGGGCAATAGGCAATAGGTAGAAGGCAGCGGGCCGGGGGCAATGGGCAAGAGCGCTTCGGCGGCGGCGGTTACTCCTCTCCCTGCTGCCCGCTCCCCGCTCCCTTCAATAGGGGCGGCGTGAACGAGAGGGGTGGGCAGTGAGGAGTGAGCAGTGAGGAGTGAGGAGTGAAACCAGGCGTGCCACAAGCGGGGTGTCATTCCTAAATCCCAAATCCCAAATCCGAATTCGTACCTCTCCGCTTTCCGAATTCCGAATTCCACGTTCCAAGAGGCAGCAGGCGGATTCATGAGGATGGGACTCCCTGTTCGAGGCCGAGGAGCCTTGCCTTGCGCCAGAGGCCGCCGCCGTACCCCCCGAGTTTGCCGTCCTTGTTCACGACCCTGTGGCACGGGATGAGGATGGCGATGCGGTTCATGCCGTTGGCCGTGCCCGCCGCGCGGCAGGCACCGGGTGAACCCGCCGCCTGGGCCATCTGCTCGTAGGTCCGCGTCTGGCCGTAGGGAATCCGAAGGAGTTCCTCCCAGACGCGCCGCTGGAAGGGCGTACCGGGAAAGACCAGGGGAACCGTAAACCTCATGAGCGTCCCTGAAAAATAAGCCGCCAGCTCCCGCTTGAGGTGTTCGAGGTGGGGGTTCTTGCCGGGCACCACGGCCCGCTTGAAGAGCCGTCTGATGGCCCTGAACTGGGCTTCGAGCATGCGACGGTCCGTGAATTCCAGCAGGCAGATCCCCTCCGCCGTGGCCCCAGCCACGAGAGGTCCCAGGGGGCTTTCGATCCAGTCCACCTGGATGCAGTCCTCGCCGCGGCTCTTGCCGGGCGGCGTACCGAAGGTCTTCACGAAGGCGTCCCGAAAGCCGCTGTGCGACTCGTATCCGTGGCCGAGGATCACCTCGTCCAGCTCCCCGCCTTCACGGATCTCACCCAGGGCGTCGCCCAGGCGCCGGCCGCGGCAGTAGGCCTGGAAGGTCATGCCGTAGGTTCTCTGGAAGTGGCGCCTCACCCGCGCGGGGTCCAGGCCCCGCGCGCGCAGGTCGCCGTCCTTGATGCGCCGGGAGGGATCCTCTTCCACCCAGGCGAGAAGTTCCTCCACCCACTCGGGCGGCTGCCCGTCCGTGTGCAGGGGCCGGCACCGCTTGCAGGGACGAAAGCCCGCGAACAGGGCCTCTTTGGCCGTGGCCATGAATCGCGTGTTGCGCGACAGCGGCCTTCGCGCCGGGCACGAGGGCCGGCAGAAGATGCCCGTGCTGCTCACGGCCACGAAAAAGACCCCGTCGTAGCTGCTGTCCCTCGCCTCGAAAGCCCGCTGCATCTCGTCCACCGGCGGCATGGCGCTCATGTCATCCTCCCGCGCGGGAAGGGTCCCGCGAGGGTCATGTGTACAACGTCCCACGGCCGGCCTCCACCGATTTTTCGACACCAATGTCTGGCGTCCTTCATCCGCCAGCATAAGCGGGCAGGGCGGGGAGAAGGGAGAAACGAGGATCGAATCGGCGGCGGGAGGGCACGGGAGCCCTCCCCTACGCTTGATGGGACGACACGAGGGAGTTTTTCCGCTCCCTGCTCCCCGCTCCCCGCTACCTGCTCCCCGCTCCCTTCCCGCTCTCGGCCTTGTCCTTGGCCTGGACCTTGGCCCAGGTGTCCTTGAGGGTGACGGCGCGGTTGAAGACGGGGCGGCCGGGAGTGCTGTCCCGGTCGGCGCAGAAGTAGCCGAGGCGCTCGAACTGGACGATGAGGCCCGGCTGGGCGGAGACGAGGGAGGGTTCGAGCTTGGCGCCGGCGAGGGTGACGAGGGACTGGGGATTGAGGTTGGCCTTGTAGTCCTGCCCCTCGGGGTAGTCCTCGGGGTTGGCCTTGGTGAAGAGGCGGTCGTAGAGGCGCACCTCCGCATTCACGGCGTGAGCCGCCGAGACCCAGTGGAGGGTGGCCTTGGGCGAGCGGCCGTCGGTGGCGCTTCCCCCGCGGGTGTTCAGATCCACGGTGCACCGCAACTCGGTGATCTCGCCCCGCTCGTTCTTGTCAACGCCCGTGCAGGTGATGAAGTAGGCGCCGCGCAGACGCACCTCACGGCCCGGAGCCAGCCGGAAGAACTTCTTGGGCGGCTCTTCCATGAAGTCGTCCTGTTCCACGTAGAGGACCTTGGAGAAGGGCACCTTGCGCGTGCCGGCGGCGGGGTCCTCCGGGTTGTTCACGAGGTCCATCTCCTCGACTTGGCCCTCGGGGTAGTTTTCAAGGACCACCTTGAGGGGACGAAGGACGCCCATGCGGCGGGGGGCGCGCTTGTTCAAGTCGTCTCGCAGGCACTGCTCCAGAAAGGCCAAGTCCACCACGCTGTTGGCCTTGGCCACGCCGATCTTCTCGCAGAAGGTCCGGATGGCCTCGGGGGTGTAGCCGCGGCGGCGTATGCCCGCGAGGGTGGGCATGCGCGGGTCGTCCCAGCCCGCCACGTAGCCCTTCTGCACCAGCTCCAGAAGCTTGCGTTTGGACAGGGCCGTGTAGGTGATGTTGAGGCGGGCAAACTCGAGCTGGCGTGGCTTGTGGGGCACGGGGAGGTGTTCGATGAACCATTCGTACAAGGGCCGGTGGTCCTCGAACTCCAGGGTGCAGACGGAGTGCGTGATCCCCTCGATGGCGTCGCTCTGCCCGTGGGCGTAGTCGTACATGGGGTAGATGCACCAGGCGTCGCCCGTGCGGTGGTGGGTGGCGCGCAGAACGCGGTAGAGGACGGGATCGCGCATGTTGAGGTTGGGGTGGGCCATGTCGATCTTGGCCCGCAGGGTCCTGGAGCCGTCGGGATACTCGCCGGCCTTCATGCGGGCGAAGAGGTCCAGGTTCTCCTCCACGGTTCGGTCTCTGAAGGGGCTGGGCTTGCCGGGATGGGTGAGGGTCCCCCGGTACTCCCGAACCTGGTCGGCGTTCAGATCGCACACGTAGGCAAGGCCCGTGCGGATGAGATGGACGGCCCAGTCATGGAGCTGGCCGAAATAATCGCTGGCGTAGTAGAGGTGCGTGCCCCAGTCCCAGCCGAGCCACCGCACGTCCTCCATGATCGAGTCCACGTACTCCTGCTCTTCCTTGCTCGGGTTCGTGTCGTCGAAGCGCAGGTGGCACTCCCCTCCGAACTCCTTGGGGATGCCGAAGTTCAGAGAGATGGACTTGGCGTGGCCGATATGGAGGTAGCCGTTGGGCTCGGGAGGAAAACGGGTCACGACGGACGTGTGCTTGCCTGTCCTGAGGTCTTCGGCGACGATGTCGCGGATGAAGTCCTTGGGCCGGCTTTCCTCGATGGGATCGGTGCCGGTGCGGTCGTGGGGTCCTGAGTCGTGCGTGGGCATGGCCATGGTCCTCGGTCGGAAGAGAACGACGGGCGGCCCTCGGCGGGCCAGGGTGGATGAGTATACCACAGGGCGGCGGAGGAGGATGAGGGGACTGGAGGACTAGGGGACTGGGGGACTGGGGGACTGGGGGACTAGGGGACTAGGAGGTCGCTCCTCACTCTTCACTCTTCACTCCTCACTCTTCACTCCTCACTCCTTCTCACTAACCGATATGCTTCATCAACAGTTCCTGGAGAACCTTGAAGTCCACGGGCTTGGTCACGAACGCGTCGGCCTTGAAGTGCGACAGCGCTTCGGTCTTGTATTTGGCCGCCGTGTACGCGGAGCTCATGATGATCACCTTCACGGAGGCCGTTGCCGCGTCTTCCTTCAGGCGCCGGCATACCTCCCTGCCGTCGATCTTGGGCATGAGGGCATCGGCGAGGAGGAGATCGGGCTTATACGTGCGCGTCATTTCGAGAGCTTCCGCCCCGTCGCGGGCCGTCAGTACCCCGTAGCCCATGCTGTCGAGAATGGCCGACGCAAGCCGCAGGATGACGCGCTCATCGTCCGCTACCACCACGAGGGGACGCTTGACCTGCCGCGGAGCGGGCTTCGGAGGCGGGTCGAAGGCTCTCTGCTTCTCCTCGAAGCGGGCGGCGCACAGTGCCGCTGGCGCCTTGGCCCAGAACTGGTCCCGGTATGCCTTGGGCGCGGCGCAGGAGCAGGCGTTGCACGTGGGGCACACGAGGGTGCGCATGGTGGTGAGGCAGGCGCACCACTGGGCCTGGGTGGCGTCATAGGGGGTCTGGCACGCGTGGCACACGACGAGGTAGCCGGGCTCGTACGTGTGACTTTGGGTGGGCGTGGGGCCTTGCTGTTCCATGATAGTGAGGGTACCACGCCCACGGGGGCGGTTCCAAGTGGTAGGATGAAGGAGCTGGGAGTTGGGAGCTGGGAGTTGGGAGCTGGGAGTTGGGAGTTGGGAGCTGAGGGTTGAGAGCGCCTTGACCAGCTGGTTGCTCGGACACCAGGACTGCTAGGAGACCCATGGACGATCTGAGTCATGCACCGCTTGGCCGGCATCAGCTTTCGTTTCGGGCCTTTCCAGGTGACCGCGGCTGCCTCCTCCTCCTTCACGGGATGCTCGCGTCCCACCATTATTTTAGCGCCGCCGTGGACGGAACCTTCGCGCCGTGGCGAACCCTCCTTCCCGATCTGCTGGGCTTCGGAGACTCGGCGAATCCCGCGGTAAGCTTTTCCATGAAGGACCACCTCGCCTGCCTGGCCGACCTGGTGGAGGCCGAAGGAATTCCCGCTCCGCTCGTGGTGGGCGGCCACAGCCTCGGGTGCCTCATCGCCACGGCCCTCGCCGCCCGGCTCCCTAAGGGACGGGTGGCGGGGATGGTGTTTCTCAACTATCCTCGATTCACGTCTCCTGATGGCCTTCACGAGACCCTGCGCAACGGCTCCTCCCACTACCGGCAGGCCACGGACAGCCTGGGCAACCCCGGCCGCGACTCCCTCCTGGCCCTCTCCGGTGAAGCCGTCCAGAGATTCGCGGGCCTCCTTCCCCCCCTGCTGCAGGAGGAAGCCCGCCGCACCTCTCCGCGGGCTCTGGCGGGCACGACCCAGCACTGCCTCTTCGGGTACAGGCCTGACGAGGACCTTGACGCCATCTCGGGCCTGCCCATGCTGTTCCTGCTCAGCGGCGGCGACGAGGTGGCCCCCGCGCGGTTCATCCTGGAACGGCGGGACGATTTTCCCCTCGCCTCCTGGCGAACCTTCGAGGGCGCCGGCCACCATCTGCTGCACACCCACACGGAGCAGGTGGTCAAGGAGATCCAGGACTTCCTCGCGCGAGTCCCCCGTTCTTCATCCTGAAACCTGAGTCCCCAATCGTGAGTATGGACAGGCCCTCCCGCGTGCCCCACAATAGGAGCATGGAATCGCAGGGCGGCTCCCCTTTCCTGGCCGTTTCATACGCGGGAAGCCTTGAGGGATCCGATCTCCTCCAGGGCTTGGCGCGTCTGGAAGGGATCACCCTGGCGCCCCTCGGCCAAACGCTTCCGAAGCCCTCGGAGCGCCCTGCCCAAGCCGTGCTCCTTGGCAACCCCGAAGATCTAAACCCGTCGGCCGTGCCTCCGGGATGCGCCATTTTCGTGGCGGCGGCGTGCAGCGGCCTGCCCGAGGCATGGACCGGCTTGCCCGAAGGCTCCCTCGATGCCTTCTGCGGCGCCGTGGCACAGCGCTGGCCCGGCCTGGCCCTGGCCCTCGCCACGAGCCGCCTGCGCCAGGAATTTCATGCCCAATCTCTGACGCTGGACCAGCTCACGGACGTGAGCCTCGCCCTCTCCACGGAGCGCAGCTACCGCCGCCTGCTGGACCTCATCCTTTCCCGGGCCATCCTTCTCGGCGGTTGTGACGCGGGGAGCCTCTACCTCGTCGTCCCGGAGGAGGATGGACCCCCAACGCGCCTCCTGTTCGCGGCGGCGCAGAACAACTCCGTGCTGATTCCCTTTAAAGAGACGGAATTGTATATCTCCGTGTCGAGCTTGGCGGGCTACGTCGCCACCACGGGAGAAACCCTCGCCATCGAGGACGCCTACGCCATCGCGCCGGGTGCGCCTTACCGCTTCAACCGCGCCTACGATGACCAGGCGGGCTACCGGACCAAGTCGCTCCTCGTCCTGCCCATGAAAAACCACAAGGGCGAGATCACGGGAGTCCTCCAGCTCATCAACCACAAACGGGACGCCGCGGCAACCCTCGCGGGCGCCTCCGCCGTGGAGGCGCTCGTGGTGCCCTTCGACCAGGCCACGACGAAGCTGTGCCTTGCCGTGGGCAGCTTGGCCGCCGTGGCCATCGAGAACAACCGGCTCTACGAGAGCATCGAACAGCTCTTCGAGGGTTTCGTGCGAGCTTCGGTGACGGCCATCGAGCAGCGCGACCCCACCACCTCGGGGCACTCCTACAGGGTGTCCATCCTGACGGTGGGCTTGGCCGAGGCCGTGGACAGGACGCCGACGGGGCCCCTGGGGCCGCACACCTTCTCCGCGGAGCAGCTCCGGGAACTCCGCTACGCCTCCCTCCTCCACGACTTCGGTAAGGTCGGCGTCCGCGAGCACGTCCTGGTCAAGGCCAAGAAGCTCTACCCCCACGAGCTCGAACGCATCCTCTCCCGCCTGGAGACGGCCCGCCTCTGCGCGGAGCGTGACGCGCTCCTCAAGAAGGTGGACCTGCTCATGCGGGAAGGCCCGCGAGACGTAGGGGCCCTGGCGGACATGGAGGAGGCGCTGGCCAAGGCGCTCGGGGATCTCGACGCCGTCCGCGAGGTGATCCTCCGCGCCAACGAGCCCAGCGTCTTGCCCGAGGGGGACTTCTCCGCCCTTCAGGCCATCGGCGCCGCCGCCTACGTGGACCCAACAGGATGCGCCCACCCCTTGCTGGAGCCCGCCGAAGCACGTGTTCTTTCCATCCGGAAGGGAAGCCTGAGCGAGGAGGAGCGGGCGGAGATCGAAAGCCACGTGACGCACACCTTCGAATTCTTGAGCAAGATTCCGTGGACGGCGGAACTCAAGGGAGTCCCCGGCCTGGCGTACGGACACCACGAGAAGCTCAACGGACGGGGCTATCCTCGCGGGATCAAAGCGGAGGACATCCCCGTGCAGTGCCGAATGATGACCGTGGCGGACATTTTCGACGCCCTTTCGGCGGCGGACCGCCCTTACAAGAGCGCCGTTCCCGTGGACAAAGCCCTTGACATTCTCAAGCTCGAGGTCCGCGACGGCATGCTGGACCCGCACCTCGTCGACCTTTTCATCGAAGCCAAGGTCTACGAAAAGACCCTTGACCTTCGCGCCGGTTTCCGGGTCCCTTAACCCACCTGCTTTTTCTAGGCCATTTTTCGTTGACAACGCGATGCGGCGTGTGAGAGACAACGTCCCTCACCCGGGCTTTCCGGCGAGAGAAACCCGGGGGTGACTAGGGGGGGACTCATGCGGACATGGATGAAGGGGTACGCGGCGCTGGCGATCGTGGCCCTGAGCTTCGCGGGCCGTGCCATGGCACAGACGGGCGAGCCAGAACTCCAGCAGATGAAAGAGCAGCTCCGGCAGGCTCAAGAGGCCATTTCAAAGCAGCAGGCGGTCATCGAGGCCTTGCAGCAGCGCCTCAGCCAACTGGAAAGGGCCCAGGCCGCCCAAGCGCCCTCCGGCGAGCATCAGCTTCAAGTTGCCGCCTCGGCAACCGTCAGGCCGGCGGCGCCCCCCGTCTCGGCCACGTGGAAGGACGGCCAGACGATCGTCACGTTTCCCAAGGCCGAGATCCATTTCTCCAACCGGTTGCAGTTCCGGTGGACGGGCGACCACACATCGAACACCAACCCTTACCAGGATGAGACCTCCACCTTCGCCATCCGCCGCGCCAAGACCACCCTCACGGGCTGGGCCTACACCAAGGATCTGACATTCGGCCTCCAGGTGGACTGGGCCAACGCCAACACCGCGAAGGGGGTCCTGGACGACGCCTACGTCAACTACGACTTCACGCACGGCCACGGGTACTTCCAGGTTAGGGCGGGCCAGTTCAAGACGCCCTTCGGGCGCCAGAGCATCTCCCCTACCAAAGCCAACATGTTTGTGGACCGGTCCTTCGTCTCCTATGTCTTCTGCAGCATCCGCGACGTGGGCCTCATGGCCTGGGGACAGTTCGGCCCCTCCGGCGTGGCGGACCTCTTCGAGTACAGGGTGGGCGTCTTCGACGGCGGCGGCCGGAGCGTCTACACCAACGCCGACCACAAATACCAGAAGGACTTCAGGTTCGTGGTGAGCCCCTGGGGGAGCACCGGCTACGACGAAACGACTCCAGCCGGAATCACCTCGCCCAAGCTCTCCCTCGGGTTCGAGCTGGAGGAGAATGACACGCGGGTGAAAAACACCGTCGGCCTCTACATTTCGGGCGGCGAATACCGCACCAAGGGCTACGACCTCATGGCCAGGGTGTGGAGGTTCACGGCCTACGGCGAATACTTCGACCGGAGCGCCGCCGATCTCCATGACCTGCGCACGCGGTCCACGGGCGTCAATGCCCAGGTGGGATTCCTGGCCATTCCGAACCGGTGCGAGGTCTTCCTTGGCTACTGGGGATACGATCCGAACACGGACAAAACCGTGAACGCACAGATCGAGCGGGGCGTGGGCATGAACTGGTACTTCAGCGGGAACAACAACAAGCTCCAGGCCGACTACCGGCGGTTCCACGACGATCTGGCGAGGCGCAGCACCTACGAGCTGAGATTCCAGTACCAGATCGTGTTCTAGATTGTGATCGGGAGCAGGGAGCAGGGAGCGGGAATCCACGTCCCTGCTTCTTTCGCCTGACTTGTCGGTCCTAGGAAATCAAAGTCCGCAGGCTAGTGCAAAGTTGGGGGGTGGCCGCGGCGACGACCGTGCGGCCGAAGAGAAACCCGTCCCCACCGGAGAAATCCGTGAGCTCGCCACCTGCGGCCCTCAGGATCGCCGCCCCCGCCGCCGTATCCCAGGGCCAGAGGCCCCGCTCCCAAAAGCCGTCGAACCGCCCGCAAGCGGTCCAGCAGAGGTCCAGGGCCGCGGCCCCGCAGCGCCTCAGGCCGCCCGTAGCTTGAACCACGCGCTCGAAACCCTTCATGTAGTCGCAGAGGTTGTCCAGCTCCTTGAAGGGAAATCCCGTGGCGAGAAAAGCCCCGTCCAGGGCCGTGCGTCCCGAAGTCGCCATGGTCCGTCCGTTGAGCTGGGCTCCCCGGCCCTCTCCGCCCGTGAAAAGGTCGTCGTGGACCGGGTCGTACACGACTCCGAGGAAGGGCTTCCCGTCCCGGATGAGGCCGATGGAGACGCAGTAGACGGGAAGGCCGTGGACGAAATTGTTGGTGCCGTCCAGCGGGTCCACGCACCAGAAAAGCCCCTCCTGGCCCGAGGCCGTGCCCGAGCCCTCCTCAGCGAGCATGGGAATGTGGGGGTAGCTCATGGCGAGCTTCTCGAAGATGAGGGCCTCGCAGGCCTTGTCCGCGGCCGTCACGAAGTCGTTCTTGCCCTTTTCGTGGACCCACTCGGGGCCCTCGATTCGCGCCTGTTTGAGGATGCGCCCCGCACCGAAGGCGGCATCCACCATGGTCTCCAGCATCTTTTGCATGGGTCAGTCCTTTTCGTCCGGGTCGGGGCGCCGGTGGGCGCGGGGATGAGCGGCGTCGTAGGCGGCCTTGAGCTGGGTGGCGGCCACGTGGGTGTACTTTTGCGTGGTGGAAAGGCTCTCGTGTCCCAGCAGTTCTTGGATGGCCCGCAGGTCCGCTCCCC
This sequence comes from Acidobacteriota bacterium, assembly GCA_021813555.1. GTDB lineage: Bacteria > Acidobacteriota > UBA4820 > UBA4820 > DSQY01 > JAKAJA01. Next base: position 10,872 of record JAKAKG010000194.1, read on the forward strand.
GCGCCAGGAGGTGGGTGGCGAAGGAGTGGCGCAAGGTGTGAGGTGAGGCGTTCTTGTCCATGGGGGCGAGCTTCACGTATTTTTCCACGATGCGTTGAAGAGATCGGCTCGTGAGCCGCCCGCCCTTGAGGTTGCAGAACACGGCGCTCTCTGGCTTGAGCGCCTTTCCGTCGGGTCTCGCCGCGAGGTACTCTTCGATGGCCCTGGCGGCGTGATCGCCAAAGGGCACCATGCGTTCTTTCTGCCCCTTGCCCCACACGCGAACGATGCGCTCCGAGAGGTAGAGGCGCCCCAGATCCAGGCCCACCACCTCGGAAGCGCGCATGCCCGTGGCGTAGAGCAGTTCCAGAAGGGCCCGGTCCCGCAGGGTGGCCAGGGCCGGGGAGCCAGCCGTGGAAGGGCTATCGAGCAGGAGAGCCGACTCCCCCTCGCTCAAGACCCGGGGCACCTTCCTGATCTGCCGCGGCGTGTGCAGCACCCTGGCGGGATTGGCCGCCACCCTCCCCTCCCTGTGCAGAAACCGGAAGAACGCGCGCAGGGCCGCCAGCTTGCGCATGACCGAGGCCTTGGAGATTCCCTTCTGGTGGAGAAAGCCAAGGTAGGCCCGGAGGGTGATCGTGTCCACCTCTTCGGGGTGCCGAATTCCGGAGAAAGCCGTGGCCAGGAAGGCGCGGAACTGCTCCAGGTCGGAAAGATAGCCGCGGAGGGTGTGCGACGAGACGCGCCGCTCTTCGCTCAGGTAATGCTCGAAATCGGCCAGGGCGGATTTCATGAGCCGAAATTCTCCGTTAAGAGCAAGAGGCGATGAGGGGACCAGGGGACTAGGAAACGCCAGGTTGTAGGCTGCGCTACCCCGCTTCCCACTCCCCGCTCCCTGCTCCCTGCTCCCCGCTCAACCTTCAACCCCCAACTGCCCCTCAAGGTATTCCCTCATGGCCCGAATGGCCTTGCCCCGGTGGCTGAGGAGATCTTTCTCGTATTGAGAGGCGTTGCCGAAGGTTCGCCCCAAGTCGGGATGGATGAAGACGGGGTCGTACCCGAACCCGCCCGTTCCGTCGGGCGCCGGGGCGATGGAACCGTGGACGCGCCCCGTGAAAATATGCTCCTCGCCTTGAGGGCTGAGCAGGACGACCACCGCCTCGTAATAGGCGTCGCGGTCTTTGCCGTACAGGCTTTGCATCCGCTTGATAAGGAGGGCGTTTCGGGAGACGTCATCCGTGAGCCCTCCGTAGCGTGCCGAATAGACACCGGGCTCGCCTTCCAGGGCAGGCACCACCAAGCCCGAATCCTCCGCCGCGATCAAGGCGCCGGGAGCAAGGTGGGCGTACCCTTGAGCCTTTAGGCGGGCGTTGTCGAGGAAGGTCTGGCCCGTCTCCTCCACCTCGGGAACCTCGGGTACATCCTGGAGGAACAGGAGCCGCAAGGGAAGGCCTTCGAGTAGACGCCGGATCTCCCGCTGCTTGCCTTCGTTGGTCGTAGCGAAAAGTAAAGCCGCGCCGTTCACAGATTCACCCGATCTTCTGGTTTCATTCCTAGTCTTTCTCCCGCCGCACGCGGGCTCCCAGCGCTTGAAGGCGTTCCTCGAGCCGCTGGTAGCCCCGGTCAAGGTGGTAGATGCGCCGAACCTCCGTCTTGCCTTCCGCGCACAGTCCCGCGAGAACCAGACAGGCCGAGGCCCTCAAGTCGCTCGCCATGACGGGAGCCCCGCTCAGATCGGAGCCCGCTACCATGGCCACGTTGCCGTCCACGCGGATGTCCGCGCCCATGCGCGCCAGTTCGGGCACGTGCATGAACCTATTCTCGAAGATGGTTTCTTTGACGGTGCCCACGCCGCGGGCACGCGTGAGGAGGGCCACGAACTGGGCCTGAAGGTCCGTGGGGAAGCCCGGGAAGGGCGCCGTCATGACGTCCGCCGCATTCAGTCCCCCTAGACACGAGGCACCGATGGCCCCTCCGTCCACGCGGATCGCCGCGCCCATGGCGCGGAGCTTGGCCAGCAAGGCCTCCAAGTGGTCGGGAACGGCGGGCGACACGGTGACGTGGCCGCCCGTGATCAGGCCAGCCATCAGGAGGGTCCCCGCTTCGATGCGGTCAGGGATGCAGGTGTGCCGGGCACCCGCGAGCGAGGACACGCCCCGTACCCGGATCGTGTCCGTGCCCGCCCCCTCGATCCTGGCGCCCATCTTGGATAGCAGGTCCGCGAGGTCGGTGATCTCCGGCTCTCTGGCCGAGTTGTGAAGAACCGACTCCCCTTCCGCCAGAACCGCCGCCATGAGGACGTTCTGCGTCCCTCCCACGGTGGCCATGTCGAAGACCACATCGGCGCCGCGAAGCCGCTTCGCCGTGGCCTCCACGTAGCCGTGGTCCACCGTGATCTCAGCTCCCATGGCCTCCAGCGCCTTCAAGTGCTGGTCCACGGGGCGGGCGCCGATGGCGCAGCCGCCGGGAAGGGAGACCCTCGCCCGACCGCCCCGAGCCAGCATGGGCCCCAGCACCACGATGCTGGCCCGCATTTTTCTCACCAGTTCATAGGGTGCTTCCAGCCCTGACAGGGAGGAGGCTCTCAGTGTCAGTGGCCCTCCGGGCTCGCCGTCCGTTTCAACCCCGAGGTGCCGCAGGAGATCGAGCATGGACGCGATGTCCATGAGGTCCGCCGAATCGGAGAAGGTGACCGTCTGGTCCGTCAACAGGGTGGCCGCCAGACAGGGCAGGAGGGCGTTCTTGGAGGGCCTCACGCCCGTAGTTCCACTCAGCGGGACCCCGCCCTCGATCACGAACCGTTCCATCGCACCCTCCCAGAGGGAGTATATCCCTAAGGAGCCTCCTTAGGGCACGCACCATGGCCCGCTTTCCACGACTGTCACCGGCCCCACACACATGGGAACCGCCCGTGACGGAACCGGGGGCGCATGTCTCACA
>JAKAKG010000049.1 GCA_021813555.1 Acidobacteriota bacterium
TCCAGCAAGACAGAAGCGGCATCATACCCCGAGCGCGGTCTCGTGTCAAGCGGCGTCCCGGCCAGAAGCCCGGGAGGGCTCACCGGGATCGGGGCGGGTCACTCGACCCGGATGTCGCGAAATTCCTTCAAATCACACGCCTTGAGCTCACTCGCGTATTTGAGGTAGAGCTGCCGGTTGGGGGAAGCCTCGGCTCCGCTGCCCTCGGCAAGGGTGGCCTTGAGCTTGTCGATCTGCCCCTGGAGCTGAGCCTTGGCCTCCGGAGTCGTGCCGGGCTGGTCCATCTGCTGCTGCAAGACCTGGACGGAGCCGTCCACCATCTGCTTCTGGGCCTCGCTCGGCCCCGCCCCGCCTTCCTCCTCCGCCTCCTTCATCTTGGCCGCGATCCAGTGGTATTCCTTGGGGCTCATTTTCTGCTCGTCCAGGCCCTTCCTCATGGCGCCCACATAGGCCGCGCTCATGGTGAGGGCCTCCTTCACGTCCTTCCAATTGCCCTTTTCGTGGTTCTGGTGGGTCTTGATCCATCCCTCGTAAGGTTCCATGGCCGTCTTGATGCCCGTGGCCACGGCGACGTAGGCCTGCAGGCGGCTCTCCTCCACGTTGCCGTTTTCGGGCGCCGTGAAGGGGTACTGCGTATCCAGGTTCTGGATGGCCTTCACGTCCGTTGCCATCTGTTTGGCGCCGCCCAAGCCCCCAAATATACTCTTAATTTTACCCCCGACACCGGTATAGATACCTGCCACGATGCTGATGATGCAACAGAAGACCAGGACCACCAAGCACCCGATCCCGACTTTGGCCCACGTTTTTGCTTGATTTCGGCCGAACAGCAGGGCAACAGCGATGATGGCCAGCAGTATAACGATTGCACCAAAGATTAGCATCCAAATCATGTCGCCTCCCAATGACTTGAGCCCCTATGCTATCCTGCTTTACCCTCCGGCGCCAAGTGCCCGCGTGAGCCGGGGGACCTATATTTCTCTCCCTGGAGGCTCTCATGACCACCGGTACCAACCTCAGCACCGCCCAGCATCCCCTCGCGGACCGCATCCGCGACCTGGCGCACAAGAGGAACGCCGTCATTCTGGCCCACAATTATCAGCTTCCGGACGTTCAAGACGTGGCCGATTTCGTGGGCGACTCCCTGGGCCTGAGCCAGGAAGCGGCCCGGTCCAACGCGGATGTGATCGTCTTCTGCGGCGTGCACTTCATGGCCGAGACGGCGAGCATCCTCTGCCCGGACAAGACCGTTCTCATCCCCGACCTGGAGGCCGGATGCTCCCTGTCGGACACCCTCACAGCCGCGCAGCTCAAGGCCTGGAAGGAGCGCTACCCCGAGGCCGCGGTGGTGACCTACGTGAACACCAGCGCCGCCGTGAAGGCCCTGAGCGACTACTGCTGCACGTCCTCCAACGCCGTCAAGGTGGTCCAGTCCATCCCCGAGGACCAGCCCGTCCTCTTCGGCCCCGACATGTTCCTGGGCGCCTTCGTGGCCAGGACCACGGGCCGCAAAAACCTGCACCTCTGGGCCGGGGAGTGCCACGTGCACGCCGCCGTCCGGCCCGAGGACGTGGAGCGGGCGCGCGAGGCCCACCCCGGCGCCGACTTCCTCATCCATCCCGAATGCGGCTGCGTGACCTCCTGCATGGTCTACCTGAAGGATAAAGACCTGAAGCAGGAAAACGCCTTCATCACCTCCACCGAGGGCATGGTTCGCCACGTCACGGCCTCGCCCAAACGGGAGTTCGTGGTGGCCACCGAAACGGGCATCCTGCACAGGATGAAGAACGTGGCCCCCGGCAAAGCCTTCTTCCCCGTGAGCGACGCCATGGAATGCAAGTACATGAAGATGATCACCATGGAAAAGCTCGTGCGGACCCTCGACCAGGGCGTCTATGAGGTGAAGGTCCCCAAGGACATCGCGGAGCGGGCGCGCCTGCCCATCGAGCGCATGGTGGCCATCACCTAGGACCTTCCCATGGCAATGGGGATAGCGAAAGATGGGAGCGGGGAGCGGGGAGCGGGGAGCAGGGAGCAGGGAGCAGAGTCAACGCCCCCACCGAAGCGCTTTCCCTCATCCCCTCATCACCTAATCACCCCTCAACCGTGGCACAATGATCGCGTTGTTCCATGGAGGAGGTGCACATGGTGCCTCAGGCCCCCGACGCGACGGCATGCTCGGACCCCGCTACGGGCGAGGTCTTCGGGTATTCTCCCCTCAACACCGTGGATGATCTGGCGGCCGCCGTGGCCCGGGCGCGACGCGCGCAGGCCTCTTGGGCGCTCCTGCCTTCCCGGGAACGGGCGCGGCGGATTCTGCCCCTCCGGGACTATCTCGTGGCCCACGCGGACGAACTGGCGCTGGTCATCTCCCGGGACAACGGCAAGACGCGCCTGGATGCCCTGGCCACCGAAATCCTTCCCGCCGCCATCTCCGTCACCTACTACGCCCGCATGGCCCCGCGGTTCCTCGCGCCGCGCCGGCTCGGTTCCGCCACCCTCGCCCTGGCCAACAAGCGCTCCACGCTGGCCCGCCTGCCCTGGGGCGTGGTGGGGATCATTTCGCCGTGGAACTACCCCTTCGGCATCCCCTTCCACGAGGTGGTGATGGCCCTGCTGGCGGGCAACGCGGTCATTTTAAAGACGGCATCGGAGACGCAGATGGTGGGGCGCGCCCTCGCGGACGTCATGGGAGCCGCTCGCCTTCCCGAGGGCCTGTTCGCCTTCATCAACATGCCCGGCCGGGTGGCGGGCGACGCGTTCCTCGAAGCGGGGGTGGACAAGCTGTTCTTCACTGGCAGCGTCCCCGTGGGGAAGACGCTCATGGCCAAGGCGGCCGAGACCCTGACGCCTCTCTCTCTGGAGCTGGGCGGCAACGATCCCATGCTGGTCTGCGAGGATGCGGACTTGGAACGCGCCGCCGCCGGGGCCCTCTGGGCGGGCATGCAGAACGCCGGCCAGTCCTGCGGCGGGGTGGAGCGCATCTACGTCCACGAGAAGGTGTACGGGCCTTTCCTCGCCGCGCTCAAACCCAGGGTCGAAGGGCTGCGCGTGGGGCCGGGCGCGTCCTTCCAGTCGGACATGGGGGCCATGACCACCGCGCGCCAGATGGAGACCGTGAAGCGGCACGTGGAGGACGCCCTCGCCAAGGGGGCCACCCTCTATGCAAAATCCGAGGCGCCCGAGGACGGGAAGGGATTCTTCCTCCCGGCCATGGTCCTCACGGGCGTCACCCACGACATGGCCACCATGCGGGAGGAGACCTTCGGACCCGTGGTGGGCGTCATGAAGGTCCGGGACATGGAGGAAGCGGTGGCCCTGGCCAACGACTCCAACCTGGGCCTCACCGCCTCCGTGTGGAGCCGGGACCGGCGCAAGGCCGCCCGGCTGGCCCGACGCCTCCAGGCCGGGGCCGTCACGATCAACGACCACCTCATGAGCCACGGCCTGCCCGAGACCCCATGGGGCGGGTTCAAGCAGTCCAGCCTGGGGCGGACGCACGGGCAGGTGGGCTTCGAAGAGATGACCCAGACCCAGGTCCTGGTGGACGACCTCCTCTCGTTCGCGCCTCGCGAGCTGTGGTGGTACCCCCAATCGGAGGCCGTCTACGAGGGCATCAAGGGGCTCATGCTCGGCCTCTACGCCGCCTCCGTGGGCACACGGCTGGGAGGTTGGCTGAAGGCCATCAAGGTCCTCCCCAGGGTATTCAAGGCGCACGACTAGCGAGACGGGACGGACGACATCCTGTGAAGGGCGCGAAACCCCACCATCTTCTGGCCGGCCTCATCCCAGAGGCGGAACCGGAGGGATCGCAGGCTCCTCCATAAGGTCAGCGGCTCCACGGCTTGGAGTGCCGGAATCGCATCAAGGCACCGCTGCAGGTTGTAATTCGGGATGCGCGGGCGAATGTGGTGGATGTGGTGCAATCCGATGTTGCCGCTGAACCACTGGAGAATCTTGGGCAGCTTGTAAAACGAGCTGCCCTGCAAGGCGGCCCGCAGCGGATCCCAAACCTCATGGCGCGCCCAGTAATCCTTCTCGAACTGGTGCTGCACGTAGAACAGCCAGATCCCGGCCGCGCCGCTGATGAGGAGGATTGGCAACTGGATGAGCAGGTAGGTGCGCAAGCCGATGGTCCAGCTCGCCGCGCAGGCCACCGCCGCGATGGACACGTTGGTGATCAGGATGCTGATGCGCTCGGGGCGCTTGGCGTTCTTGGGAAAAAAGCGGAAGGAGACGAGGAACACCCAGACGGGCCCCAGCACGAACATCACCAGGGGGTGCCTGTAGGCCCGGTACCGCAGCCGCCTCATCAGAGGGGCCGCCCGGTACTCTTCCACCGTCATGGTCGTCACGTCGCCCACGCCCCGGCGGTCAAGATCGCCCGAGGTGGCGTGGTGCATGTTGTGCGCTTGGCGCCAATCCTTGAAGGGCGTGAACGTCATCACGCCGGCGATCGTCCCCAGAACCGTATTCGCCACGTGGGAACGGAAGAACGAACCGTGGCAGCAGTCGTGGAACATGATGAAGATGCGCACCTGCAGCCCCGCCGCCACGATGGACAGCAGCAGGACGATCCCGTACGGGGCGCCCTGCTTGAGCAGAAGGACCATCAACGCCCAGAGGGCGAGGTAAGGAATGAACGTATCGAGCATCTGCCAGAGGGCCCTTCTCAGGCTCGGCAGCTCGTAGCGCGCCATGGCCTTGATCCAGTCGGGCCTGGTCGCGGGCGGCCGATGGTCTTTCGGCAGCGTGGGGGTTTGGGGGCCAATCATGACACTCTCCTGGCGTACATTTCCCGCGCCCGCCCACGTTGGAATATGTTCGTACCTAATATAGGCCCTCGCTAAGACCCCTGCCAGCGCAGAGACATCCGCGGCCTTCCCGCCATCGAGGCCGTGCTCGGCGCCGCTGACACCGACGTTCAAGGAATGGCCGGCGTCCATTCCGAACGGAGCATCCCGAAGACCACGTCGTCGGCCCACTCGCCCTTGAACCACAGGCTCTGGCGGAAGTGGGCCTCGCGCCGCAGCCCGAGGCGCGCGAACAGCGCCATGGACGCGGCGTTGCGAGGATCCACCGAGGCGAACACCCGATGGGTCCCCACGGCACAGAACAGGTGCTCAAGCACCGCGGCGAGGACTTCCGAGGCGATCCCCTGGCGTTGGTGATCCGGCGCCACCGTCACGCCCACCTCCGCCTGGCTCGTATCTCCCGAAGGAAACCGGATGCCCGCGTCGCCCACGAGCAGGTCCGACGCCTTGAGACGGATGCCGAACTGGTGCCAGGCGGACAAATCCGGCGGGCCGCCGAGAATGAACCGCCGCGCATCATCCTCGCCGTGCGGCTCGAAGAATTGGTAGCGGGTCACGCCCGGGTCCGAGCGGTACTCCAAGAGCCGCGAGACATCGTTCACGCCCAGCGGCGTCAAAACCAGGCGGCGGGTGACGATCGAAACGTCCTTCATCGGAGCTCCTTCTCCAGTCTAGCGCGCCTGAACCGCGGCTGTCCAGGCGACCTCGCTGGGGCGCGCTCAGGAGGCCTTGATCCGAGGCCGGTGATCCCCTCATCCATGAGACGAGAAACTGCCACGGGACGCAGAACGGCAGCCGCGGCGCCCGCCTGCATCAACGGCCCTGCCCACCCAACCTGCTGGTGGTCCCCGGCGGACGCGCCGACCAGCTCTTCGTGCGGCGCGTCCGCGTTTCCCTCGTGCAGGAGCTCGTCGAACGGCGAGCGGTACGGCTCCACCGCGCGGCGGAGGTCCCCGGTCGATGCCTTTCCTTACGCGGTGCGGGCGTGCACGGCGTGCGCGATCCGATAGGCCTCCAAAGGGCTACTGGCTCTTCTTCTGTTTCTCGTTGTTCGGCTCCGGCTTCGCTTTGTCCAGAGCGGGCTTGGAAGGGTTGCGATTGGCCGTGCCGGGCGCGGCCTTGTGCTGCATCATGGGGGTGGGCTGCGCGTTGTTGGGGTGCGCCGCATTGTTCGAAGGCCTCGAGCTGTCATGGTTGCCGCGTCTGGGCTCCGGCCGAGTTCCCGAGGCGTTCCCAGGTGTTCCCTTGGCAGCCACGACGCCGCGGCCCTCAAAAACTCCGGGCCTCTCGGTGGCGGCTACGGCTGGCACTCCGTGGTTCACCGAGGCCTGCAACTCCCGGTTCCTGCTTGCTCCTTGCTCCTGCCGTGTTTGCATGGAGGTGGGGGGCCTGTGTTGTTCGCGCGCGGCCATTTCCTGCTCGTGGTTCGGCCGCACCATGATTCCACCATTGCCTCCGTTGTAGCTCACTCGGTTGTCCTGCCTGTTGGCGACGGGCCTGTCGTACACGTTTCGATTGATGTTCACGTTCACGTTTGCCACGTTGCGGTTGTAGTAGAAGTCACGGCCGCGCCAGTACCCGCCGTCATACCCGACGCCGTCGTATCCGAATCCGTAGGAGACGCCGCCGTAGAATCCGATCTGGGGGCCCCAGTAGCCCACGTTCCAGATGAAGCTTCCTCCGGCCCAGCCCCAATAACCGGGCGTCCAGAGGAAGCCGACCTGGGGCGGCTCGACCCATGTGCCGGGCACCCAGTAATAGCCGTACGAGCCGTACGCCCAGTAACCGGGCGTCCACATGTAGTTGGGCGCCGGACACGCGGGCTGCGAATAGACCGGCAGCATTGGCGGGGCAATGGTAATGGATAGGGAAACCTGTGCTGACGACGCGGCCGGCAAGGCAAGCATCAACGCCGCAACCAGGGACAAGACAATGAACCTTGAGTTACACATCGTTTCCACCTCGTGAGAGCCCCGTGGGCTCAAAGAACTCAAAATACGCATTAGACATGCATCGAATCAGCGACTTGCGGATACGGACGTCAGGAAGATCACGCCTGGGATCCCAAGCATGCGTAACTCCTTTCAGAAGACGCGACTGCGTCCGGGGGCGAAGAGCGCGGGCAGACCAGGAGGCCGTTTCGTCCGCCACGCGTCATCCCTCAGAACCGGCGTGAGCGCCGTGACGACGACGGCCTTTCGCGCCGCTCAAAAAAGAGGGCGGGAAGGGTGTGACCCCCTCCCGCCCTGATAGGAGACTTCCTTGCCCGTCAGTTGCTTGTGCGGATCAACACGTCGACACGCCCTTCACTCGCGAGCGTCGGATCGCCGAAGCTTCCCATCTCGATCCTGCTGGCCGGCACCCCGGCCTGGATCAGCGCAGAACGAACGCTGCTCGCACGGCCGTTGGCAATCTCCTGGTTGCGGGAATCCGAACCCCGCGGGATGGAGCTGTCGATCCCGACTTTCAGGGACGGGTTTTGCCTCATGTACTCGGCCACTTCGGACACCCTGGTCATGTCGGAATGAGATAGGTCCGTCGTGGTGGAATAAAAGGAGAAGGTCCGGTACGAGGTCCAGGTCGGTATCATTCCACCGGGGCCCTGTGCGCCCTCTTCCCCCTGGATGCCTCGCGGGCCTGAATACCCGGCAGGTCCAGTCGAACCGGCACCGCCAACCGTGGTGGCGCCCTGTGAACCGGTGTCTCCGATCATCCCTCTCGCGCCGGCGGGGCCGCTCTTGCCAACCGGTCCCGCGGGACCGACCTGCGTTAGCCCACGCTCGCCCGTCTCGCCGCGAAGGCCCTGGGCGCCCTCGCTGCCGACCTGGCCCATCGCGCTGGTGGAACCGACCTCACTGGCGCCCTGCGCTCCCGTGATGCCGCGAACTCCCTGCGCACCCTGGGGGCCGGCTGGTCCGGTCGCACCAGCGGGTCCTCTGGTCATTGCCCCTGCGGCGCCCGTCGCCCCAATCGGACCCTGAACTCCCATGGGGCCAGAGGGACCCCGCTCGCCGACGGGACCGCTAATGCCTGCCCCGCTTGCTCCGGTGGCGCCGACTTCACCCTGCATACCAGCAGGACCGGCAGGGCCTTCAGCGCCCGCAGGACCCATGTAGCTCTGCTCGGGAGGCTTCTGACTGGCGCATCCCACGGCTCCGATGAGCAGCGTCGCGGTGGCCAGGCCGGTGATCCAGCCCATCGTGTTGGAGGTTTTGCTTCTCGTTTTCATGGTACTTACCCCTTTCTTTCTAGGATTGTCCTCTTTCCATCATACTTTTCGAGGTTCCACAACTTCGATCGTGGCGCGCTTTTCCTTCGGATACGTCCTGCAGGCGAGGGTCCCCTGGAATCAGGATTTGGTCCGGTCACCGACATCCGCCGCACACGCCGGCATCAAGGGGCCACGAAAGCAGCCGCAACGAGGGCCAGCACCAGAACTCGGAGCATAGAACCCCTTTGCGCGTCATCTCCTTCTATACCTTCATCGCAACGCCTTCACGGCCTGCCTACGATCTGCCACGTCATGGGTCGGTGCCTCCTTTCTGGCCGCGCTCCACGGGTTCCCTGCCAGCGAGGGTGTGGTGGTGCGACATCAGGCGGCTTCGCGGACGTTGCGCTCTGGAGAAGGGAGTCTCAGGCCGCTGGCGTCACCCACAGCACTGTATTTCGGCCGCCGCTTCCTTTTGAGTCTAGCGTCCGCCCGTCTCCCGGATCAGCGTAGAGGCTACGGTGGGCTGTGGCGAACGGGGTGGTGGAAATTGCATAGGACGCTGGGCACTTCCGTATGGACTACGGAACAGGGAGAGGGCGATGTGACCCCTGTGTTCAGCACGCACCAACCTGGAAGAACATCGCATTTGAGGGAATCGCCGCGAGCGGACCGCCCCGTAAAGTCGCGAAGCGGGCCGAAAAGCCACGGAGCGGATATTCGGTGCGCGGTGCAGATCTTCCGCGCAGTTCCCGGGCCGGCCTTGTGGTCCGGCGCCCGGCTGCGGGGGCGCGACCTCCAACACCCCCGCAAGGGAAAGGAGCGGGGCCGTCTCGACTCTTCACGAGCATTCGGCCTAGATGGACCACCAGAGAAGCCGGCCATTCAGGTGTTCTGCGCGGCCTCCCTGCGGGCCCAACTCCTTATCGACTGGTTATTAATTCGAAAAGGCACTATATTATCAACGTCTTAGGTAGCCTTCCCCCCCATCTCAGGGAGCGCTTCTTCGGAACTGCCCCGATTGCGTCCAAGGGCAGTGAACGAGAGAGCTCCGTCCAGTCCGGGCCGATTGCTGCCGCCCCGGATCCGGTCGAAGTAGCACCTGCAGCGCACACCTCCGTTCGAAGAGACGGTCCCCAAGGAGGCCGTCGGGGCCAGGCTCACGGACTGCCTCATAAGAGTTGCAGACCCCGCGGAAGTGCTGATCACGCCCCATCCCGCTCTATCCCCGACCCCTTCGAGCCGAAAGGGATGGGATGGCGACGCCGGGCCGGCCTCAAGTCGCATCGCGCCCGCTGACCCGGGCGCCCTTGAGCGATCCGGCGCTCGTCGCCGAGTGCGTGGCCTGCCCTGTCGCCGCCGGCAGATTCTGCCGCTGATTGCCTAACAGATCGTTCGCCCCAGGAGGTATAGATGCCACACGATTCACGCACCACCCACATGGCCGCCCGGCTCCTGGGCACATTGGCCTTCTCTCTCCTGCTGCCCACCGGAATTTTGCCCCAACGGCCTTCCATGCAGACCCGGGAAGCGGTTTCGAAGGCCACCCTAACGGTGAGAGTCGTCATCGTCGCCGATGATCTTTCACTGAGGCCAGTCCCCAAGAAGATGTTCACGCTGTGCCGCCAACCGGGTTGCATCGGCGGCATGACCGTTACGACCAGCTTCCAGGGTGGCGCCACCCTGGAGATCGACGCGGGCTCTTACATGATCAAAAGTGCGACCCCCGTCGATTTTGAAGGGAAGCTCTACTCGTGGGAGGTCCCCTTCAGCACAGCGTCAACAGGTGCCACCGACGTTGAGCTGTCCAACGACAATGCCACGGTGACCACCAAGGAGGAGACAAGCCCCAGAGCGGCGGTAGTCACGGACGAGGCGCGCCTCTACCAAAAACTGAAATCCAGCGTGTTCAAGATAGAATCGGAATCGGGGCACGGCAGCGGTTTTCTGGTCGATGCCGGCGGATTGGTTCTCACGAACTATCACGTGGTCAAAGGATCGTCCTACCTGGCCATCAAGACGAGCCCCTCCGAAAAGTACCTTGCGCAGCTGGTCGACTACGACGATACCCTCGACATCGCCGTCCTCAGGGTCCATCCGGATGCGGTGAAGAACCTCATGGTCCTGAGACTGGCGCAGGACTCCCTCGAGCATCCCCCCGTATCGGAGGGCGAACGGGTGGTTGCCATCGGGAGCCCGCTGATGACGGAGATTCAGAAGACGGGGGGCTCCGCGTTGCTGGCCGCCATCTTCGGTTCCCGCTTTCACCTGAAATACCGGTTCAAGACCGATTTCAAGAAGATGGAGCTCGTTCGGGACGGGGTCGTGATCGAACCCATATGCCAGCACCGCGTCACCAGAGTGAAGCTGGGGACTCGGTGGCCGAGGGGCGAAGGGGGGATGGGATGGGAAAGGCACCAGGGTTTGCGGCCGCGGTCTTTTTGGCGGCCACGACGGGGATGGGGACGCTGGGCCAGATCACCTCTGGAGAAATCGCCGGCAGGATCACCGGTGAGGGCGGCGCGCCGGTAGCGGGGGCGGTCGGCTCCGCGGAAGGCCCGTGTCTTCAGGGCCTCCACACGGCCGTCACCAACGACAACGGGACCTTCGACCTGCTCCAGCTGCCTCCTTGCGAGCAGGTGACGCTGACGGTCTCCGCAGAGGATCTGGCGCCCGTGGTGCGCAGAGGCCTGTCCGTCAAATCCAACACGGTGACGACCCTCTCGATCGTCGTGGGTGGCGGGGACGTGATCACCGTGGAGCCCTTCGCGCCCATGGTATCCACGCGCCAGGCGGAAACGCCGCTGGTCCTGCCCGACAAGGAGATCGAGGCCCTGCCCGTGCTGGGCGAATTCCAGGACCGTTCCTACCAGTCGCTCCTTTACCAGACGCCCGATTCAAGCCACTCCCGCCGCGCCGGGAACCCCGCGGTGGGAGGCGCCACGGGCACGGAAAATATCTACCTGATCGACGGCATCAAGACCAACGATCCCGTCACCGGCGAGTGGGGCACGGGCATGAACATCGCCTTCTTCCAGAGCCTGGACTCCACCGTATACGGGGTGGAGGCCCAGGGCGCGGCCTCCACCGGGGGATACTTCAATATGGTCACCCAGTCCGGAAGCAACGAATGGCACGGCAGCGTCTTCGGCTGGTTCACCGCGAGCGGGATGACGGCGCGCATCAACTCCAACGACTTCGAGGTGACCCGGGACCAAGACTGGCGCGCCCAGGACTACGGCTTCACCCTGTCGGGCCCCATCGTCAAAGACCGCCTCTGGTTTTTCGCGGGCGCCAACCCCTACCACCACTCCGACGACAACAAGGGTTACGACATCGTGGAAAGCCTGAGGGACCCCACGACGCTGGCGCTGCCCTACGACTACTCCAACGAGACCAACACCACGACCTACATCGCCAAGCTCACCTGGCGTATCTCCGACAACCACCGGATGGAACTCGAGACCTTCGGCGACCCCTCACGGCAGGATCTGCACGAAGGACCCACGCCCACGCTCTTTCCTGAGACCATCAACAGCCGGAGAGACGTGGGCAGTTCCAACATCGGCCTCAAGTGGTACGCCACCTGGACCCCCCGCCTCTTCACCGACGCTCACGCCGCCTTCACCCGGCGCCACAACGACCTCCTGCCCACGGGCGTCGCCATGGACACCCCGCTCCTGCAGAGCCAGGACTGGAACCAGAACCTGGCCGTGAGCCCGGGGTTCGGCAAGTACACCTACGACGACCGCAACACCGACCAGCTCGGGTTCAAGGCCACCTGGCTCCCCGCGGGGGGTGCCCACGAGATCTCTTTCGGGGGCGACCTGGAAAATGCCGATTGGACCCAAACCTCCGGCTACACGGGCGGCTACTTGGAACGCCTCAAGGGCCGTGCCTCGGGACCCATCACTGCGCCCTCGAGCTACAAGAATTGGTACCTGACGACCCTGCAGAACCCGAAGCTCAAGGTGACCGGGAGCTACGGGGCCCTCTACGTTCAAGACCGCTGGACCCTCAGCGACGTCCTCACCCTGACGGCCGGCCTGCGCTGGGAGCTGAACCGGGTGGAGAGCCAGTACGGCAACACCCTGTCCCTCCAGGACTGGTCGCCCCGTTTAGGTCTCGCATGGGACATGCTGGGCAACGGGAAAAGCAAGCTCTACGCCACGGCGGGCCGCTACTTCGAGCGCGTGCCCCTCTATGTGGGCAAGGTTCTGGACTCCGGCCACGCCTCCTACAAGGATACCTACGTATGGGGCGTCCTGACCTCCCACACGGCCTACAACCCCGCCCCCGCCTTCGCCCTCGGCGGCGTTCAGAACCAGTCCCAAGACGAGTACGTCCTCGGTTTCCAGTGGGAGCCCGCCCCCAACTGGAGCCTGACGGCCCGGGCCGTCTACCGCGAGCTCAACCGCCTCTTGGAAACGTCGTCCTACGTCAATCCCGCCACGGGAGCCGTGGATTACATCATCATGAATCCCGGCTACCAATGGTCCCCGCTCCAAGACTCCTGGAGGGGCGCCGTGCCCGACTTCGCGCCCTTCCCAAAGCCTGTAAGGCGCTTCCAGGCCCTTGAGCTGGTGGCGGAGAAGCGCTTCACCGATCACTGGTTCCTGCAGGGCAGCTACACGCTCTCCAGCTTGAAGGGCAACACCGCGGCCGGGTACGACCGGAGCACGCCGGAGCTGACCCCCAACGCCACCACCGAGTGGGATATCCCGAGCGCGCGCTGGTCTGGAAACAGGTACGGCTACCTGCCCACGGACCGCACCCACATGATCAAACTGATCTCCGGTTATCAGTGGGACAACGGTCTCCTCGTGGGCGGCTCGCTGCGCGCGGACACGGGTCGCCCCATCAGCCGCATCGCCGATTGGCCCCAGAACGACCCGGGCTACGGGAAGCTCTTCGTCACGCCCAGAGGCGAGGCCGGGCGTCTTCCCTCCACGCTGACCATCAACCTCCACGTGGAGTACGCCATCAAGATCAAGGGCTCCGACCTCACCCTTTTCGCCGACGTACTCAACCTCTTCAACACACAGTACGAGTTCACCGTGGAGGAGACCTTCTATCAGACCAAGGCGTACTGGAGCGACCCCAACATTGTGAACAACAGTTGGGGGAAGACCATGAAGAGAACCGAACCCCGCGCGGGCGCGGTGGGCTTCCGGTGGAGCTTCTGAACGATGGCGGCACCTCGCCGAGGAATTCGCCGATGGCGAGGACATGAAGAAGGTTAAAACGAAGCAAGGGAAGACCTTGAAAGCCGGCGATACGGTATGAGCATGATCCTTTAGTTGCAACGCCTCCCCCCAAGACCAGAAGAAAAGTGCCTCATCAGGCCCCGGGGCGCCCTTCGCAACTCCCTATCTGTCAATGCTTTGGCGGAGAGGGGGGGATTCGAACCTGCCTCCCCTAGAAGCCTCGCGTCCAGAGGGCGCTGCGTTTCAAGGGAAGCCGCGGTTCCCGGGGCGGGTCCCCTTCCGGGCCTTCTACGGCTCGGCGCCAATCTGTTGGCGCCTGCGCCTCGAAGCCCACGGACACTCCCCCGCCCTTCTCATCCCCCCCAAACTGCGTCCTTTGCGGGATTGCTTCTAAGAAACCCTTTGGCGGAGAGGGGGGGATTCGAACCCCCGGTCCAGGTTTAAGCCCGGACAACTGCTTAGCAGGAGCTAAAATGGTGTAT
>JAKAKG010000141.1 GCA_021813555.1 Acidobacteriota bacterium
CCTGCGCCAGGAAGCCTGGCTCTACCGCTTTCCCAACAAAGATGAGGGCGCGCAGGACGTCAGACGCCTTCTCTCCGAAACCCGGGACCGGCTGGAGGGTTCAGTGGGCGGGCGCGTGGGTGCCACGGCGTGGTCCCTGGAGTCCTCCCCAGACCACGCCCGCTTCTCTCGCAACCTCGCCGCCATCCACGAGGCCATCCTCGCGGGGGACGCGTACCAGGTCGTCCTATCGGAACCCTTCGAGGGCGCCTTTCACGGCGACCCCTTCGAAGTGTACCGGCGCATGCGGCGCCTCAACCCCTCCCCGTACCACTTTTACGTTTCGCTGGGCGGACGCCAGGTGGTGGGCGCATCTCCGGAAATGCTCGTGCGCGTGGAAGGCCGGGCGGTAAGCACCGTGCCCATTGCGGGGACGCGGCGGCGCGGCACCGGCCCTCAGGAAGACCGCCGCCTGGAGGAGGACCTCCTGCACGATCCCAAGGAGCTGGCCGAGCACGCCATGCTCGTGGACCTGGCCCGGAACGATCTGGGCCGCGTCTGCGACTTCGGATCGGTGACGGTCCCCGTCCGCGGCGCCGTAGAGAGGTTCTCTCACGTGATGCACCTCACCTCCGAAGTCCAGGGCCGGCTGCGCGAGGGCCTGCCGGCCCTGGACGCCCTCTGGAGCACGTTCCCCGCGGGCACCGTGAGCGGCGCCCCCAAAATCCGGGCCGTCCAGATCCTGAGCGAGCTGGAACAGCAGGACCGGGGCGTTTACGGCGGGGCCGTGGGCACCGTGGACGCGGCGGGCAACCTGGAGACCTGCATCGCCATCCGCACGGTGGAGTTCGAGGGAGGGCGGGCACGCTTCCGGGCCGGCGCGGGCATCGTGGCCGACTCGGTGGATGAATCCGAGTGGAAGGAGATCCACCACAAGGCGGGCGTCATGCTCGCGGCACTCGGAGGAAGTGACGAGATGCCGAGATGATGAGATGACGAGATGCCGAGATGATGAGATGACGAGATGCCGAGATGAGGGGATGAGGCGATGCCGAGATGACGAGATTAGGGGATTAGGAGATGAGAGACCCGAATTCGAACAACCCATTGCGAGAACGAAGAGCGCTCGGCGCTCGAAGCGGGAGGGTTTCTCCTCATCTCTTCATCCCATCATCTCCTCATCACGGCCCTTGCGAAGGAGCCCTTTGATGATTCTCTTTATCGACAACTACGATTCCTTCACCTTCAACCTCGTGTCCATGATGGGCGCCCTCGAACCGAGCCTGAAGGTCGTGCGCAACGACGAGGTGACGGTGCAGGAGGTCCGCGACATGGCTCCTTCGGGCATCGTCCTCTCTCCGGGGCCAGGAACGCCTTCCGATTCGGGCGTCTGCCGGGCCCTCGTGGAGGCGCTGGCACCCTCCGTGCCCATCCTGGGCGTTTGCCTCGGCCACCAGGTGATCGTGGAAGCCTGCGGCGGCAAGGTCGTCCGCGCCGCCAAGCCCATGCACGGCAAGGTCTCTCCCGTGGCCCACGACGGGTCGGGGCTCCTGCTGGGCCTGCCCAGCCCCTTCGCAGCGGGCCGGTACCACTCCCTCGTGGCGGAAGCCGCCTCGGTCCCGGCGAGCCTTTGCGTGCAGGGCACGACGGCGGACGGCGAGGTGATGGCCGTGCGCCACCGCGAACACCCGTGCCACGGCGTTCAGTTCCATCCCGAATCCATCCTCACCCCCGAGGGGGGCATCCTCCTGAGAAACTTCGTCCACCTTTGCAGGGAGCACGCCCATGCGTAAGGACCTTTTAGCAAAGGCAGCCGCTGGAACACGGCTTTCAAGGGATGAAGCCCGTGAGGTGGGCCGGGACTTGGCGGGAGGAAGGAGCGAACCGCTGCAGTGCGCGGCCTTCCTCGCCGCCCTCGCGGCGCGGGGAGAAACCCCCGAGGAGGTGGCAGGGCTGGCGGAGGCGTTCCGCGAGGCCGTCACGCCCATGCACGCCTTCCCCGAAGCCATTGATACCTGCGGGACGGGCGGAGACGGGAGGCACACCTTCAACCTCAGCACCGCCGCCGCCGTCACCGCCGCCTCCCTCGGCGCGCGAGTGGCCAAGCACGGGAACCGCTCCGTGTCCTCCTCGTGCGGGTCCGCGGATCTGCTCGAAGGCGCCGGGGTGCCCATCAACGGGACTGCCGAGGACGCCGAACAGCGGCTCGAACACCTGGGCTTCGCCTTTCTCTTCGCCCCCCGGTTCCACCCCGCCATGGCCCACGTGGCCCTCGTCCGCAAAGCCCTGGGCGTGCGGACCGTCTTCAACCTCCTGGGCCCCCTGCTCAACCCCGCCCGCGTGCGACGGCAGGTGGTGGGCGTGTACGGCCGCGGCCGCCTGCCGCTCATGGCCGAGGCCCTGGCCACTCTGGGAGCGGAACGGGCCTTCGTGATCCACGGATCCGGCGGCTACGACGAAGCCGTCCTCCACGGTCCCGTAGCGGTGGCGGAAGTGAACGGGGACGCCATCACTCACTACGACCTTGGCCCCTCCGACTTCGGCCTCCCCGCGGGCCGTCCCGAGGACCTCGCGGGAGGGAGCCCCGATCACAACGTGCGGATGCTCCTCGGCCTTTTCGACGGAGCCGGGCCCCGCGCCCTTCGATCCGCGGTGGCGGCCAACGCGGC
>JAKAKG010000199.1 GCA_021813555.1 Acidobacteriota bacterium
GGATCGAATCGCCAAGCCCTTGTATCACCTCTACTTTTGCGCTATTTTCAAGGCGGAGAACGTACGACATGCCCGAGGTCAGCCGGTTTCTTGGCACCGTCCGGCTAGGAGGCATTGATGGATAGGGAGCCGGCCGGACTACCCAGCCTACCTGCATGGCACGGCCGCGACCTGCGCGTTCTGTTCGAAGCGTCCACCATGGGGCTGGCCATCTCCTCCACGGACGGAACCATCGTGGAGGTGAATCCGGCCTTCGCCTCAATCCTCGGCAGAACGGTGGATGAATGTAGGGGGCTGAACTACTGGGAGATCACCCCCGAGGCCTACGCCAGGCAGCAGAAAAAACAATTCGAAGCGCTGGAGCGGACGGGCCGGTATGGCCCCTTCGAGAAGGAGTACATCCACAAGGACGGCCACCACGTCCCCGTGCGCCTCTCGGGCGTGATCATGGAGCACGGCGGCGAGCGGTTCATCTGGTCCTCGGTGGAGGACATCACCGAACGCAAACACGCGGAGCGGCGCCTCATCCAGCTCAACCGCCTTCTGCGGACGATTTCGGAGATCAACCAGCTCGTGGTTCGGGAGGGGGACCGGCAAGCGCTGCTTGACGGCACGTGCCGCATCCTCGTGGAGCACGGCCAATTCCGCATGGCCTGGATCGGTTTTCTGGACGTGGACAGTCGGCGAGTCACACCGTCAGCCTGGGCAGGCCACGTCGAGAACTATCTGGACAACCTGTCCATCACCACTGAGGACGTGCCCCGAGGGCGCGGCCCCACGGGCACGTCCATTCGCGAGAACCGCTCCGTCATTTGCGCCGATTTCGAGCACGATGCGCTCATGGCGTTCTGGCGGGAGAGGGCGCTCGAACTCGGCTTTCGTTCATCCGGTGCTTTTCCGCTGCGCGTCCACGGCACGGCGGTGGGCGCTATCACCATCTACGCCGGCGAACCGGGGGCCATCGGTGACGAGGAAACGAAGCTGCTGGAGGAGCTGGCCGCCGACCTGGGCTACGCCTTGCAGGGTTTGGAAGGACGTGAGGCCAGGGAGGCCGCCGAGGCGGCGCTTAAGGAGAGCGAGCGCCACTACCGCATGCTCTTTGACGCCAACCCCAACCCCATGTGGGTCTACGACGTGGAAACACTAGGGTTTCTGGCGGTGAACGAAGCGGCGATCCTCCATTACGGGTACTCGCGGGAGGAGTTCATGGCCTTGACCCTGCGCGACATCCGCCCCGAGGAGGAGCTTTCGCGCCTGGAGGCGAACATCTTCGGCCACCACGAAAGGGTTCAGCGTTCGGGCACGTGGAAGCACCGGAAAAAGGATGGAACCATCATCTCCGTCGAGATCACGTCCCACGCATTGGACTTCTCGGGCCGTCCGGCCCGGCTGGTCCTGGCCCACGATGTGACCCTGCGTTTGGACCTGGAGGAACGCCTGCGCCGGGCCCAGAACCTGGAGGCCATCGGGATGATCGCGGGAGGGGTGGCCCACGAGGTGCGCAATCCTCTTTTCGCCATTCGCACGGTGGTGGCGGCCATGGAGAAGAAGGTGGCCGTCCCCGAGGCCGCCCCGTTCCTCGCCCACGTCCACGACCAGGTGGACCGGCTCAGCGCCCTCATGGACGACCTGCTCCAGCTCGGCCGCCCCATCGCCGAGAAAGAGTTCACCCTCACGAGCCTCTCCAGCGCCGCGGAGGAGGGACTGAAGATCGCTCAGCAGGAGGATCCCGACACTCCCCGCCGGTGCGCCGTGGTCCCGTTCCAGGATGAGCTGCCCGTGTCTGGCGTCCCCGCCAAACTGGCCCAGATCTTCTCCAACCTCATCTCCAACGCCCTCCACTTCACGCCGCCCGAGGCGCAGATCACGGTCACCCTGGCGCGAAAGGGAGGCTGGGCGCTCGCGGAGGTGAAAGACCGCGGGACGGGGATCCCCCCTGACCTCCTCGCGGATCTGTTCACGCCTTTCAAGAGCCGGCGAAAGGGCGGGACGGGACTCGGGCTCGCCATCGTTCACAAGATCGTGGCCGCCCACGGCGGCACCATCCAAGGCGCCAACAACGAGGACGGACCGGGAGCAGCGTTTACGGTAAGATTGCCCCTGGCCGGGGGAAGGGCAGAGCCATGAGCCGATCCGTAACACCCAAGAGCGAGGGCCCCACCCGGGCGCCTCACGCCGCCGCCCTTTTCAAGGCCATGGGCGCGGCCGTCCTGGCGGTGTGCGCTGTCATCTTCATGGAATACATGCATCGCACGGGCGTCATCCACCTCGAGAAGTCCCAGGTTCGAGAGGCTTTGAACCGCTGGGACGACGCTTTGAATGACGCCTTAAGCAAGCCCGGCCTCATGGCCGCGGCCCTCGCCGCCCACATCGCCGCATCGAGAGATGAGGACCTGGCGGCGGGCCTGCCCGCCTTCATGGCCACCCTCAAGGCCGATTCACCAGGCGTCAGCTTCTTCGTGGTGGCCCCCGGCGGAATCACCCGCTGGGTCTACCCTCGGGAGGGCAACGATGTTCACCTCGGACGGGACCTTCTCCATAGCACGGACGCTTCGGTGCGCCATGAGGTGGACGCCGCCCTCGCCGCACGGGGTCCCGTCCTGGGGAATCCGCGCCTATTGCGTGGG
>JAKAKG010000091.1 GCA_021813555.1 Acidobacteriota bacterium
GTTTACGAAGTACTTAAGGGAGAGGTGCAAGCCGCCGCGGCCATCGTCCAGCGGGACGGGCTTGAGGTACTCCCCTCCTCCCTGAGCCTCTCGGCGGCAGAGATCGAGCTCTCGGGAATGGCGGGGAGGGAGTTCCTCCTCAAGGAGGCCCTTGCTGGCCTTCCAGCGCGCGATTTCGTTCTGCTCGACTGCCCGCCGAGCCTCGGCCTGCTCACCCTGAACGCCCTCACGGCCGCCCAGGAGGTCTTCATCCCCCTTCAGACTGAGTTCCTGGCACTCCAGGGCATGAGCAAGCTTATTGATACAGTGAACGTGGTTAAGAAGCGGCTCAACCCCGACCTGACCATCTCGGGCATCATCGGAACCCAGTTCGACGCCCGGAAGAACCTCAACCGGGAAGTCGTGGACAAGATCCGGGAGTACTTCGCCGACAAGCTCTTCGAGACCCTCATCCACGACAACGTCGCCCTGGCCGAGGCCCCGAGCTACGGCCAGACCATCTTCGAGTACCGGCCCGAGTGCCGCGGCGCCCAGGATTACCTGGATTTGTCCCGCGAAACCGTCGCGAGGAGGTAGGAGATGGCGACCAAGCGACGCATGGGCTCCGACCCCTTCCAGAAGAAGGACCCCCTCGGCTGGATCGCCGGTGGCCAGGCCGAAGAGGCCGGCCAGGCGGAGGGTGTACTTAGTCCACCCGGTCCACCCAGTAACCCAGAGAGACCGAGTAAGGCCAGTAATCCGAGTAAACATGACTTACCGACTCCACCGAGTCGCCCCAATAATCCCGGAATACCCAGTAAGCCCCCCCGAGGTTCCACCACGTCCAAGGGCCTCCGCCCAGGCTGGACCCGCGCCACCTTCATCGTCCGGGAGGAAACCGTCCAGCAACTCAAGGCAGTCGCCTACTGGGACCGGAAGGAACTCAAGCGAGTTGTAGAGGAGGCGTTCGCGCAATACTTGGCGGACAAGGATATGCCTCCAATTCCGGTGGATGAATAATAGGGCCGCCAAAACCCCAGGTGTTTCTCTATCCTTTGGTTCAAGCTTAACCTAGACCACGACGCGGCCTTCGATACGCCCCTGATACGCGGTTTTGCCGTCCACGAAGATCGTTCCGCAACCAGGATCGTAGTCGAAGTCCTCGTTGCCGTCCGCGTCCGTGTACAGGCCCCGAGTCACACCGCGGAACATCCCGTCGAAGGCTGCGGACATCCTCTTCCCCTTTGCGGGCTTGCCCGTGGCTTTCCAAACGACCTTCACGCTGAATACGACACCTCCCGCGGTTGCCTCACCGAAAGAGCCAGGTCAGGTCCCGGCTGTATTCGAAGGAGATCCCCTGGGCCAGAAGTCCCCTTCCGTACTGTCGCAAGGACCGGTACGCCTCGTCCAACTCGAAGAGCCTCATGCACTTCGCGGCCTTGTAGAGGCGGATCGGCCAGTTCTGCCAGCGCTGGTCTGGATCGGGATCGGAAATGGGAGCCGCCTTTTCAAGGTCCCACCCCCACGATCTCGCCAGCAGGACGGCCCCTTCCTGCAGATCCAAGAGGTACCGGGGATCCTCGTTCAGCTCCCCGATCTCCTCCTCGAAGACGGTGTAGGCAAAGCCGAAGCCGCTCGGCTCGTCGATCGGGAACATCCACCAATCGTAGTGGCTGCGGTGGAACGAGGCCCAGTTTCGCGCCTCGTCCCACGCGCGGAACTCCGCCAACGTCTTCGCGTGCTTCTGCTTGAGCGCCCCAAGGCCGACGAACTTCGGATCCAGATTGGACTTCAACTCCATCCTCCTGCGCATTACACCGCATTCGCTTGTGGAGACATTACTTCACCTCCTTGGCCTTGCGTCAACTCGAGACGGCTAATCGGTGTTTTGCGACCAGCCGTACTTCTCGCAGACGGCCCTACACGCTTTCAGATCTAAAGATTGACCCAGCAATTCCTCCCTACGAATAGGCGACTATCGAGACCGACTGGCCACCTGATAGGAACAACACGTTTTATAGCCCTAATTAGGGCTATATTACCTTTAACATACTACAATAGCCCTATTTTAGTTCATTATTTAATTAGTCTTATGGGCCGACTAAACACAATATTGATAATATACCCAATGAGGGCTATATTATCATCTGGCTATTATATTAGCCCCAATGAGGGCTATACATGAACGCAGAACTACGTGGCACCGAATGGGAGATTGAGCTCGGGAACCATCTGCGAGCATTACGTCTCCGCATGGATCTCGATCAGCGACAGCTCGCCGCCAGAGCTGGCGTCGGCCTGAACGCCGTGAAAAACCTGGAGTCCGGCAAAGGGGCGACGGTTCGCTCTCTGATCAGGGTCCTGCGAGCGCTCAACAGGACCGACTGGCTCTCGGCCCTGGCTCCCCAGGTCACCGTCAGTCCGCTGCAGGTGCTGAAGGCCAAACACCCGCGCCAGCGCGCCGCCCGGAGACGCCCGAACCTCGGGAAGACCCATGTATAAGCCCGTCAACGCTATCGAAGTCCGCATCTGGGGCAAGAGCGTCGGCGCCGTGGCGCTTGACCCGGCCCTCGGATACTACGCCTTCGAGTACGACCCGGCCTTTGTGAGAGCTGGGATCGAGCTGGCCCCCCTCACCATGCCCCTATCCAAGGCACGAGAGCCTTTTATCTTCACTCAGCTTCCCGAGGTGACCTTCAGGCGGCTTCCGGCCATGCTGGCCGACGCGCTTCCCGACGACTTCGGGAACGCCCTCGTGGACGCCTGGATGGCGCGGGATGGCGTCGCCAGGGAGCAGATCACGCCCTTGGACCGTCTGGCGTACATGAACAAGCGCGGCCTGGGGGCGCTGGAATTCCGGCCCGCACGGGGCAGCACACGGGCATCAAGCACGGCAATCGAACTTTCCCAACTGGTGGAGGGCGCCCGCCTGGCCGTCGCCGGCAACCTGGAAACCGATGACCTGGCCAATGCTGCCCTCGCCCAGATCATCCGCGTGGGGACATCGGCCGGCGGGGCACGAGCCAAGGCCGTCATTGCTTGGAATCCGGAGACCCACGAAATCCGCGCCGGACAGTTCGAGGTGCCGGAGGGCTTCGAGCACTGGATCCTCAAGTTTGACGGCATGGGGACGGATCGCGAACTCGGAGAGGGCCAAGGATACGGGCGAATCGAATACGCCTACCACCTCATGGCCCTCGCCGCGGGCATCACGATGGCACCTTCTCGCCTTTTGGAGGAGGGGGGCCGCGCCCATTTCATGACCCGGCGCTTCGACCGTGACGGGAACACCAAGCACCACATGCAGACGCTCTGTGCCCTAGCCCATTTGGACTTTCGGCAGAGAGCCACCCACGACGCCAGCCAGCTCTTCCTGGCGCTGCGCGACCTCCGCCTCGGCTACGAGGCCTTCGAGCAAGCGTTCCGAAGGATCGCGTTCAACGTGATGGCCGCCAATTGCGACGACCACACCAAGAACACCTCCTTCCTCCTTCGTGAAGGCGGGGATTGGGAGCTGGCCCCAGCCTACGACGTGACTCACGCCTACCATCCGAAGGGGGAATGGACCTACCAGCATCTCCTCGGAGTCAACGGCAAGTTCGCCGGCATTACTCGCCTTGACGTCCTGGACCTCGCCGAGCGGTTCGCCATAGGGACGGCCTCGACCGTCCTTGGAGAGGTCGGCGCTGCCGTCGCCAAGTGGCCCGAGTATGCTGAGAAGGCCGGCCTAGCAACGCCCCAGATCGAACAAATCGCTAAGCACCACCGCCTGCTCTAACCCGCCCAAGCGGAGTAACACCAGTAAACACGAATTACTGAGTCCACCGAGTACTCCCTATCATCACAGTACACCGGGTGTACCAAGTAAGGGCGCTACGGCCTCCATCGGCCTTAGCCCCGGCTGGACCCGCGCCACGTTCATCGTCAAGGAGGCGACTGTGCAACTGCTCAAGGCCATGGCGTAGTGGGATAGAAAAGCGATGAAGCGGGTCGTGGAGGAAGCCTTCAGGGTCTACCTTGCGGAAAGGGCTAGTTCGAGGGCAAGCCAGCAGGCGAAGTCGCCAAGCTTCTTTCTGTCCTCGCCCAGCTCCCGCCGCCACTCGACGGGCTCCCCCCGCTCGGCCATGTTCCGGCTGAGGATGTTGCAGGCGTCGATGAAGGCGTCGTGGGCGGCCCTTCTGGGGCCGTCCAGCGCCTGTCGCCCCGCCGGATCAGCCAGCGCCCACTCAGCCCTTAGGGCCGCATATCGAGCCGCCGCCCTATAAAGTTGGCCCTTCAGTTCACCGAAAGCCGTCCTTTCGACGGCCCCTACAAGGGGCTCCATAGAGCCACTCACCATGATCATCGTCTCCACAGGGGGTCTTCCCCACCACGGCTTGCCCCTAAACGTACACGACTACCCGCCCCTCGATCCGGCCCTTGAAAACTGTCCTTCCGCTAACGAAGATCGTGCCTGGGCCAGGATCATAGTTGAAGTCGGTGTTCCCGTCCTCATCCGTAAGTTGATCGCGGGTCATCCCCCGAAGGCCGTCGAACGCTGCGCCGACCTTCATGCCCTTGGCGCGCTTGCCAGTCCTCTTCCAGATCACTTTCACGCTGAACATCCCATCGCTCCCTCGTGATTCTATCCCAAGTGTTGACCCACCGCGCGCACTCTTCCTTTGACTAGCGCGCTATTTGCCATGACTCTCGTGGAGCATAGCCCGCTGGCCCAGGTCATTGTCAAGCTGGGACCCTCCAGGCCAGCTCAGGATTCCTCTCCGCTCGCTTCATGACTTGCGATCCAGACCGGGGGTCGATTCGCACAGATGACAGAGCCCGCCTCTTGGGTGTATTCTAATATTCATCTCTTGGGGGACATGATGACGAGTTGGGCGGCCCAGACCTTCCAGCAGGGTGATCAATGGCTCGCCCTGGCCGGCATTGCCGTGCGGCGAATACTCTCCGCCGAGCTCTTCCGCAGCCAAGTGGGATCTTCAATGGGCAGGGATTTCATCGGCTTGCCGCAGGTCTGTACGGCACGGTGGACCGACCTGGCTGCTTCGTTGGCTGCCATGGATACCTTGGAAGGGTTTATGGTCCTTGGTTGCACCGAGCCTGACGATGCGGTCCCCGCCCTCCTCCGACAAGCTTTTCTCGCCGCTGGACGGGGCTCAAGCGAGGCGGAGGCTATGGAGGCCGCTCGCACGGGCGCAAGGGATTTGGGAAGGCTCCTCTCTGGGACCCTCGATTACGTGGAATTCCAATCCATCGTGGAGCCCACGGAACTTGCCTCAGTCATCAGAGGACTTCAGGGTAACAACATCCTTGAGATCCGCCGCCGGCACGAAAGAGTCCGATTAGACCAGGGCACGGTTGGTCCTGCATCGAACGTAGGTTTTTTCGGCTCCGTCGCAGCGCCCAATCCCTCGACACCGATTGAAGTCCAGCATCTCTTTCCTTGGGTTCCAAGCGACGACTCCTGGTGGCGGTTGGCCACGATCCTTCTTCAAGAAGGCCAGAATCCTGCTCTGGTCATCCATTGGTCGGGATTGCCGTCGGGCTCCGCGGAGGCGCGAAACGAGGCTGGCCAAGCCTTGGCCGACGCCGAAACGGCCCTGGGGACTATGCTCCCGCAAGCAGACCGGCGCTACATCCTGCAAGAGAAGGCCGTGGCGCTGCGCAAGGAAATGTTCCTCCGTGTTGCCGTCGCCGAGAGCCCTGCCCTCTGCGCCAGAGTGTTCCTGGCCGCCCAGGCCAAACCCTCCGCCGCACTTCTTTCGGTGCTCAAGAACTCCGTGGACGATGCCTCCGTCAGCCGCGAACAGGATGGTGCCTTCCTACATTGGCGGGGTGGAGCCGCCACAAGCCCAGCCGATTCCTCGGAAGTCCTTGCCCCGTTGGTACCTTGCCTTACCCTGGTCTTCGGACCCGCGGAAGCCTCAGCCATCCTGAGGACCCCCATGCCTACGGATGTTGAGCTCGCCGGCATTCCGGCGATCCGCAGTCGAACCGCCCCCATGCTGGGGAATCCTCTCGAAGGTTGCCTCCTCGGAGTCAACCAGTTCCGCGGGGCCATACAGGAAGTCCGCCTCGATCCCGGCCAGCGCTGCCGCCACACGTACATCGTGGGCCAAACGGGCACGGGGAAGTCCACGCTGATGCTCCATATGGTTCTTGACGACATTCGCAGGGGCCAAGGCGTGGCCGTGCTCGATCCCCATGGGACCCTCGTCGAGGACATCCTTCTGCGGTACCCCACGGAGAGAAAGGACGACCTGGTTATCCTCGACGTGACCGATGTGGAGTACCCCGTTGGGTTCAACCTTCTCCGCATCGAAGAAAGTGACCCCCACAAATACGTCGCCCTCCGTGACCTGCTCATTGACGAACTCTTCAGCTATCTTCAAGAAACCTACAATATGAGGATGGCAGGGGGGCCCATCTTTGAGATGCACTTCCGCGCCATGCTGGGCCTTCTCATGGGGATGGAGAAACCTGCGCATCCCTTCATTCCCAACCTGCTGATTTTCCGGCTTCTCTACACCAATGATAAGCTTCGCAAAAGATTGGTGAGCCGAATCGCCGACAAGGACCGCATGCTGGAGGAGTTTGTTCGAGAGGCGGTTGCTATGACCGGCGACTCGGCCATGGTCAACATGGGGCCGTATATCACCAGCAAGTTCAGCAGGTTCTTTTCGGACCACGCGCTGCGGGCCATCACTTGCCAGAATAAAGTGCTCGACCTCGACGCCATCGTTAGAGAGGGCAAGGTGCTCTTGTTCTATCTGGGAAAGGGCATCATCGGTGACCATACTGCCGGGCTGTTGGCCTCCCAGGTCGTGGCCCGCATCCGGCGGGCCCTCATGTCCAGGGGTCCGACCGGGGACGACAAACAATTCTGCCTCTATGCTGATGAGTTCCAGATATTTGCGGGGCCTCGGTTCGCCGAACTTCTTGCGGAGGGGCGCAAGTTCGGACTGGCGCTCACCGTCGCTCACCAGTTTGCCCAGCAGATCCCGGAGGAGGTCCTTCGCGCCGTCCTTGGCAACGTAGGGACCACCATTCTCTTTCGGGTCGGCTCACAAGACCAGACGTTCTTTGATCCTGTCTTCAGCCCGGAGTTCACCGGGCGGGACCTGGTCTCACTCCCCAATTACCGAGCCTATGTGCGCAGCTTTGGCGCTCTAGGCCAAGCCCCATTCAACCTCGACGTCCCGCCACCTCCGTCTGGCGCAAGCGCAGCCCGAGAGCAAGAACTCCGACAATTCGCCAGAGAACGCTACGGTAGACCCCGGGAGGAAGTTGAAAGCGAGATCGCGGCCACCTATAGAGCGTTTATGGAGGCCTAATTTGATTGGGTCCCCGGGCGGAGGCGGAGAATCAGACTCTCAAAACGAATTTGGCCTTCATGGCCGCGTCAGGAAAGCTAAGGACCACCCGGTGCTGGCCGATTGGGGTCATAGACACGCGGCGCTGAAGGCGGGGGGTTCATGCCAATGATGGCTACGGCACCGCCCTGGTATCTTTACCACGTCCGGCGTAGCAATGGTCGCGCTTCTGCAAAGACGGCCAGAATCCGGGATGGACGAATCGAAGGGACGGCTGGCGGCGATGACATTGTCCGAGGAGACGCAGATGTCCGTGGATTTGAAACCGGAAACGACCTACACCGTCTTTCTCCTTCCGTTCGCTTACAGTCCCGTTCAACGCGACGAAAAGAAAGCGGGTGCGGGCGGCCCGGAATGGCGGGAACTAGCATGGGATCCGCCCGCGCCCATAGTTATAACCGAGAATGATCTTCGAGAGAGGATCCTGAAACAAAAGAAGGAAGAGCTTTCAAGGATCTTATGCGACAAGCAAGAAGCCGAAATAGCTCTGGCGGCCAACACGTGGTTCAATGGCCTTGAGCCGGAGGAACGGCAAAAGTTGGAGAGGATGGAAGAACGAGCCGTTTGGGATGAGGACGACGAGGCCAAACTCGTCTGGCGCCTCCAGTACTTTCTCCCCGAAACCAACATGGTTCTCTTCGATCGGGCGAAGTGGTTCGAACTGCGATCCGAATGCGCCGAAGCTGACAGCCAAAGTCCGGTAGCCGGGATCCAGTGGCCGACAAAGCTCACTTTAAATAACGGCATAGACAGCATCCCGCTGAAGGTCCACTGGGCAAGGCTTGCGCTTTTCGAATGGCCAGAAGGCCTGGAGAAGGCTGCGGTCAAGCGCCGAACCTTTGCCAGAAACGGAATCCTGGCTATCAAGGTAGGGTTTGATCCCGAGTCTCACCCTTCCATGCATCACCTCCTGGCCCTGAACGAGACCTTCCGATACTACAAAATTCCCTTCCTTCGCCATCCAGACGTCTGTTTCAAACGGCATGAGTTCTTAGAGGGTCTACCCGGTCCCGCCGAGGACGAGCATCTAAGTGCCTCCTACCATGCCATGTGGGAAAACCTCCTGTCCTTACCCTTGCGCAAGGGGGAGGGGTGCTTCAGCCTTTTCCCCGAAAAGTGGAAAGTGGGCGCACGCCAGCAGGCCATGGCCGAGGCCCAGGGGCAAGCACTTCCCACTGCCGAAAAGTTACTCGCTTCGCCGCTCGTGGAGATTCCTGACAACGATGTTTCAAAGGAAGGAGAGGGTACATGGGACATCTACCCGGACAACCGCGCCTTCGTCTGGACCTGCGCGGACATCAAGAAGCGCTCCGAAGACGGCCCCTGGCCCACCTTCGAGGAAGAGGTGGCGTCCTCGGCATTACGGGAGTCCCTATACACCCTAAACTGGCACGCGCTTCTGGACGTGGACGCCACACCTAGCCCGGTGGACCCTTTCAGGTATGAGTGGCTTCGAGACCGCACTTACCGGCGCTGGGCTTCCACAGGCAGCCTATACGGGTTCAACAACTTCTCCGTGGCCCTCATGGGCAACCTCTACCAGCCCGCGCCCGCCCATTTCGAGCGGATGTACCTGGACATGGGCATGCTGCTCCTGCAAGTCCGCACAAGCCTCTTCCGGGCTAGTCAGAAAATCACCAGGGACACGAAAGACCGGCTAGCCAATCCAAAGAAGAAGTGGCAAGACCATTTTCGGGACTTCCGCGACAGCTTCGCCGCCTTCGTGAACCTTTATCAATTTCCCCTGCTTTCCACCCAGCAACAGGCCATCGAGATGTACGTCTATTTGAGGAAGTGGATGGATGTGGATGATCTCTTCGCCGAAGTGAAGTCTGAGATTGAATCGACCCACGAAATGGTCGAGTTGCAAGCCGACAAGCAGACGCAGCGATGGCTCAACGGCATCGCGATCGGCGGCGTGCTGTTTGCCGTGGCAGGAATCATCGGGCAGATACTCGGGATGACCAACATCTGCTCTGACTTTGGTTCAGACATGGGCGCGTTCTGGAGGCAGTTTACGTGGGTCATAGCTCCCGTCGCCATCGGTCTTTTATGCTGGGCTGGGTGGACTGTTATTTCGCGAAGACGCTAGACAACAATACTGGGGGGCTTGATATGGCATCCTTCTATCTCCAGGTCGAAGCGATCAATCTGAACGATTTCATCTTCGATACGGACGACCTCTCCACGCGCCGGGGCGGAAGTCTTATGCTCTTGGAGGCGGTCAAGACGGTCACCGGGACGTTCAAGAGCAAATGGCCCGGGAATCTGACCGTAATCCAGGAGGGGGCATCCGTCGGGATGTACCGGCTGGATGAGCCACATGACGCAACTGCCGCAGTAATTGAGAAGGTCGCGAAGGATGCGGCTGAAGCCGCCGCACCCCACGCGACCTTCGGCGTGGCCTGCCTCCCCGCCACCGGGAACGATGCGGCCGCCTTTCAAGGTGACCGCCAGAGCCTCCGCGCCAAGATCCGCTGGGACCAGATGCAGAACCTCAGACTCACAGTGCCTGCTTGGAACGACTCGGCCGATAGAGGCCCTTGCTGGTTCGACACGGTCAGGCCGGCCTCTAAAAAAATATGGAAGGGTGAGCAGAAACCGGCCAGCGAAGCCGTTTACGATAAGCACGAGAAAGGCCGAACCGCCAAGAACAATTTCTATAAGGATGAGACCGGCCTCTCTTTGAAGAATGTCATCTTCGCTCAAGACCTGGACGACCTGACCGCCGACCCGTCCCAAGCCAACCTCCACCACAAAATGGCGCTCATCTACATTGACGGCAACAGCTTCGGGGAGAAGTACGATCAGGCTGCGGCCTCGCCGCCTTCCGGCAAGACGCCCTGGCAAGCATACGCCGATGCATCCCAAACACTTGTTAAAAAACGCCGTGAGATGCTGGCGGCTCTTCTGAAGAAGATGGCATCGGACAGCGGCTGGAGGAATGGGGACGCCTACCGCATCGAGACCCTTCTCTGGGGTGGCGACGAAATCCTCTGGGTGGTCCCCGCGTGGAAGGGATGGGAGACCCTCCAGCACTTCTACACGTACGCCAAGGATTGGAAGATAGACACGGAAACCGTGACTCACGCCGCAGGCCTAGTCTTCTGCCACCACAACGCCCCCATCCAGCGGATGATTGATTTAGTCCACGGGCTCTGCGAGGCGGCCAAGGCCAGAGACCGGCAGAAAAACCTCATCGCGTTCCAGGTGCTGGAGTCCTTCGATTTCATGGGCAAGGACCTCGACGGCTTCCGCAAGGCCCTCCTGCCCGGCCGCGAAAAGGATCTCTTTCTCGACGCCGACGCCATGAGCAAGGTTTCCGCGGCCTTCGAGGGGGTCAAGGGCGCCGTCCCGCGCAAGCAGGTCTACCGCGCCGTCCAGGCCGCGCACGAAGGGGTGACAACGGACGAAGAAAAGAAAGATCTCA
This sequence comes from Acidobacteriota bacterium, assembly GCA_021813555.1. Classification (GTDB taxonomy): domain Bacteria; phylum Acidobacteriota; class UBA4820; order UBA4820; family DSQY01; genus JAKAJA01. Next base: position 10,780 of record JAKAKG010000091.1, read on the forward strand.
ATGACCTTTTTACGGGCCTCAACAAGGGTGCCGAAGAGGCCGCGAAGGAAGCGGGCGCCTCCCTGGCTGACCTGAAGGCCTGCCTCGGGTCGTGGGACGACGTTTTCTGGTACCACGCCCGCGAGCTCTGGGATTACATCCCCAAGCCTGCCACTTCGTCCGCCGGAAAGGGGGTGGCGCCATGAAATTCGCCGAAATTCCCATCGTGCTCACACTGCAGGGCCCTATTCTCACCGAGGCATCCACGGCTGGCGACCCGGGCATAGACTCGCCTTTCGCCCGAAATTACCAAGGCCAGCTATACATACCCTTTTCGCTGGTTAAGGGGAAGCTGAAGGAAGCCTGGGCGGAGTTGGTCGGGGCCGGCATCTCTTTCCCATCCTCCCCTCAGAAGTGGTTCGGTAGCAAACCAGGAGAGGGCGTTTGGGACCCCCTTCGGGGCCGCCTCCACTTTACCGATTTCGCACACGTCGAAGCCCCGGCAAAGCCCAGGAAAACCTCTACCGGAATCAAGATGGACCATGCTCGCAAGTCCGCCGAAGAGGGGGCCATCCAGATCATGGAGAGACCCTTCGAGGCGGGCGGGCAGGCCGAGTTCGGGGGGATTTGCTGGTTTTTCGCCAAGGACGACGCAGAGATTGACGCCGTGATGAAAGACCTTGGGCTTCTCTTGTCCTGGCTGACCAGCCTCGGCGCCGACAGGACCATAGGCTTCGGCCGGTTCCTAGGTGCTCGGCTAGCCGAGACTGGCCTTTCCACCAAGGAAGTTTCCGCCAAGCTTGTCCCCGAGTCGCCTCCTGCAGAAAGTCTGGACTTCTCCTTCACTCCCCTGGAACCCTTCTGCATCGCGCAGAAGCATCTTACGAGGTACCTCTTCGAGGGCTCGGAGGTCATCCCAGGCGGGGCCTTGAAGGGCACCCTGGCCTCGATGCTCCTGGAGATGCTGGACGGCAAGGGATTCGAGGTGGACAAGAATTTGCCACCGCCATGGAACGTACTGGGAGAGCACTTTCGCGAGATCCGTTTCACCCATGCGTTTCCGTCGGGCGAAAGCCGCCCCATCGTCCCGCCTCTATCGCTCGTGAAATTCGGGAATGCCAAAGCCAAGGACGTGGCACTGCACGAGAAATGGTTCTTGGGGGAAAAGATTCTAGAGAACGATGGCAAGCGCGAGGCTCAGCCTTGCGCCCCCGCCTTCCAGATCGACTGGAAAGACGACTCGGACGTGAAGGAGCATTTCGGCTGGCCCAAGCTGGCGCGCGAGTTGAGGGTGCGTCACGAGCACGATCCTGAAAAGAGGCGTGCCATGGACGAGCAATTGTTTGCCTACGAATCGGTTGCGCCCAAGGATGGCGTCGCCTGGCGTGCCTCGGTGGACCTGTCCAAGGTTGATGCAACAAGCCGGTCTCAAGTGTGGGCTTGCCTTAAAGTGCTTCTGGGCCTCGGCTTCAACGGCCTCGGAAAAACGAAGGCGAGGACAGGGCCGGTGAATTGCGAAGCGTGCAGTTCGAAGGGCGTTGAACCAAAGGATGACCCCTTCGTCGTAACCCTCCAGACCCCCGCGTTTCTTTGCGACCCCATAGAGGCGGCCAAAACGAGTGTTCCCTTGTTCGATCTTTACAAGGCCGTGTGGAGCGATCTCTCTAAAGATTCCTCGGGCAACCCCGCCCTGGAACTGGTTCGCTTCTTCGCCCGCCAGTCCCTGGAGGGCGGCTACCTCGGCCAGCGCTTCGGGAAGCACCGCCCCTACAACCCCTTCTTCCTGACCTCCCCGGGCAGCGTCTTCGTGCTCCAACCCGTCAAAGGCAATGAGGCGAATGCCACCGAGCTGGTTAAAAAATGGCGCGATCATGGCCTTGACCTGCCAAAGTGGGTTAAGGACCGCTACGGGGATTCGTGGAAAACCAACCCCTTCCTTCCCAAGAACGGATATGGCGAGATCGCCGTCAACCTCCCCTGCCATTGGGAACTGAAAGCCGAAAAACCAGTCGGCGCGAAGGAGGCCGCTCATGGTTGAGCATCTCAATGAAGCGAAAGAGCAGAAGAGGGTGCCGCCCTTCAAGAACCGCTGGCGCTTCGAGGCTGAGATTACGACGAACGCCCTCCTGCACATCGGAAGTGGTGGGACTGTCACCAAAGAGCGGCGTGAGTCGGATGGGACCAAGACCAAGTTCGAAGCCAACGCCGTCGTGACCGACTGCGACGGCCTCGCTTATCTCCCAGGCAAGGCCATCAAGGGCGCACTGCGCTCCTGGGTTTTACATGCGCCAAACTTGCCTGCGGGGCTGGTCGAACAAGTTTTCGGGACCGAAGACACCCGGATCAATGGCTTCGTGGGGGGTAAGGCCGAGTTCTGCGACGCCTTCTTTCTTCGAAAGAACTGCACGGCCCACAAGGTGCCCTATTGGGACGAAGGGCGCCTCACGGGCGTCATGGCCCACACGGCGATCGCTCGCACAAGCAGGACCGCGCGCGAGGAGAAGCTCTTCCACGAGGAGTTCGTGCCGCCCGGAGTCACGTTCAAAGTCATCGTCACCGCCCAGAACCTGACCGACGACGAGGCGGCCCTCCTCGTCTTCGCTCTCATGGGCTTCGGCCACTCCACCT
>JAKAKG010000081.1 GCA_021813555.1 Acidobacteriota bacterium
TGAGGACTACCCTCGCGGGCTGCCACCGAAGGGGATCGGCCGAAAACCACCGGCCCGCCACCGCGCCCCCCGGCCTGCCAACGGCAGGCCGCTACACACCTCCGTCGTGGGAGCCGTCGCCGACGGCGAATCTTCCGTAGCGGCCGATCGCGCTTGCCCTGAGGACTACCCTCGCGGGCTTCCACCGAAGGGGATCGGCCGAAAACCACCGGTCCTGCGCCGCGGCCCCCGGCCTGCCGACGGCAGGCCGCTACGAACCCCCGTCGTGGGAGCCGCCACCGGCGGCGAACCTTCCGTAGCGGCCGATCGCCGATCGGCCGAAAACGACCGGCCCGGCACCGCGCCCCCCGGCCTGCCAACGGCAGGCCGCTCCATACCGCTGTTGTGGGAGCCGTCGCCGACGGCGAACCTTCCGTAGCGGCCGATCGCCGATCGGCCGAACCCCACCGGCCCGCCACCGCGCCCCCCGGCCTGCCAACGGCAGGCCGGCACACACCCCTGTTGTGGGAGCCGTCGCCGACGGCGAACCTTCCGTAGCGGCCGATCGCCGATCGGCCGAAAACCACCGGTCCTGCGCCGCGGCCCCGACAACGGGGGTGGTGCCTGAACGGCGACGGGAGGGCACGGTGGCCCTCCCCTACGCACCCCCGTTGCGGGAGCCGTCGCCGACGGCGAACCTTCGAAGGCCCACCCTCACCGTAGGGGCGGGGCCCCGTCCCCGCCCGCCGTGGTGCCCTGCACAAGGGTAATGCCTGAACGGCGACGGGAGGGCACGGTGGCCCTCCCCTGCGTACCCCCCGTTGCGGGAGCCGTCGCCGGCGGCGAACCTTCGAAGGGCGCCACCCCATCTTCCGTAGCGGCCGATGCTCGCATCGGCCGAACCCATCGGCCCCAGGAGAGGCCTCCGACGGCCACCCTTCGCCGTTGCAGGAGCGCTCCCCTGAGCGCGAGCCTTTTCCCGTGGCACTGCCGCGAGAAAATGACATCGTTCGTCCATTGGGAGCTATTCCTTGAATAAAACGGGTTGGCCACCGGCCTTGGCTGTAAGGTACAGGTCCCGCTTGTGGTAGAAGCCGGACGTGCTGCGCTCCCAGTCATCCTCAAGTTGTTTTCGGGTAAGCCAGGTCGACAGGAAAAATAGCTAAGGGGTCATCTTTTGAAGTTCGCTCTTGATCCACCAAACGGTCAGGGCGTGATTCAGGATTTGAAAGCTCGTATAGGCAAGAAGGAAAACCAACACGCCAAATAGGCTGATCCTCAGCCATCCTCCTGGAGCGATGAGTGCGTTAATCGACCAGATGATGAGAATAAGGCCGATTGTGGCCAAAAGGCCTAATAGGGTCCAGACATGCCAGTCAACCAGCCTTCCTGCCGCGCGCGAAATCCTCAAGTTCTTCTTCCATTGTTCTGCGGCTTGTACGTAGAAGATCAGGGCGGTAAGAATAAAGCCAAAGAGGATGCTGACGACGGACAGAAGGTCGCCGAAATGGGCGGTGATACTGCCCATGAGCGCCGGTTGGTCATGAAAGGTCGCCGCGCTCCCAAGCGATATAAGAACCGCGGTCCACAGCTCGCCGTCTTTCCAAATGGAACGCTGCGAAAGGATATACGCGAGAAAGCCCCCGAGTTCAGCGTACATTGCTACTCCAGCTCCTTGTGGATCTTCGTCAGTTCCTTCCAGGCCTCCGCATGCTCGACCTGCCCTCGCTCATCAAGAGGGAACTGCAAGAAGCGGTGCTTGCCAAGTTTTTGGGAAGAGAACTTATCGGGGACCGTGCCACGCGTGCCTTCGATTTCAGCAAAATCAAGTTCTTTCCGATGAAAGAGTTCCCTGATGATGCCGATAATTCCCTTTTTTCGGTCCAGGGAAGCACGCGGCCGCGCTCTCGCTAAAAGTTCGGCCTTGTGCGCGTCGGAATCATCGGCCAAGGCAGACACTTCAGATTCAAGATCCTTCCATCCGGGATTGGGCCGCACGATCCGCAGACGGGCCGACCTGATCCTACTCAATGAATCCAGCCGCTCTATGAAGTCGTCCCCCGGTTCAGCTTCAAGACTGATTGTTACGGGGGCGCTATGTGGCCTTGATATGGTATCTTCCTCCTCTTCATGTTCCGAGGCATCGACAAGCCATTGCAAATACCCCTCTATAGTACCGGGCCAAATGCCAGCCTGCACCTTCTCAACGAGGAGCAGATACCTCCCATCAACTCTCCCGCCCAAGACGTGGGTCCACTCCACCCCCGTTTGTGCAGGAGCAAGGGGATTGGGTTGGACTGAGAACGCGTCAGTATCCAGAATATCGGGCCGGTGGCCAGTGGTATAGGACATAAACAGAAGGAAGGCGCGTCGATCCGCGATCCTTGCGGAGAACAGGGCATGAGACTTTTCTCCATGCTCCCACACGGCTGTCTTGAGCGAAGCGCGTTGCCTTCTCATGCCGACAAGGAATGGTCCATAACCCACGTTTGCAGGTAGTCCTGAAACGGTAAGCCTATGGACCTCAATTTTCCTTCGCTTTGTTGGCATAGCGGTCTCCCCAAAAATAATCTCGCGGCCATCATCCGCAAGGAAGGCAAACCTGCGGCGAGTTTCAGTGCCTCATGCTCTCCTCGCCATCTTGCGGCCATCAGGTGCAGGGCTATCGGCATGGTGGAACGGGTGAATAGCGCTGGGGGACATAGGGGCTCCGCTCCTATTTGGCAGCCTTGACCACCTCGGTTAGTACTGCCTTGAACTCTTTTGATTTGAGGAATAGGTCAACAACCGAGGAGGGCCCCCCATCCTCTAATTGAAACTTGGCTTCCTCCTGTCTGCCAAAGATGCGGTCTGCCAATTGCAGTTTGAATTCTTCCTGTTTCGCTTCGTCAAGCTCTGCGAGATAGGGTCCAACGGCAGCTAAATCGAGTTCCATTTTTCGGTTCTGTCTTTCTAGCCTGCTGTAGCGGTTGGCTTGGTCTGCCCCGTAGGCAGCCAACACGCCGACAGTCAAAGTCACGAAGACTCGCCCTGCAAACCCGCCCCAACTGAAGGTGCCAGTTAATGTGGGAAGAAAGGCGAAAAGTGCTGTAGCAACTAGCCCAAGCATGGAAGCCACGGTTATTGAATGCCAAATATTAGTTTGCTTACGAGCTTTATCCGCTGCTTTTTGGTAGCTGCTGGTGACGCTTTTTTCGGCAATGATGCCTAGTAAGGCATTGGCCCGCTCGTTGTAAGAATCTAGTTTAGCGAAAGTCACTCCAGCCTGTGTCTTTGTGCTTTCTATGGCATCATCGAACTTCTGCTCCATGGTGTGCAGATTCACTTCGACGGTACCGCTAAAACCTGACATCGATTCTGCAAATTGTTGCTCATACTCGGAAAGGCGCTCTTCATTTTTCGCTAGGCGTTGCTTCGATTCTGTCTCAATATTTTTGGTGGTTGCCTCCATTTCCTGCTGCCACGTGTCAATGTTCTCTTTGAACTCGTCAGTGATTTTTCTCAGCGTATCGCTAAAATCTTGGATTCTTCGCTCTTGCGCCTGAGAAAACTGCGACTGAAACTCAGCGGTAACTGTCTGGAGCTGTGCTTTCTGCTGAGCGAAATCGTTGGATAGCTCCCCCAGCCGGTCCTTCAACTTACCAATTTCCGCTCTCGCGCCCTGCATAGTGGATTCAAGATATCGCGCGTGTTGGCCGACCGATCTCCTAAAAGCCTGGGCCGCTTCGCGCACGGCCTCAAAGTCGGCAGGACTCCGCATGGAATTGATTTGAGCGAGTTGAGAAAGTGCAGCGTCAACATGCGAGTTGGCGTTTTCTAGGTGTCCGTAGTTTTGATCCCCTATAAAGGCATTCGCCTCACCAATAATGTTTCCGAGCTGTGCGTTCATGGTGTCCAACGGCCCCGGCAGGCACATTTCGGGGTTTATGGTGTCTAAGGACGCTTTCAAGAGATGGTAAAGCGATTGGATGCGTCCGAGCGCTTCAAGGCCTTCTGCGGTCTTTGCCGCAGCTGGCTCAAGGCGCTCAAGCAGGCTGCCAACCTGATCAAGCTGTCCGAACACCGCGTGGTTGAGGATACGATCCCCCCATTTGCTCATTGGGTTTCCTCCTCTAAGGGTAAGGTGGGCTCAGTGCTTTGCTTTCTTGAGACAAGGTTGGCTGATGGGAGTTCATTGGAGGTTAACAGGGGACCCTTAAGAACGGCGTCAAGGAGGCGGGCTTGTTCGGGGTAGATGGCGAGGGTGGCTTCGAGGACCCAGAGAAGTTGGAGAAGTTCGGTGGTCATTTCGGCGGTCCAGCGCTCGGGGGCGATGTCGTCGAGGGGCGAGGACTTTTTGCCCTTGCGGTCTTTCATGCGGTAGCCGAGCCAGGATTGAAGGACCTTGAGGCCCGAGACTTCGAACTCCCAAACATCGAGCGGCACGGGCTCAATGACGCCCGTCCCAACGGTGAGCCGCTGATCTGCGAGTGCGTAGGCGAAACGCTCGGGGTACTCCTGGGGGCGGTCGGAGATGGCGCGTGTGCAGCGCGCTTTACCCGTTGGCACTTGCCCCTTGGGGCGGCCCTTTGCGTCGTAACGCTCGCCGTAGGTATGAAGCCAAAGAAGGCGTTCGCCCAGGGCTTGGACCTGGGCAAATAGAGCGGCGTTTTTGGTGATTGGTACACGCAGTTCCTTGGTGCTTAGCTCTTTCGCAAAGGTTGCGGTGAAAGCCGGGTGGGCAAGAATGCCATACAGGTAGGCTGTAATGTTCTCGCCAGTAATGGGACCGCCCAGCGTTTCCAGAAGGCCTGGGGCGAGGTTGTGCAGGCTGGCCTCGGCATCTCTCCACATCGGTATGACGTCTTTCCCACCGAAGGAACCCCTAAAATGATGAAGATCGGGAGGGTTGACGGAACACGTGAGAGCAGGACCTCCTGAAAGTGGATTGTAAAGCATGCTGGAAAAATAAAGTTGCTTCTCCCCATGTGCCGCCCAAAGCTCGGGTCGAATCCTTGATGCGAGCCTTGTATCTAAAACAAGCCATTGCCGATCGAAGCTGCGGTATGCATATGGGACGATGGGTGGCGCGGGAGCAATTCGTGAAAGCGCCTCAATGGCTTGAGGGCGCTCCGCCTGTTTGGAAGCGCCAAGCGCGGCGTACTGCAAGCCTATTTTCCTGTCCGGCGTTTCCCTGAACGCTGCCGCGCGGTCGGGCGCGTGAAGCAAAGCGACCCAACGTCTCTCCAGCGTCGCTTTTTCAGGGCCGATGGGCCATGTCCGTTTAAGCTGTACTCCCGAATGCTGCCACGGCATGATCTGGCGGATCTCTGGCCAGTTGAAATAGGCCGTTGTCTGCGCGGGCCTGAAAGGGGCCATCCATTCGCTTGGACAGTTCTCCCATGAGAGATCTTTGAAGGACTCGATCTTTTCCAGTTGGCTTAGCTTCTCCTGGCGCGTCCCTTCGATCCGCGTAAAGTGAATCTTGGCGGGGGCCCACTTGTCTCCCTTTCCGTAACGGGCCGCGACCGCGATGGAAACGGGAGTCTGGATGGCAAAAACGTTTTCACTTTTTCTTGCCCCGCGGCCTTCGCCTCCCAGGTCCAAAATCCAAATCTCGTCGCAGAGCTGGCGCAGGTGCTGGCGCATCCCAGCAAAGCCGGGGCCATCCATATAAGAAGAAGCGCTGATGAAAGAAACGATGCCTGGGCCCATTGGCTTGCCTTGCTCAAGAACTTTCCAGAGGGCCCAGCGCCAGAAGTAGACGTAAAGGTTGTATACGTTCTTGAGGTGAACGCCTTGGCCCGCGTTTTTGACGGGTTCGGTGAAAGCTTGCATGATCGCGTCGCCGCCGTGGCCATCGTCCCCCCACCGGACCCAGCCCCCCGCCTGCGACTCGGCCCCTTCTTCGGCGGCGGCATGGCGGTCATAGGGTGGGTTTCCAATGCACACCAGAACGGGCACCTTCTCCTTGATCTTTCGCGCGCGCTCGTGTTCGTCCGAGATGGGCTTGTAGAAGAGGGCTGGGGCTTTCACCTCGCTATGCGGGGATTCAAGGGTGTCGGTCAAATAAATCCCCGGCTCGCCAGCCTTCGGATATACACCTCGTTCTTGAAGGGCTCGGCTGACCCGAAGCTGCGCCACGGCGTAGGGACCGACCATATTTTCGAACCCGTGGAGGGTGGCCGCAAGGGTGCTTGCGCGTGCGTTGGCGGCGCCTTCTCCCTCCGCTTCTGCCACGCGTCCGAGCGCGTGGCGGATTATGCCCAGCAAATAGGTCCCGGTGCCCACGGCCGGGTCAAGAGTCGTGACGGACGATTCGGCGAACCCGTGGACATTGCCCAGCTTCTCGCGTAAGAGCTGGTCTACGAGGCGTACCTGCGCGTTTACGACCTCTATGGGCGTGTAATAGGCGCCTGCGTCCTTGCGAAGGGCGGGGTCGTAAACCGAAAGGAAATCCTCGTAGAAATAGAGCCACGGATCGCGCTTCTTCTCATCCATGAGCCTAGGAGGCACAGCGGCGACCAGCCGCAGAAGAATAGGGAGGGAGGCGCGGATCTCCGCTTCGGCTTGCGGGTCCGTAAGTACTTCCAGCGCCTTCGCGAGAAGCGTGTGCCCCGCTTGCAAGCCCTCGACAGCAGCTCGGGTGGTTGTGAAGGTCTTGCCCTCGGAGCGGACGAGGAGCAACGCGAACGTGACGGTCTGGGCGTAGGCGTCCGCGAATTGGTGGTCATCGGCGCCCGGGAAAAGGAGTTTGCGCCAGTCGGCGGCAAGGGTGCGCAAGGGCGACTGGTCACGGCCCAGAGATTCCCTCACTTCATCGCGTAGCAGGCGGCAAACGGGCGCGAGGAAGCGCGCCAATTGCTCGGCGGTCTTCGGGACGATGGGCTGCCACCGAAGGAACTGGTGCAAAAGGAACGTGAGGCGGGCCGCCTCGGTAGGCGATACGGTTTTGGCGCCTTCGAGAGTTATGTCGCCAGCCAGCTTTTCAAAAAGGACTTCTTCACCGCTCCGGTATAGGCCCCATTGATTACCATCACAATATAAGAGGTTAGGGAGCGCTTTGAAGCGTTCCCACTGGGCCCGGTCATGCCCCTTAAAGTGTTCTGGCTTCGCTCCCTTGCCCGGTTCCTTCAGCTCCACATGAGCCGTAAGAACACCATTGACGAGCACCGCATAGTCTGGCCGACCCGTCCCCTCAATGCGGGATTCACCTTTCAATACTACTTTGAGCTTTAACTCTGTTCCTATCTCTTCGAGAAGTCCCTCAAAGGGTGCGCGGAGCTGTTCCTCCCGCTCACCGGGAGCGTGGGCTTTGAATTTGCGGCTGACGGCAGAGGCAAAGTCTTGAAGCGAGTTGAGCGTTGAGTCTATCGACTTTGGCATGGGTTCTCCATGACGCCGCAAATGAAGACTGGTCCTCCCTTTTGGTCCACGATTTCGAGCGCCGCGATTTCATTCTCTGAAAAAAGGGTGAGGGAGTACCCCGAAGAGCTGCCCTTGAGGATGTCGTGAACAGTGAAAACGTCCTTCCTGCCCATGGATGCCGTCTCCCTCTCGTTGTGCTGCCCCGTTCATGCCCCTGATGAGCGGCATTATACCACCACCACCCTTCGCAAGCTGAGGCCCGCAAGCCCCCCCCCTTCCATCGCGCTTTTCTTTGTGCTATCCTCCCTCCTTATTCATCTATTGATACAAAGGTCGCTCGGAACGTGGGGGAACCTCACATCATTGGGGGGCTTGGTGATTCGCCAAGGCGATTCCGTTCGAGTTTTGCCTTTTTCGTCCTTTTTTGGGCATGGTGGAGCCTGCCAATGGCGCTGCGCGAGCGGCGCTATTGCTTTGCAGGCGGACTCTTCGGCCAAAGAGACCAAGAATTCAGAACCATGTCCGGGACAATGGGTCCCCAATGGCTCGGAACGTCATTGTGAGACGGGACAAGGGCGATCCGAGCCTTCGGATTGCCATTGTGAGGTCTCACAGAACCGTTCCGAGCGCTCGGTTCGTCATTGTGAGACGGGACAATGGCGCACAAAATCCTCGCCGCGACGTTGTGAGAGGTCACAGCGGCGTTCCGGGTGCCCCTCTCGCCGCTGTCCGGCGGGACAAGCTCGACCCGAAGCCACCGAACGCCGTTGTTCACCGGGACAATGCCGGTCAGAGCTTTCGGATCATCATTGTTCGCGTTTTCGCGGGGCAAAGGTGCCCCAATGTGAAGTACGGACCGCATAGGAGGGTGAAGGGATGAGATTGCCGAACGCTGGCGCATCGTCGGAAACACTGATGGACACCTACGGGATCTATCACCTCACGAGGTTGGGCGCGAACAAGAGCATGAAGGACTTGAGCGAGGCGTTCCTCAAGGCCCAGGACAAACTGAAGGCACGGACGGACGCGCACAAGGCCGCCCAGGCCTCGACCATGCAGGCCATGGCCATTCGGGATGGCGAGGATGCCGCCCTGGACGACCTGGTCCGCGCCTTCGCGCTGGGCATCCTCGCCAAGGTGGGAAACACCCGCAAGGCGCCCCTCTACCAGAAGTACTTCCCCGACGGGCTGAACGCCATCGTGGGCGCCCCCATGGATGCCCAGATCCAGCGCACCGGCGTCATCCTCACCCGGCTGGCCGAGGAGGAGGACGAAAGCCTTAAAACCCACATCGGCCCGTTGACCACGGGTATGAAGTCCCTTCAGGCCACCATGGAAGCCCACCGCGCGGCCCTTGCATCCGAAGTGCAGTCCTACGGCCTCCTCCAAACCGAGAAGGTCAATTGGCTCGACGCCTACAAGCGCAGCTACCGCGAACTCACCCGCATCTACTTCAAAGAGCCCAAGAAGGCCGACACCTATTTCAAACCCGCCCCCAAGGCCAAGAAGGACGCCACCACGGCTCCAGAACAAGCTGGCGGGCCGGTGAACTAAGTGAGTGGGTCAGCGAAGGGCAGGCCCCGCAAGGGGCCTGCCCTTCGCTGACCGCCTGCGTGAGACTGGAGGCGGAGAATGAGTGCCGTTGGGGAAATGAAAGGCGTTGCACAGGACGCCAAAGGCTATGTCGAACACTATGATCTCTTTGGTTATTACAAGCCAGCCTTGCTTCTCGCCCTTATCATAGCCGGGATCGACGCGTATTACGGACAGGGCATTTTCCCAGATGCTATGGGGCATCTTGGGGATGCACTAAACAAATTGGTCTCATCCTCCGCGGTGCAAGACGCCATGCATGCTGGCACAACCGCAGATAACATTCTTGAGGCAAGCAAGGTAGCACTTCCTCTGCCAATGGCTATCGTGGCTGCCATCCTGGTCTTCTTTGTGGCTGTGGCTTCTCTCTATATTTTGGGTCATGTCGTTCATGCATTGAGCCAGTTAATAGAGATCTCTTTCGTGCAGAACCCAAGCGGATATCCTTCAAACTGGTACCTTTCCTGGTTCAATGAACATAGGGCCGAGGGTGCTGCGGCTCGTGTTAAGAAACGTCACACAACTAGCAAACAGCGTCAAAACGCCGAGGATGAGCAATTCAATGGAAAATACCAATTCAAAGATTGGTACTACGGGAAACCATGGAGGGTGGTCTTTCTTCAAAATATTCCGCTCTTGTCTGTATTGATACTCCTTGTCATCGCCGCTTGGAAAACTCCCATTGCAATAAGCGATTCCGTGATCAGTTACATTTCGCTCGCTGCCCTTCTGCCACTGATCATTGCTCCAAATCTTCACATTACTCATGGGGGCAAACTCATTCGCGCGAAGCTCTATGCACTAATCTCCGTCCTGGCCCTGTACACGATTATATTTTCGTTTATGATCCTGCGGCCTTCATTAATGACGCCTACGTTGCTCGTATGGATAGAGCTAGTTCTTGTATCTCTGTTCGTGGTTGGGGCGGTTCTTCTTCGATTCTTAGACCGCCTAAAACTGGAGGTCCTAAACCAGTTTATTCCATCGGCATATACCTATTTGCTTGCAGTCACTTCGAATCATGTCTTTTTCCTTCTGAATACATTCGGGATGACCTCGCCAATTGAAAGCCCAACAATGCAATGCGTGCTTGCTGACTACAGGGCGCGCTATTCAATGAGTGATGACCAGCAGCCCACTTCGAGTGGCCTCTGGTGGCACTGCTATCTAACGGTTATGAAAAAGCTGCCCGAGGCGCATAAAGCGATTTATCACTGGCTCTCACTTTACGGATTCGCTCGCTCCCTGAGCGCTGCTTTCTACTTGGCGGCTTTCTATTATGTGGTTCACCCGCTTCTCTTCAGCGACGCGAAACCGTTCCATCTCGCCTTCTTCGTGGGACTCCTATTATTGTCCTATCTTTTTTTCTACCGGTTCCTCTACCTTTTCACCAAGTACTATACCCGATATACAATTAGAGCGGCTGCCTATGCTATGAGTGGGAACGCGTCCCTTCAAATCCGCGACCCCAAACTCGAGGTTGAGCTTTTTTGCAGATCCAGTGCTCTGCCGCAACGAATCAACGGCGGACCATCGGTGAAAATCGACGGCAAGATTGCGTCCGAATAGCGCGGACAGGTCCGACCTGGACTTTCGTTTCGCTTCATTCGTTGAGTGCTCCTTTTTTCTATGAAAGACCTGCTTGCAAACCCCTCTTCCTCTCCCTACATTGTGACCACTGAACCAGCACCGAGTGGGGACGTCACGGAAGTGACAAAGGCGGCCTGCGTGGCGACGGCGGGCGGGGGGCCTGAAAGGCGGGCGGCATGAGCAAGGGGACGTTTGGGCTTGCCCTTTCGGGCGGCGGTTCGCGGGCGGCGGCGTTTCATCGCGGCACCCTGATGGGGCTGGCCGACGTGGGGCTCCTGTCCGAAGTGGCCGTGGTGTCCACCGTGTCGGGCGGCTCGATTTTCGGGGCGGCGTGGATGGCGTCGCAGTCCCGGGGCGAAACCCTGGACGCGTTCCTGGCGTCCATGCGGGCGGAGCTGGCGAAGGGGTTCATCGCGCGCACGGTGCGGGCCCGCCTCCTCAAGACGCTCCTTCCCGGCTACACGCGCACCAACGCCATGGCGGGCACCTTTGACGCGGCTTTCTTTCACGGCATGACCCTCAAGGATCTGCCCAGGCGCCCACGGCTCGTGATGAACACGTGCGTCATGAACCACGGGCAGGTGGGCAAGTTCGCGCGGGAGGGGTTCAAGGCCGTGGGGTTGGTGCCGCCGGGGAGCATGGCGCCGAGCCAGTGGGTGCCCCTGCCGGACTTCTCCGTGGCCCTCGCGGCGTCCGCTTCGGCGGCCTTCCCCGTGGGGCTGCCGCCGGTCTATCTCTCGCGGGGGCCCGGGGGCGTGCCGGCGGGGTGGGGCGATTCCCCGGAGCTTCAAAAGGCGGACAAGATCGCCCTGACCGACGGCGGCGTGCTGGAAAACCTCGGGGTGCAGACCCTGCTGAACACGGCGAGCGAGTTCGCGGCCTGGGACCTAGCGGTGAGCGACGCGGGCACGAGGGAGAAGGCCTGGACGCCGGGCGGGCTTGCGGCGCCGCTGGCGGGGCTCTTCATGGGCGCGGTGAGCGCGCCCGTCCTTGAGCGGGTGACCATCCTCATGAACAACGAGGAAGACCGGCGCATGCGCCACGACCTCTTCGACGACCGGGAGGCGGGCTGGCTGGCGCAGGCCCTGCGGGACCCAGCGGTGGCGGCGCGCGCCGACCTGAAGGCCTTCCTGGCGGAGCAGGCCGATGGGCCCGCGCGGCGGGTGCTCATGGTGCGCGTGAGCCAGGGGTGGGGCCATTTCGTGAAGGCCGTTCCCCGCTGGCGGCTGCTCGGGCTGGCGGCGGACTTCGAGGCGCGCTCGGGCCAGAAGGCGCCGGCCCTGCCTCCCCTGGACGACGTGGCGGCCAAGGAGGCGTTCCTCGCGGCGGTGGGGGCGGACCTGGGCCCCGCCAAGGCCATCTTCACGGCCATGGGCGGCGCGGCGGAGGTGGACAAGCTCAACGCCGTGGGCACGGTGTTCTCCGGCCTGTCCCTGGAAGACATCGACGGCCTCGCCCAGCACGCGCGGTGGCAGGTGCTGGCCAATAGGGCGGTGTATTGGGGGGAGGAGATGCCGGGATGAGGAGAAGCCGGGATGAGGGGATGAGGGGATGCCGAGATTCCGAGATGAGGGTGGGCGCTCGGCTCCTGGCTTCCTGCTTCCAAATCTATTAGGCGAGATGGGACGGAGCGACGTGCTTGTTCCAGCTTGTGCTTTGCGCTCTCAGTAAGGAGGCCATGCCACCATGCCGGTATTCCTGTTGCCGCCTTCCCGCCTCCTCTCCATCTCCGATGGCGACACGCCGGAGGTGAAGATGGGCCTGCGCATGCTGGGGATCGACGCGCCGGAGCTGCATTTCCCGCTGGGGTCCGATCCCGTGTCTCAAGATCCGGTGCTTGAAGCCCTGCCCAAGACGGCGGCCTGGGCCAAGCTCCCGAAGGACCTGCAACACTACTTGCTCCCAAGGCTTGAGAAGGCGGGGACGCGGCAAAAGGCGTGGGGGATGAAGGCCAAGGCGGCCTTCGAGGCCATGGTGGCGGAGGGGCTGGCGGTGAAGGGGACCACAAGGAGGCGAAACCTCTTTCTCGCTTGCGGGCCGGAGGTCTTCGACCGGTACGGGCGCATCTTGGCCTATGTGGGGCCGTGCGTACCCAAGGCGGAGCGGGGCGATGCTCCGCCGCCGGACACCTTCAACCTGAACATGCTTCAGGGCGGTTGGGCGGCGCCGTGCATCCACAAGGAGAATGTCCCCAAGCCCAAGGACATGGCGCTGGCCATCGCCGCGGTGCAGAACGCGCGCAAGAAGAAGCTCGGCTTTTGGGCCGAGGCGGGCCTCGTCCTTCACGGCTACGAGTTTCGCTCCCTCTGCCGCCTCGCCGCCGGTGAAGCGGGCTTCACCTATTCCATCACCGACGCGCGCACCCTGAAGGCGGCCAAGCCTACCGTGCTCAGCCCCGTGGAGTATATCCAGGTGCCGGAAGAGTACAGGGTGTTTGGGTAGGGGGGATTTCGGATTGCGAATTGAGAATTGCGAATTGCGAATTGCGAATTTGCGAATTTGCGAAAAAAGCGGAAGAACCATGTCGTCATTCCGGCTTGTCCGGAATCGGAACGAGAGAGACACGGGACGGGGGAACGGAGCGAGCCCCGGGCATGCGGGGCTTTTCCTCATCTCCTCATCCCGGCATCTCCTCATCCCGGCATTTCGGCATTTCGGAATCGGATCCTGGACGCGCTTCGCTTGCCAGGATGACGGGATTGGTTTGGAGCATGGAAAGGGGAAGGACCCTGTCGTCATTCCGGCTTGTCCGGAATCGGAACGAGGGAGA
>JAKAKG010000098.1 GCA_021813555.1 Acidobacteriota bacterium
ACAGCGCCAGGTCTTGATTCTAAGGAGCCCCCGAGGCAGACCTCCGAAGGAGTCCGGGAGGCGCCTCCCTTCGACTCCCGCCCAACCATGCCCTTAAAACCCGAGAGCGGGAGGGACAAGCCGGATCGCCGGCGGCGGGAGTCAACCCTACGCGGCCTAGAAGCCTCGCCGCTCGCGGGTCTCGCGGCTCCGTTTCAAGGCCGCCTACGGGTTCCGGGGCGGGGCCCTCGCCTTGCGCTGCATTTCTGCGAACGCTCGCTCCTCGCTCGCGTTCTCGGAGCAGCGCCTACGGCGTTTCCCTCCCTTCGACTCCCGCCTAACCACGCCCTTAAAACCCGAGAGCGGGAGGGACTGGCCCTCCCGCTCTCGGGTTTTGGTGGAGGCGGCGGGAGTCGAACCCGCGTCCGGAAAAGTCAGCCAAGGCAGCTTCTACGCGCGTAGCCGGTTCCCAGCAATTTCGCTCGCCACCATTGGAGCCGGCAATACGGTGGTCCGCTAGCCCCAGTGTCTTAGCCGAACCGGCCGGGGCGGACCGGGGCGGAGCATCCCGCTAGCGTCGTCCTTGAAAAGCCGCGGGCACTCTCATCAAGGACGTCACGGCTTAAGCCGCGAGAGCCAAATTGTCGTTGGCAGTTGTGGTTTTCCGGTCGTTTTACGAGAGCCCGGAACTCGGCGCGCGACCACCTCCTGCACATCCCCGTCGAGACCGTTTCGCCCCCACGCTGTGCCCGGTAAATATAGGCCGGGAGAGCCTCCCGGTCAAGGCGTCCCCGCTCGGCCAACGTTTTGCGTCAGTCCGCCACGGGCGCCTCTGGCGGCAAGGGCCGTTTTAGGCGCCGGTGCCGCCTGATGGCCAAGGCCGCGAAGATCGCAAGCGCCGCCACACCCATGCCGACCATGATCCAGAAGGCTTGGTGGTGATGGATCTTCCCGTAGAGAAGGAGGACGAGATTCCCGATGGCGTGTCCAAAGAATAGCCAAACGAAGCACCAAGCCAGGACGGGACCCACGTCGCGAGCGGCGAACCGCAGCCACTTCATCCCCCTGGTACCCAGCCAAAAAATGTAGGGGCTGCGCGCGCCGTAGATGAAGCGAACCATCAGGAAGACGGGCCAGGATTCTCCCAAACGGGCGCGCCAGGTGGTGGGACCCTGGTCCACGCCGAGGGCCCTTTTCATCCACGCGAACCTCGTGGCGTGGCGGCCCGCGTAGAACACCAGATGGTCCACGGTGAGCGCGCCAAGGACCGCGCACAGGAAAACTTCGCCCCGCGGTAACAGGCCTTGGCTCGCGAGGAATCCGGCCATGACGAGGACAGTCTCCCCTTCCAGCGCCATGCCGAAGTACACCGCGATGAGGCCGTAATGCCTCAGAAATTCCTCCACGAAACCCTCCCGGCAGAGTCCTGGCCCAGCGCCCGGTCTTCTTTCCTCGCCCTCGCGAAGGCTGCCCTCGACCCCAGGCGGCAACGGGACGCCATTTGCGGCCCGTCCTTCGTGCCATTATACTTCCTTCGGTACCGCATCGAAGGCGTCACGGACGGGCGAATCCCGGAGGGACGGCCCGGCCCCCATGGAGGAACGACATGGACACCACCCGCAACGTTGCCCTGGTCTTTTCGGGCGGCCCCGCTCCCGCCGCCAACGCCGTCATCTCCTCATCCGCCCTCGGCTTTCTTGATCACGGCGTGGGCGTGGTGGCTCTCTTGGACGGCTTCACCCATCTTCAAGCCTTCACGCCCTCCAATCCGCTGGTGGAGGGCAAGCACTATCTGAACCTGACCACGGCCATTTCGGGCATCCGCAACCAGCGGGGCATCTTCATCCGGACGGCGCGAGCCAACCCGGGCAAGGACGTTAAATCCAAGGCGGATTTGGCGGACGAATCCAAGACCGCCAAGCTCCGCGCTTCCATGGCGGGGTTGCGCTCGGTGGGCGTGGACGCCCTCATCACCATGGGAGGCGACGACACCCTCAAAACGGCCAACTTCTTCCACATGCTGGGTATGCCCACCGTTCACATCCCGAAGACCATCGACAACGACTATTTCGGCATTCCCTGGACCTTCGGCTATTGGACCGCCGTGGACGCGGCCCGAAAGGCCCTCATCAATCTCAAGGCCGACGCCGATTCCACGAATGCCTATTTTATCGTCGAGCTCATGGGACGCAGCGCGGGCTGGATGACCTATGCGGCCGGGGTGGCGGGCGAAGCCTGCGCCATCGTGGCCGCTGAGGACCTGGAGGGGGACCTTGACCCGGAAGCCCTGGCTTCGCGCTTCGCGGACCTCATCGCGGCGAGGGAGCGGGACGGCCGGCGCGCGGGGCTGATTTGCATCGCGGAGGGGCTGGCGGAGCGCCTCGATGACGCCCACAAGCCCAAGGAGGTGGACGCCCACGGCAACGTCTACTACGGCCGGGCCGAACTCTGCCGAACCCTCGCCGAGCGGACCATGGCGCTCTACAAAGCTCGCACCGGCAAGGAAAAGAAAATCAATCCCAAGCAAGTGGGGTACGAAACACGCTGCGCCGAACCCATGGCCTTCGACGTGGTCCTGGGCTCCATGCTCGGGCATGGGGCCTGGCGGCTGGCCAGCGAAGGGCGATTCGGCCACATGGTAAGCGTGGCGGACAACCTCGACATCCGGGCCGTCCCCTTCTCCGATCTTATCGACCCCGTAACGATGAAGACCAAGGTCAGACTCGTGCCTCGGGAGGGAGACCTCTTCAAGCTCAAGGACGCCCTCTCCTATCCCTTCGGGAGGTAGCCCGCGATTCCCTCCACCCAAATTCCGCGATGGACTTCTCTTGCCTTCGAAATGCCGGAGGCTTTGGGTGTCCGCGGCGCGACCTCAGAGACGGGGAGGGCCATAGGATCCCCGTCCCGAACCGCCAGCAAAGCCGTCCGGTTCGGGATCGTGCCCTTCGGGGCCCCGCCCCGCGGGCAAAGCCCGCAGGGGACCCCACCCCACCCTTGGAGCCTCCTCGCCAAGCTCGGAGGCACCCCCAATCCCTTGATAGGTGAAACGCGATTAGACATGCAACGCTCATTCCTCTTAGGTTTCCACCTGCCTGGCATGCGCCCATCGCGGAATTGGGGCCCCACCCAGGCCCTCCCGATTTGCCGTGAGTGTGCTAGAATAAAGAGCTTGAGCACGAGGAGGGTGCAGTATGTCCGGTCACAATAAATGGGCCAATATCAAAGCGCGCAAGGGTTCCCAGGACGCCAAGCGCGGCAAAATGTTCACCAAGACCGCCAAGGAGATCATCATCTCCGCCAAGCTCGGCGGCGGCGACCCCGACGGCAACGCGCGCCTCAGGGCAGCCATCCAGGCCGCCCGCGCCCTCAACATGCCCAACGACAATATCAAACGGGCCATCGCCAGGGGCACGGGCGCGGAAGGCGACACGCAGATCGAGGAAGTGATCTACGAAGGTTTCGGCCCCAACGGCGTCGCCATCTTGGTGGAGGGCACCACGGACAACCGCAACCGGACCACCGGCGAGATCCGCCACACCTTCAGCAAGTACGGAGGAAATCTCGGCCTCCAGGGCTGCGTCGCGCGCATGTTCGTCCGCCAGGGAGAGATCACCATCCCCGCGGAAGGTTTGAGCGAAGACAAGGTCTTCGAGGCGGCCATCGAAGCGGGCGCCGACGACGTGGAGCGCGAGGACGAGAGCTTCATGATCTACACCAAGTTCGAGGATATGCATCCCGTGAGTGAGGCTCTCACAAAGGCGGGCATGCCCGTGGCTTCGGTGAGGGCCGTCTACACCCCCACCGTGACCACCAAGCTCGCGGGCGACCAGGGCCGCGGCCTGCTGAAGCTCATCGACGCCCTCGAAGACAACGACGACGTGCAGAACGTCTGGGCCAACTTCGACATGGACGAGAAGGACATGGAGGCCTTCGAGGGATAGCGGGACGCAGGGAGGCGCTCCGCCGGCCAACCAAAGCGCGCGCGGCCCGGGCTAGACGTCCGCAAAGGAGGCCAAGACCGCCATGCAAAACCTGCGGCCCTCCACCATCGCCCTGGGCGTCGATTCGGGCTCCCTCTCCACGGGGTACGGGGTCGTGCGGGCCGAGGGCAGCCTCCACCGGGCCTTGGGCTTCGGCGCCATCCGGAACGATCCCCAAGTCCCCCACCCCGAGCGCCTGGCCCTCATTTACCGGAGGCTGCGGCAGATCATGGACGAGTTCCATCCCGACCTCCTCGCTCTCGAGGATGTCTTCGTCTCCAAAAACGTTCAGAGCGCGCTCAAGCTCGGCCAGGTGAGAGGCGCCGTCATGGTGGCCGCGGCCGAGGCGGGCATCCCCGTGGTGGAACTGGCTCCCAACACGGTGAAGGCGGCCGTCACGGGTCATGGCCACGCGGAGAAAGGCCAGGTCCAGTTCATGGTCAAGGCCATCTTGGGTCTGG
This sequence comes from Acidobacteriota bacterium, assembly GCA_021813555.1. Lineage (GTDB taxonomy): Bacteria > Acidobacteriota > UBA4820 > UBA4820 > DSQY01 > JAKAJA01. The sequence goes on from JAKAKG010000098.1 coordinate 4,421, forward strand.
CCTCCATTCCCAAACCTCATGACGCCGCCGATGCGCTCGCCTTGGCCATCTGCGCGCTCAACCGGCGTGCCAGCGCGGCGCTCGAAGCAGCGCCATGATCGCGCGTCTGAGGGGCCGCCTTCTCGAAAAGGAGCCTTCCGGTCTCGTGGTGGAAGCCGGGGGGGTCGGCTACGCCGTGGCCGTGCCTCTGTCTACCCTCTCGAGGTTGGATGGGGATACGGTCGACCTCTATATTCACACGGAGGTCCGGGCAGACGCCATCCTCCTCTTCGGTTTCCTCAGCCGCGAGGAGCGAGGCCTTTTCCGAAAGCTCATGGCCGTCCAAGGCGTGGGACCCATGACGGCTCTCGCGGTGCTCTCTGGCCTCTCCCTGGACGAATTCGTGAGCGCCGTCCGATCGGGCGACACAAGGCGCCTCCAGGGTGTCCCCCGCGTGGGCAAGAAAACCGCCGAGCGCATTTGCCTCGAACTTAAAGAAAAGCTCGACGACATGGCCGCGGGCGACACTCCCTCCCAGACCGGCTCCGAATCCCTTCCTCACGATCTCGCCGACGCGGTCCTGGCGCTCGAAAACCTGGGCTACAAGCCCCAGGCCGCCCGCCAGGCGCTCCTACAGGTCCGCCAGGAGGCCCCAGACGCGCCCATACCGAGCCTTCTACGATTGGCACTCAAACAGTTGTCCCGGTGAACGTCGGAAACAAAACCCGACGCGCCCGTTCTTGGACACGGCAAGACGCTCTGAAGGGGTAGTCTACTGGGACAGCGCCTTGTTGCGCGCCCGCTCTTCGTCCACGTACACGCGAATGCGCTCTCGGTCCTCGGAGGATAGGTCCTGGAAGGCGAGGCCGTACGCGTTCAGCCGCGAATCCACCTCGCCCGCCTCGCGGACCATCATGGCCGAGACCTTGATTTTCTCCCGTTCTCTGGGAAGGGTGATCTGGAGCTGCACCACTTCCCCCATTCTGAGCTTCCGGGCGGTGAGAATGAGGATACCGGAGGCGCTCAGATTGAGGGAGTTGCACAGAAACATGTTGTTCTGCGAAAACCCCTGCACGTTCACGTAAACGAGGAGGCGAACATCCTTCCGGGCTTCGATGGAGAGGAGACGGCGGCACACGTCGTTGAAGTCCTGGCCCACGACGGGCTTTTGAAGGGTAAGGTTGACTCCCTCAACGGCCGTTCCGTCTCCTCCCAGCAGGAGGATGCTGGCGTGCCGCCCGCCCGGAAGCTCGCGGATCTGGCGCACCAGGTCCGTCACGCTCATATCCGAAATGTGGTCGTCCAGGACGATGAGATTGGGCAGGACCTCTCGGACCTTGTCGATGGTCTCCGCTCCCGTGGACGTCCTCACCAATTCATGCTCCTTGCGCAGCAGAAGGCTCTGCTCGAAGGGCACGACGGGGATGCCGCTCTCCACCACGAGAATTCTCTTGCCCATCGTGACCGCCCCCTCATACGTCCGCGCCGCCCGTTGGCCCGAGCCCTTGTTCGGCAGCCAAGGTGACCTACCCTGGCCCGCAGCCGCGACGCTTATGGTCAAGAGTGTATGCCGGGCAAGGCTAAATGGCAAGGACCCTGCGGCGGCGTCCCTCGCGAGGGAACGGGGCCGCATGTGATTCAATCGGGCTGGAAGACGGGCGGTTCTTCGTACGGGAAGAGGGGCGTGGACAGATACCGTTCCCCGCTGTCGCAGACGACGCTCACGACCCGTTTTCCTGGGCCGAGTTCTTTGGCCACCTGGAGGGCCGCGTGGAGGATGGCCCCCGAGGAAATCCCCACCAGAATGCCCTCCTCGCGGGCAAGGCGGCGCGCCAGGCCGAGCGAGTCTTCGTAGCCCACTCGAATCACGCGGTCCACTACCTCCGGGTCGTAGTTCTTCGGGATGAACCCCGCTCCCAACCCTTGGATCTTGTGCGGACCGGGGGCGCCGCCCGAGAGGACGGGAGAGTCGCTGGGCTCCACTGCCACCACGAGGATCTTCTCTCCCAGGGCCGCCTTAAGCATTTTGCCGACCCCCGATACGGTGCCACCCGTTCCTACCCCCGCCACGAAGGCATCGATCCTGCCTCCCGTGTCTCGCAGAACCTCCACGCCCGTGCTGTTGCGGTGGATCCAGGGGTTGGCCGGGTTGTCGAACTGGGCGGGCATAAAAGCGCCGGGCGTTTCCTTCACCAACTTCTCGGCCACGGCGATGGCGCCCTTCATCCCTTTCGGGCCGGGGGTCAAGATGAGTTTGGCACCGAAGGCCTGCAGGAGCTTGCGCCGCTCGATGCTCATGGTTTCGGGCATGACCAGGGTGAGCGGATAGCCGCGCTGCGCGGCCACCATGGCCAAGGCGATGCCCGTGTTCCCCGACGTGGGCTCCACGAGGGTCATGCCTGGCTTCAGGAGCCCGCTCGCTTCGGCGGCTCCGATCATGGACGCCCCGATGCGGTCCTTCACGCTCCCGCCGGGGTTGAAGAACTCAAGCTTCAGGCACACCTCCGCCATGCCCTCCTCGGCCATCCGGCCCAAGCGCACGAGGGGGGTAGATCCTATGGTTTCGGTGATGTTGTTGAAGATTCTGGCACCCATGCCGCGCCTCCTTGATTCAGTAGAAGTCGTGAAGGGCGCAATTATTTCAGGAACGCGAACCCGCGCGCTCCGGCACGCCTACTTTGGGACACAAATGGGCGAGGGAGCACGTGCCGCACGAAGGACTCTTGGCGCGGCACACGGCCCTGCCGTGAGCGATGAGCCGGTGGGCAAGGACCACCCACTCCTCTTTCGGGAACAGCCGCATCAAGTCCGCCTCGACCTTGGCCGGGTCGTTTTCCTTCGTGAGGCCCATTCGGCGGGCGAGCCGGCCCACGTGGGTGTCCACCACGACCCCTTCGGCCCTTCCGTAGGCGTTGCCCAGAACCACGTTCGCGGTCTTTCGCGCCACACCGGGAAGGCGCAGGAGCTCGTCCATGCCACGGGGCACCTCGCCCTCAAAATCCCGCGCGATCATGCCCGCGGCCCCGATGAGCGCCTTGGCCTTATTCCTGAAAAATCCCGTGGCGTGGATCATGCGCTCCAAGTCCTCTTGGGCCATGGCGGCGAGGCTTGCAGGGGTGGTACATCGCTTGAACAGGGCGGGCGTCACCTGGTTGACCTTTTCGTCCGTACACTGGGCCGAAAGGATGGTCGCCACCAAAAGCTGGAAGGGCGTTTCGAAGTGAAGGCTGCACCGGGCCTCCGGGTACGCTTTGCGCAATGCTTCCCCCCATGCCGCGGCCCGCTTTTTGGTTTCCGTCACGGCTCACTTCCCTCTGCTCTTTCGGCCTGGGGACGATGAGACGGCGCCCGAGGCCTCCAAGGCCTTGATATGGCTCAGGAGCTGCTGGAGACCGATGCTGTTGCGCTGCGGAATCCGCACGTCGAAGGAAACGTCCTTCATCATGAGCGCCTTGACGGGGTTGGCCTGGTGAGAAAGATCCAGCTCATAGACCGTCAGAATTCCGCCCGTGAGGCCGAACCTGAGGCCCGCCTTGTCGTACTCGATGGTGGTGCTGTGAAGGAGATGGCGGATGCGCTCGCCGCCCATCTTTACGAGAAAATCCCTCGATATCAGCCGGGGTTCCGGCGCCTCGGGGTCTACCCAAAGATCCGCGAGGGCCTTGAGCTGTCCCAGGCCCACGTTGTCTCCTCCGAAGGTGAGGCTCCCGTTGAAGCGGCCCGAAATGAAGCCCCTCAGCGCACCCGACTGCTCGCAGAAGGCCCGCAAACTGGTCTCGGACAGGAGCATCTGGCCCGCGTAGCGAACCCCGTCCGACCCCAGAATAAGGCGGAGCTGTCCCCTCAGGCCGCCGTCCCAGATGGTGCCGTCCGCAAGCCTCGCCCAGAGGGAGCCATCAGAGGTTCCCGCGTAGAGGCGCAGCTTCTCCGCGTAAAAAACACTGTACCGGCAGCGGTCCACCGTCACCGCCCGCGCGTCGATGGGAGCGCCGGCCAAGGCGTCGAAGGACGGTCCCTGGGAGGAGCGGGAAGGAATGGCGAACCCTTCCAAGGCAGGTTCCTCACCCGAAAGGTGGAGGAGAAGCGGCAAGGTGCCGTTCACCCCTTTGAGGCGGAAGACCCTGTCCTCGGAAACAAAGGAGAAATCCGACAGCGCTATATTTCCTTCGATGGTTTCCTCTCCACCCTTCACGCGAAGAGTTCCCGCGAGTCCTGCCTCGCCTTCGAGGGTGCCGTAGCCCAGGTACTCCGGGAGGAAATCCAGGAGCGCCTCCTGGAGGACCGGGGCGGAGACGGACGGAGTGGAAAATTCCGCCGAAGTGCTTCCCCCTTCAGAAACCAGGGCGAAGGCGAGGGGAATCTTGCCGCCGCCCATGGACATGTTCGTTTGCGCCATGGTGAATGTGTTCCCCTGGAGGAGTCCCGTAAGGGTTCCAGAGACCTTGGGAAGGGTGCGCCTCTTGTCCGGAAGCTCCACGTCCGCGTCCCTGAGCGCGGCGTCAAAGTGAAGGCCTTCGGTGGGGCTATTCAAAGGAATCATCACGCTGCCGCTGGCGGTTCCCGAGGCTATCCCCAGGGGAAGGGCGATCCACTGGTGGATGTACGGCGGCACGACGGACGCTTGAATCCCCAAGACTTTAATCAGCAGGTCAGGAGCGGCGCCACGGCCCAAGGTCACGCCTGCGTCCACCATGCCGCCCCAGTGGGCCACCTTCGCGGAGAGCCCAACCGCTCCGTGATCAAGATCCAGGTGGGCCGTGCCCTTGACGCTGGCCAAGGGCTCGCCATAGATGCGGGCGCCGTCAGCCGTCCAGCGGGCTTCTTCGTCGTCCTCGCCTGACCACTGCCCTTTCACTCCATTGAACACCACGTTCCCGCCCACCAGATCCACGTGGCCCGAATCAAGGGTCCATCGTCCCTTGCCTCCGGGCTCCCTGCGCACCACCGCTTGCGCCCGCCCGTCGAGAAACGCAAGGTCGCCCGACAGGCGCGCGGAAAGTGCTCCATCCCGGACCTGCATGCGAGCTTCCAGGTTCTTCAAGTCATTGCCCGAAATGGTGCACGCCAGCACCTTGGCTTCAAGCACGAGGGCGTGACCGGGGATGAGGGACGGGAAGCCCCGTCCGTGGGCCGAAAGGTCCAGACCCTGTAGGGAGGTCTGGGGCCCAGACACCTGGCCGTTCCTGACTTCGGCGGTCCAATCCCCTTGGTTGATGGAAATCTGCCACGAGCCGTTTCCCTGCGCCTGCAACAGCCCGCTGGTCACGCCGGACGCTCCGCCCTCGGCTGAGATCTTGCCCCGGAGGGGCCCGGAGGGCAGAGGCCATCCCAACCCCGCGCCCACGTCCTTGTAGAGCTCGCCGTGCCCTTCACCCCGCCACCGCCCTCCGCTCCAAGCTCCCCGAGCATCGAGCCAGCCCGCCGTGTCACGCACCGTGCCTTCCCACGACCACCCGTTCCCGGAGGATCGGGCCTGCACGGTGGCCGCGGTCCGGTCTGACCGGAGGTTGGCCTCGATTTGGGACACTCCTCCTTGATCGCGGCGGGCCCACAACCCCCAGGACACCGACACGGGCGCCGAATCGAGCCTGGGGGTGGGAACACCGGCAGCGGATCCTTCCAGAGAGGCCTCTGCCCCGCCCGAAGCGCGCTCGCGTACCTGGAGGGCTCCCTTGAGCATGTAGCTCCCGTCGGGGCTGCTGACCCTTCCCCGGACCAGAAGGGCAAGGCACGTTTCTCCGGCCTTCCTCACGTCTTGAGGATCGGCGGAGAGGGAGCCTTCCTTGAGGATTCCCAAGGCTCCGAGCCCGATGTCCGGCAAGGGAATGCGGCCCACCAGGTCATGGACCAGGGGCCACCCTCCTGGCTGGCGGTCCGCGAGATTGAGGCTGAAGGCCAGAAACTGGGACGCCCTGCCAGGCCGCGTATACACCACGGAGACGCGGACCGGACTCCTGCCGCCTCCCGCCGCGTCTGCGCTCCATTGTTCTTCACCCTTGCGGAAGTCCAGGCTCAGCCTCAGTCCCCGGTTGCTCCAGGCAATCAGCCCGTGAGTCTGATCGTCCCCCGGACCTTGGTCCGTAAGTTCGGCCTCCACTCCTCCCGAAAACCACCGGCCCGACACATCCAGAGCGGCTCCGTCTCTTCGAAGCTCTCCGCTCCAGCGGCCTCGCCCGCCCAAGCCTTCGCCCTCGATGGCGGCGGGGCCCTCCCAACGCCCCAGGGGGGTGGCCACAAGGAGCGAAGGGGTGCTGATCCGGAGGGGCAGCTTGAGGCTCCATTTGCCCCCCGCGGAAGGAGACGCCAAGCGCCTCCACTCGGGCCTCAGGGGCGAAACGGCCACCTCCGCCGCACGCCCCGCCACCAGGGGCCATAAGTGGTCCAGGCGCAAGTCCTCGACCTTCAAGATCGGGGCGATGGCGGGCCCCAGTTCGAGGGAGTCCAGACTCGCGGGCCCGACGAGGTTCACACGTGCCCCCCGCCATCGCACGGGGACTTCGCCGATCGTCCCCTCCCCCAAGGACGATTCCGCCCAGAGACCGAGGAGGTGGACCTGCGCGTGGGGGGCCGCCACGCCGAGAAGCCTGGTCATGGAGCGCTGAAGGGCCCACTGAAGGCCTTCGCGCAGTCCGCCCGCGGCCAAGATCAGCCAGAGGAAGACGGCCACCGCGAGGCGGCCCGCCCTGAAGACACTTCGGCTCATAACGCGGCCGGCTTGGCTTTCGGGCCGATGCGCACGCGGGGCACGGCCGCGAGGACCAGCGCCAGCGCCGCGAGGATGAGCCAAAGGTTTCCCACGCGCGTCCAGAGGGTGCGGGTATCTCGATCCGAGACCAGGCCCCAGAAGGAGGCGGGGCCGCCGGCCGTGGTGGTGGCAACGAGGACGCCCCTGGGATTCACCACGCCGCATATCCCCCGGTTGGCGCTTCTAACCAGGTAGCGGTCCGTCTCCACGGCGCGCACGCGCTCCAAGAGAAAGTGCTGGTACGGACCGGGCGTGCCCTTGTACCAAGCGTCGTTGGTCATGTTGACCAGAACCTGGGCACCTTCACGCACCTCCTGGCGCACCAGGTCGGGAAAGATGCCTTCAAAGCAGATGGTGACACCGACCCGGCCCGCCGGAGTCACCAGGGGCGCGAGGCTCGCTCCGGGTTCGAAGTCGCCCACGGTGTTCACGATGGGGCCCGCAAAAGAGAGCCAATGCCTGAAAGGGACATATTCACCGAAGGGCACCAAATGGGTCTTGATGTAGCGCCCCGCTTCCTTCCCGTCGGGGGCCACGAGGATGGCCCCGTTCTGATATCCGCCGCCTTCAGGGGCGAGGACGCTGCCCAGAAGGATGTCCGACCCCGTTTCGGCGGCCACCTCGCCCACCTTCTTGCGGTAGGCCTCGTCCGAGTCCCATTCAAAGGGCGTGCTGCTCTCAGGCCACACCATGAGCTTGAGGCCGTAGTTCTTGAACGCCAGGGCGAGGTCCAAGGTCGTCTTCAAGGTCCGATCGGCGTCCGCGGGATCCCACTTCACGTCCTGGGCGATGTCCGGCTGCAGATAGCCCACGGGGATGGTGGCCTTTTCACCGATGGGCTGCCCGCTCCACCAGTACCCCCATGCGAAGACAGCCGCCACCAAGAACAGCACCGCCGGAACATAGGCCTGGGTCACGGGGTGCTCATGCTCCTTCACCCAAAGCGTCACGGCGGCCGCCGCGGCGAGGGCCACGAAGGAGAGCCCGAGAATACCCGTGAGCCTCGTCAACTGGAGGAACGACGGATAAAGGCTCAGGGCGTATCCGGGCCCCCACCAGGGCATGCCCGAGAAGAGGTGGCCCCGGAGCCACTCCCAGAGCACCCATGCGCAAGGCGCCAGGGCGATGGCCCAGGTCCCTCTCTTTTGGATGAGCCAAGCCATGGTCCAGAGAAATCCCGCCATGTAGAGGCCGAGAACCGCGCACATCCCCAGAATGAGGGCGAGGGCTACGGGTTCGGAGATGCCGCCGTAGCGCACCAGCGTCGGAATGAGCCACCAGAGGGTGGCGAACTCCCACAGCACCCCCGCGGGCCAGCCCCACGCGGCCACTCGGGGAAGGGGCTCGCCGGGAAGGGCCCAGAGAAGCGGGACAAAGGCCAGAACGCCCAGGACGCCCACGCCGTAAGGGGGCAGCGACAGCCCCCACAGCAGAATCCCCGACCCAAGGGCCAGGGGCCACCTCATCCGATTCGGCTGTAGGATCCTAGCCGGGATTGCCAGCCATCCGCCCATGCTAGAAACCGCTCCTTCTCTGCGGGCTCCCAAGGAAAATCGGGCGCCGCCAAACGCGACGCCCAAGTCCGTGCCCGCTCAAGCATATCAAAATCTCGCGCGGGATTGGCGATTCTGAAGCTTCCCCCTCCCCACTGCCTCACGCCCGAAGGGTCGCCCCCTCCCCTGAGAAGGAGGTCCGCTTCTGCCACGTCGAACCCGCTCTTCATTTTTTCCAGCACCGCGAGGCGTTCCAGCGCTTCCTGCGAGGCGGACGGGGAGTGCATGAGGATGCAATACCCCTTCTGCCCGCCCCGCCCCACCCGGCCTCTGAGCTGGTGGAGCTGGGCCAGGCCGAACCGCTCGGCGTGCTCCACGACCATGGCCGAAGCTTCGGGAAGGTCAACGCCCACCTCCACGACGGTCGTGGCCACCAGGAGTTTCACCCGCCCTCGGTGAACGTCGGCTACGACGCCGTCCTTCGCCTT
>JAKAKG010000023.1 GCA_021813555.1 Acidobacteriota bacterium
GGACGAGGGGCATGTCCGAGGGAGGGGGCAAGAGGTCTGGCGGCGCCTGAAGGTTACGCCCGGGGCGAGTCGCCGGTGTGAGTCTGGAAGACTGCACGCTCTGGGCCGGTGCGGGCGCCACCGCTTCGAAGGGGAGGCCGGGTTCGGGCGCGGCCGGTGCCGGCTGAGCCGCAGGAGCGGCCGAAGCGGGCCTCTCATCCTCGAGGCTCCAGGGATTGGCGCTGGAGGGCCGAACCGGGACGGCGGCAGGAGCAGGCGGCGCGGATGGGGGCGGCGCTTGCGATGGCGGGGCTATATCGTCAAGGAAGGAGAGGTCCAGGGACTCGGACTGTACCTTGGACGAGCCCGACTGGACCATGACGGGAGCGAGGTGGAGGAGGCCAAGATTGCTCAGGCCCAGAAAAAACCGCGCGCCGTAGAAGGAATCCACCCCCGCCCGCTCGCACACCTCCCGGGCGTTCCTCTTTCCGTCCACCTGCTCCAAGAGCCGGATTTCTTCGGATGTGGCGGGCAGGGCCCGGGCCACTTCCCGCTCCGCAGGGGAGATGACGATGGCCGTCTCCATGCGTCCCAAGGTCGTGGCCGCCCATGCGCGATCGTCGATGGAGAGGGCCGTGTCCACGAGGAATCGAGGTGTGGAGAGGGGCAGGCGGGCGATGTTGGGCGGCAGGACGTCCGACTTGAAGACGGCGAGCCCTTCGTCCCACTGGACCGCCGAACGGGCGATCTTCCGCATCTGTTCCACCAGGGCATCGAGGAGGTCCTCGGATCCCAGGAATCCCATCTCCACGAGCGTCCGGCCGATGGTCCGGCCTTCTTTCTTCTCGGTGGCCAAGGTGAGCTGCTCGGGGGTGAGCTTGCCCCGCTCGACCAAGATCTGGGTGAACTTGTCTTCTCCGGCGTTCGATGCGGCGAAAATGAAGTCCCCGTCCTGGACGTACAGAAACTTGTTGGTCTGGTCGCGCTGGAGCACAAGGGTGCCCGTGGCTTTGTCCCGGTAGATCTCGCCGAGGATGGAGAGGAGTTCGCCCTTGCGGAAGGTGCGGCTGCCCTGGGCCATTCGTGCCCTCCTGGCCTTTAAGTATCAGGCTTCTCCCGCCGAAGTGTCAAGAAATTGAGAGAAATTGGGAGAAAGAATAAGCGGATCGCGAAATGTAGCAGGCACCCTCTCTCAACCCTCAACCCTCAACTCTCAACTCTCAACTCTCAACTCCCTCCCATGCTACCTTAGTCGCATGGCGACGTGGGACGGTGCTTCCATCCTGGTGATCCGGCTGTCCTCCCTGGGGGACATCGCCCGCATGCTGCCGTCCCTGCGCGCCCTGCACGCAGGCCGCCGGGGATCGGTGGACGTGACGGTGGAGGACCGCTTCGCGCCCCTGTTGGAGCTCTTCCCCTTGGCCCGGCGCATCGTTCCTTACCCCAGGCGGGCCCCGGGGCCGCCCTGGCGGCACCCGGCCCGGTGGGGCAGGGCCATGGCCGCCTACGGGAAAACGCTGAGAGAGGAACGTTACGATCTGGCGCTTGATCTCCACGGCATCCTCCGCTCTGCCATGGTGGCTGCCATGAGCGGCGCGGCGCGGACGGCGGGCTATGGGCGCGGCTTCGGTAAGGAAGGAAGCCACCTCCTGTACGGCCGCGCCGTGGCACCCGCGGCGTCCCCCCGCATCTCAAGGTACCAGCGGTACGCAGGAACACTTGCCGCCCTGGGCCTGCCTCCGCCTACGGGGGAGTACCTCGTACCTCGCATTCCTCCCCATGTGGAGGCGGAGGTCTCCCGTTTCTTGTCGGGTGCTGGCTTGGACGGGCGGCCCTTTCTCTTCGCGTTCCTGGGAACGAGTAAGGCTCAGGCCCGTAAGCGCTGGCCCGTGGAGCGGTTCTTGGAGCTTGCCCGCTTGGCGCGCCGCCGGGACGGGCTGCCCACGCTCCTGGGATGGGGCCCCGAGGAGGCCGAGCTGGTTCGCGGTTTGCCCGTCCAGGATGGACTCGCCGTAGTTCCAGACTGGGATCTGCCGCGCCTTCTGGAGGCCGTGAGACGATCTGCCGCGTTCGTGGGCGCCGACACGGGGGCCATGCACCTGGCGGCCCTCATGGGGGTCCCCACGGTGGCCGTGTTGGGCCCCACGGACCCGGTGCTCAACGCGCCCTTCGGGAGCCGCACCCGCATGGTGCACAGGGAGGGGATCCGCAAGGCCTGTCCCGGCGAGGGCTGCACCCACGGGGACTGCATGGGTGCCATCGGAGCTGGGGAGGTGATGGAGGCTCTCGGGGAAGTGATCGGGAGCGGGAATTAGGCGGTGGGCAATGGGCAATAGGCAATGGGCAATAGGCAATAGGCAATAGGCAATAGGCAAAAGGAACCATCCTCCATGAGCGATCGCCCTCCCTCAACTCTCAACTCTCAACTCTCAACTCTCAACTCTCAACTCACAACTCACGACTCTCAACCCTTAACCGTCCCGTGGACCGACTCCCACTGCCACCTGGCCATGTCCGACTTCGACGGGGACAGGGCCCAGACGGAGGCGCGGGCCGAGGAGGCCGGAGTCTTTCGCATGGTCGTCGTTGGGACGACGCCTGAGGATTGGGCCCCGGCGGCGGCCTTGGCCCGACTCCCCAGCCGAAGGTGTACCGCGGGCCTTCACCCTCACGAGGCCGCCCGATGGGACGAAGCCTGCCGCCGCGGCTTGCGGCTCGCCCTTGCCGAGCAAGCGATCGGCGCCGTGGGAGAAATCGGACTGGATTATCACTACGACCTCTCCCCCAGGGACATCCAGCGCAAGGTGTTCGAGGCACAGCTTGGCCTGGCCGCCGAGCTGGCCCTTCCTGTGGTCGTTCATTCAAGGGAAGCGTTCACGGACACCGTGGATCTCCTGGCAGCCTTCCTTCCGGGTCTGAAAGGCGTGATCCACTGCTTCACGTATGGGCCCGCCGAGGCGGAAACCTTCCTTGAGCTCGGGCTCCACCTTTCTTATTCCGGCATCGTGACCTTCCCCAAGGCACCCCTCATCCGCGAGGCCGCGCTCCTAACTCCTTGGGACCGTCTCCTGGTGGAAACGGATGCGCCCTACCTGGCTCCCGTTCCCCATCGCGGCAAGCGGTGTGAGCCCGCGCACGCGGCCATCACGGGCCGTTTCGTGGCTTCCCTCAAGGGGGCGGAGGAGGAAGAGGCGGCCCGCCGCACGAGCGCCAATGCGGCCCAATTGTTTGGATGGGGGTAAGGGCAGGGAGCGGGGAGCAGGGAGCGGGGAAGGCTTGAGATAAGAATTTCTTTGGAATGGACCCTTTCCGCTACCGGGTCCCCGCTTCCCGCTCCCGCGAAAAAGAAAATGGACGGCCGGAATGGGGGGGGATTCCGACCGTCCATGTGCACTCGGCAGTGATCATGGAGAGAGCCGCCGAGTTACACCAATATAACACCGATTCTTAAAAAATTCATCCCCCGGGGTGGGCTCCCGTAACTTGCTGATAATGATGGGCTATGGTGAATTCAATGGGCCGGAGGCAGGTCCGGTGCGCGGACCGTGAGGACCGGACACGGCGCTTTCCGGATGACGCGCTCGGCGGTGGAACCGAGGAGGACATGGGCCACCCCCGTGTACCCGTGGGTGCCTATGACGATGAGGTCCGCCTTCTCCTCCTGGGCCGTCCGGACGATTTCAGATGAGGCGCGCCCGCGTTCCACGCGAACGGCCACCCGAGCGGGAGGAAGATCGAGGGTGGTGGCCAGCTCCTTCAGGGCCTGCTCCGAGCGCTCCACGAGGCGGTCTTCCACTTCGCCGGTGGTGAGAGGGCCGAAGGTGAAGTCCGAAGGTGCCACGATGGGTTCCACGACATTCATGACCACCAACGAGGCTCCGCATTGCTCCGCCACGGAAACGGCAAGCCTCAGCGCTCCCATGGACACCTCGGACAAATCCACCGGGCAGACGATCCTTTGCCACTTTACGCCCATGTTCAAATCCTCCCCGTGCGTCCTTGCGTCGCCCCCCTGGAGGCTCTCTCCGCCTTCTTTCGGGGCATGGCTCCCCGCCGTGTAAGGTGCGTGGGGTTTCCCCCCTGCGTTGGCAACCGCCGCGCCTTTCCAATATAATGACTGTCCAGCCACGCCGCCACGGTGCCACGGGCGCCGGCCATGGGCGGCCCTCGGAAGGAGGCCCCAGTGCCCGGTGATGGACGCTTCCTCAAGGCGTGCCGGCGTCAGCCGGTCGATACAACCCCCGTATGGATCATGCGCCAAGCGGGACGCTACCTGCCTCAATACCGCGCCACTCGATCTCGGGCGGGCGATTTCCTGACCCTGTGCAAGACTCCCGACTTGGCGTGCGAGGTCACCCTCCAGCCGGTCCAAATCCTCAAGGTGGACGCGGCAATCCTCTTCTCGGATATCCTGATCCCCGTGGAAGCCATGGGCGCGGATCTGGTCTTCACGGAGGGCGAGGGCCCCAAGCTCTCCTCCGTGCGCACCCGCCAGGAGGCGGGGCGGTTGCATGTGCCCGACCCCCGGTTGGAAACGGGCTTCGTGATGGACGCGGTGAAACTCATCCGGCGGGAGTTGGACCCGATGGTGCCTCTCATCGGGTTTTCAGGCGCTCCCTTTACGCTGGCTTCGTATCTCGTGGAGGGAGGCGGGTCCAAATCTTTCCGCCACACGCTCGCCTGGATGTACGGAGACCCGGAGGGATTCACGGCCCTGTTGGACATGCTCGCGGAGACGGTGATCGCCTACTGCTCGGCCCAGGTGGAAGCGGGGGTGCAAGCGCTTCAGCTCTTCGACACCTGGGCCGGCGTCCTCTCCCGCCGCCTCTACCGGGAGTTTGCCTTGCCTTCCACCCGGAAAGTGGTGCAAGCCCTCAAGCACTTGGGCGTGCCCATCATCCTATATGTGAACGGAAGCGCGCCCTTCCTGGAAGAGACGGCTGCTTCCGGTGTTGACGTTCTCTCGGTGGACTGGCGGTTGTCCCTCGCGGAAAGCTGGGAGCGCACGCGCGGTGCCGTGGCGCTGCAGGGGAACCTGGACCCTATGGTCCTTTACGGAGGTCCGGCGGTCATCGAGCGAGAAGCGGGCCGGGTGCTCGCGGAGGCCCCCTTGCAGGGCCATATTTTCAACCTGGGCCATGGAATTCTTCCAGACACGCCGGTGGAGGCGGCCCAGCACCTCGTCGAGGCAGTCCACCGGCTGGGCAGGAAAGAGATATAGGGACGCTGGACGCGAGACGCGGGCCGCGAGCCGCAAGACGCTCAATCGTCTTATGGCTCAACTGCTTCATCGCTTAATCGCTCCATTGCGATCTTCTCCGAAGGGAGACCCGCGACGATGGCTGAGCGCTGGGATGCACCGGTTTTCGATAAACAGTTGATCCTCAAGTACGACCGTCCAGGGCCCCGGTATACCTCCTATCCCACGGCCCCCTATTTTCACGAGGACTTCGACGCCGCGGCCTACGCCGGCGTCATCAGTGAAACCAACGCCCTGGACCAGCCGGCGCCCTTGAGCCTCTACTTCCACCTGCCCTTCTGCAAGTCGGTCTGCTACTTCTGCGGCTGCAACGTGACGTTCACCAAGGACCGTAGCCTGGGCGACGTTTACGTGGACCACGTCTTCCGCGAAATGGACGCCCTGGCCTCGCGCATGAAGAAGGGCCGCCAAGTGGTGCAGATCCACTGGGGCGGCGGCACGCCCACCTTCATCCCGGCTCCCGTGCTCAAGCGTCTCTGGGACGGGATCACGGCCCGGTTCGAGATCGCACCGAAGGCGGAGATCGGTGTGGAGATCGATCCCCGCGAAGTGACCGACGAGCACCTGGAGTTCTTCGCTCGCAGCGGGTTCAACCGCATCAGCATGGGGATCCAGGATTTCGACCCGAAGGTGCAGGAGGCGGTCCACCGCATCCAGCCCGAGGCGCTCACCCGGCGCATCATCGACAGATGCCGCGATCTCAAGTTCGAGTCCATCAACGTGGATCTCATCTACGGCCTTCCGTACCAGACCACCGAGCGGTTCCGGGACACGGTGGAGAAGATCGCCGCCATCGGCCCCGACCGCATCGCCGTCTTCAACTTCGCCTACCTTCCGGACATGATCGGCCACCAGAAGGCCATCCCGCGGGAGGCGCTGCCCTCCCCCGCGGAGAAGCTGAACATCCTCGAGATGGTCGTGGAGCACTTTACGCACACGGGGTACATGTTCATCGGCATGGATCATTTTGCCCGTCCCGGTGACGAGCTGTTCGCCGCCCTGAAGAACCGCACCCTGTATCGCAACTTCCAGGGGTACACCACCAAGGCGGGGTGCGATCTGTACGGCATAGGGGTCACGTCCATCGGGCAGGTGGGTCCGAGCTACTCGCAGAACCACAAGGACCTGAAGAGCTACCAAAAGGCCGTGGACGAAGGGGGGCTGGCCGTCTTCCGAGGGGTGCGCCTCACCCCGGACGACATCCTGCGCCGGGACATCATCACCCGCCTCATGTGCCACTTCGTTCTCTACAAGAAGGAAATCGAGGACCAGTACGGCATCCCATTCGACCAGACCTTCGCCGACGCCCTGGAGGACCTCAAACCCATGCAGGAGGACGGCCTGCTCAGCCTCTACGGCGACCGGATCGAAGTGCATCCTCTCGGACGCCTGCTGGTGCGCAACATCGCCATGCCCTTCGATGCTTACCTGAGAAAAGGGGACGGCGCCAAAAGGTTCAGCCGGACGGTGTGAGAAGGACGGTAGCAGGGAGCAGGTAGCAGGGAGCAGGTAGCAGGGAGCGGAATAAGGCTCCGGGGTTTGTGGCCTCTGCTCCCCGCTCCCCACTTCCCGCTCCCGAAACGTAGGGAGATAATTGACTCAATGAACGGCACGGCGGTCCTCCTCATGAACTACGGCGGTCCCGAGAAGGCCGAGGACTGCGAGGCCTATATCCGCAACATCTTCTTGGATCCGGATCTGATTCCGATCCCGTCCCTCATCAGGCCTCTCGTGGCCCGGCTGGCAGGCAAGCGGCGCGGGCCGGTGCTCAAGAAGAACTACGAGGCCATGGGCCAGTACAGCCCCATCCTGGCTCAGACCAACGCCCAGGCCAAGGCGCTGGAAACAGCCCTGGGCGAGGGGTTCACGTGCTTCGTAGGCATGCGCTACTGGGCGCCTTTCATCGACGAGATATGCTGCGTCCTGCGTCCCGGCGGCTTCACCCGCGTCGTGCTCCTTCCCCTCTATCCGCAGGAGTCCCGCTCCACCACGGGTTCCTCCATCAACGAAGCCCGGCGGTGTCTGGAGGACCTGCGCTTCGGCGGAGAGATCGTGGAGATCCGGTCTTTCTGGGACGAAGCGGGTTATCTGGAGGCCCTCACGGAAGGTG
The DNA here is from genome assembly GCA_021813555.1 of Acidobacteriota bacterium. GTDB lineage: Bacteria > Acidobacteriota > UBA4820 > UBA4820 > DSQY01 > JAKAJA01. The sequence continues at coordinate 7,350 of JAKAKG010000023.1, forward strand.
TCAAAGACGCCCTCGATGCCTCACCCGCGGGAGCGAGAGTCCTCTTTTCGGCCCACGGGCTGCCGCTGTCCGTGGCCAAGCGGGATCCCTACCCTGGCCACGTGGCCTTGACCGTGAGGGCCGTGGCGTCGAGGCTCGGCTTGGCGCTGGATCCTATGGAGATTCCTTCGGGCCGCGTCGAGGGCGAGCCCGTCGGCAGGGAACAGGGAGCCGGGAGCGGGGAGAGGGAAGGAGCCGAGCCGAGTTCCGGGTCTTCGCCTTTCGGTCCTCGGTTTTCGACTGACGGCCGGCCACCGGCCACCGACGCCCCCAGTCCTCACTCCTCACTCCTCACTCCTCACTCAAATCGCCGGGCATCCCTTGCCTGGCAGAGCAAGGTGGGGCCCGCCAAGTGGCTGGAGCCCTCCGTGGAGCAGACGCTTCATCGCTGGGCGAAGGAGGGCGTGAAGGACATCGTCCTGGTGCCCGTGGCCTTCGTGAGCGAGCACAGCGAGACCCTCTATGAACTGGACGTCCTGTACGGCGGCATGGCCCGCGAACTGGGCATGGCCGTCCGGCGCGTCCCCACGGTGCAGACGGACCCCAGGTTCATTCAGGCGCTGGCGTCCAAGATCAAGCGCGCCTGTGACGCTGCGGGCGCGAGCGGAGATTGAGAAAAGGTCGTCCGTGGATACGCGTCCTCGTTGCAAACTCCCGCATGACCCGTTCCCCCATGCGTTGGTCACGAAGAAACCCATGGAGCCGCCATGACAGATCGTGTTGATGTAGCCATCCTCGGCGCCGGAATCAGCGGCCTCACAGCGGCCTTTTGGCTGAAGGAGAAAGGTTACTCAGTGGTGTGTCTTGAGGCCAGCGGCCGGCCCGGGGGCAGCATCACGACCTGGGCGGGCGAGGGGTTCCGCTTCGAGCTGGGTCCCAACACGGTATTGAACAACGCCCTCGAAATCGACCGCCTCTGCGAGGCCTCGGGCATTTTGGGCGAGCGCATCAACGCGGCTCCCGCCGCCAAGCGGCGCTTCATCGTGAAGGGCGGCAGGCTCGTGGCCTTGCCGGGCGGTCCCGTGGGGTTTCTCACGACGCCCCTCTTCTCCCTCGGCGCCAAGCTGCGTCTCATGAAGGAGCCCTTTATCGGCCGGGCTTTGGAGGAGGAAACCATCGCCCGGTTCGTGCGCCGGCGGCTCGGGGAAGAACTCCTCCAGTACGCCGTGGGGCCCTTCGTGAGCGGTGTCTACGCGGGCGATCCCGAGAGGCTCTCCGTGCGCCACGCCACGGCAAAAATCTACGCCCTCGAAGAAAAGCACGGCAGCCTCATCCGGGGAGCCATCGCCAAGCGGAAGGGACCGGCGCCGGCGGGGGGGCTTTTCTCCTTCCCCGCGGGGCTCGGATTTCTCCCGGAGACCTTGGCCGCTTCCCTGAAGGACGCTTACAGGTCCGAGACCACGGCCCTCGCCGTTGAGCGTGCCGGTGCTGGCTTCGTGATCCGAGCCAGATTCGAAAGGGATGGCGCGCAAGACATCTCCGCCAAGGCCGTGGTCTGCGCGCTGCCCGCCAGGGCCACCGGGGCGGTGCTGGCGCCCCTGGGCGGCCCTTTCACCCAGCGAATCGCCTCCCTCCCCTACGCGGACGTGGCCCTGGTCTGCATGGGCTTTCGCCGCGATCGCGTGGCCCATCCCCTGGACGGGTTCGGGTTCCTGGCGCCCGAGGCGGAGCACCGCCACGTTCTGGGCTGCCTGTTCACCTCATCCCTGTTCCCGGCCAGGGCACCCGAGGGGTTTGTGGCTCTCTCCGCCTTCGTGGGAGGTGCCATGCACGGGGACCGGGTGGCGGCCCCCGAGGCGGAGATTCTTCACCGCACCGTGGAAGACATCCGCCCCCTCCTGGGCATCACGGGCGATCCGGCCCTTTCCCGCATCGTCGCCTGGCGTCCCGCCATTCCCCAGTACATCGTGGGCCACGGAGCGCGCAAGGAGGATGCGTCGGCCTTCGAATCCGCCAACCCCGGGGCCTTCATCTCGGGAAATCTCCTCTACGGCGTCTCCGTCGGCGACTGCATCAAGAACGCCACCGCCGTGGCCGGCAGGGTAGGGGAATACTTGGAAGGGCCGGGAGCGGGGAGCAGGTAGCGAGGAGCGGGTAGCGGGGAGCCGCCTGACCAGGCAGAAGGATGCGGTCCCGCGTGGCACCCTTCCGCTCACGGCTCACCTCCCGCGCCTCGCACCTTGCGCCTCCTGTCCCTTGTCCCCTGTCCCCAATGGACATTCCCGCCGCCGCGTGCTATTATACGCATTCGCCATCCTTGCTCCTCCCACCGGGGGAGGGGCCGTAGGCCGTAAGGAGGTCGTGATGAAGCAGTACGAAACCATCATCGTGTCTCCGCCCAACTTGAGCGAGACGGACCTGGAGGCCCTGGTTACGGGCGTTCAGACCGAGCTCGCCGAGCGGTTCGGCGGGACCAGCATCGTCGTGACGCGGTGGGGCAAGAAGACCCTCGCGTATCCCATCCGCAAGTTCACCGAAGGGTATTACGTCCTCTACGAGTACGAATCCCAGGCGGAGGACTGCGTGGCAAAGATCGAGGCGCGCCTGCGCATCAATGAAAACGTCATGCGGTATCTCACCATCCGCAGGGACGAGGAGCGCAAGTCCGAGGCTCGCATGAAGGAGCGCTACGCCAAACGCAAGAAGCACGCGTCGGACGAAGGCGACTCGGAGATCTACAGCGACGATTTCGAGATGGAAGAGTAGGGGAAGGCCATGGCATTCGGAAAACGCGGCGCGAAAGACGGCAAGAAGAAGTCCTTTTACAAGAAGGACTACCTGTTCAAGCGCAAAAAGTACTGCAAGTTCTGCGACACGGGCGTAGCCTTCATCGACTACAAGGACATCAAGCTGCTAGGCGGCTACCTGCGCGAGCGGGCCAAGATCGTCCCCCGGCGCATTTCGGGCACCTGCTCCATCCACCAGCGCCAGCTCACGGCAGCGATCAAGCGGGCGCGCCACCTGGCCCTTCTGCCGTTCACGCAGGACTAGGAGGGAGGCCCCCATGAAGATCATCCTCAAAGAAGAAGTGGATAACCTCGGGGCCCGCGGGGCGGTGGTCAACGTTAAGGACGGCTACGCCCGCAACTACCTCCTGCCCAAAGGCCTGGCCATGCGGTTCACCCCGGGTGCGCAGAAGGTCCTGGAGCAGGAGCGGCGCATGTACGACCTGCGCCAGCTCAAAGCCAAGGAGGAAGCGCAAGCCCTGGCTGAGAAGTTCTCCGCCGTGGAGCTGACCATCGCCAAGCGGGCCGGCGACCAGGAGGTCCTCTACGGCTCCGTGACGCCCACGGACATCGCCGAACTGCTGGCCGGCGCTGGCTTCGCCGTGGAGAAGCGCAAGATCCTCCTGCGCGAGCCCATCAAGAAGCTGGGGGACTATGAGATCCCCATCCGGCTGCATCACGAGGTAGCCCCCAAGGTGCGTCTGCACGTGGTAAAGGAAGAGTAGGGTCCCAGACATGACGGAGTCCTTCCCCCGCTGGAAGGCGTACGGTGTCTCCCTTCTGACGCTGCTCGTCCCGGGCCTCTCCCACTGGTTCATCGGCAGGAGAGCCCGGGCGGGGGCGTTTTTCGCCCTCGTGTCCGGAACCTTTCTCACCGGGGTGCTCCTGCACGGGGGCCTTTTCCCGTTTTCTTCCACCAACTGGCTGTTCCGCCTGGGCTCCGTGGCGGAAATGGGCATGGGAGCGCCCTACGTGCTGGGGCGAGCCCTGGGTTGGGGCCGTCTCGACCTGCTCGACACGGCGGACATCATGTTCGGCTACGGCAACACGTTTCTGGTGACGGCGGGCCTCATGAATATGCTCCTGATCATGGACGCCTTCGACATCGCCGTAGGGAGGAAGGAATGAGGCGGGCGAGCTTGAACCTCCGTGGGAGCCGGTCATGATCCAAGACCACTTCCTCACGCTCCTGCTCTTCTCCGTCCTCGTGGCCCTGTTCTTTGCCACTTTGAACCATAGGGACCGGAGAGGGTTTTGGATCTCCGCCGGCAAGACTTTGGGGTGGATGGTTCTGGGCTCTCTGGCTCTGGCCTACCTCATGTTCTGGACGGGCCGGTGACGAAAAGGGCTTTCACTCTCTATTGGGTTCCCGTTCTGGGATACACCCTTCTCATCTTCGCCCTCTCAAGCATGTCCCAGCCCCCCGTGCCGAGTTTCGTCTCGGGCGATTCGCTCCACTATCCCGAATACGCCGTCCTCGCGTTCCTTCTGGCGCGTGCCTTTCACGGGGCCCTTGCAGGCCCGGCTTTGCCCAAGCATCTTCTGTGGGCCGTGGCCCTGGCCCTGGCCTTCGGCGCCACGGACGAATTCCATCAGGCCTTCGTTCCGGACCGCCTCCCCGACGTCGGCGACTGGGTTCACGACGGCATAGGAGCGGCGTGCGGCGCGCTGGTGTGGGGAGTATGGCGATGGACGCGCCGCTAGAGGTCCTGGGCGCCGCCCTGGGAGTGCTCCTCCTCCTCGGCGCCGCCGTATTCCTGTCGCTCAGGCCCAGAAAATTCAAAGCTTCCAAGGATGACGAGGCGCCGCCCTGGGCCCCTGACCCCTCCCTTGCCGACGGCCACAAACCGCCCGACGCGGCCGCTCTCTCGATCCAGCTCCTGGGGCTCACCCGCCAGCTTTTGGGCGCCAAGGGCGCGGTGATCCTGGTTCCGGCCGAAGGAGGGTGGAAGGTGGCCCTCGTGAGCCCCGGGCTCATGGCGTCCTTCTCGAGGGTTCTGCCCTTGAAGGAGGGCATCCTGGGCCTGGCCTACGACGGGGAGAAGGAAATCGCCGCCGATCCTGTCCAGCCGCAGGCCGTGGGGTACCTCCCGGGGCAGCAGAGCCCCGTGAGCCTGGCCGTGGCGCCCCTCACCCACCGGGGACACATCCGGGGCCTCCTGGCCTGCCACCGGGAGTCGGGCCGGGCCTTCGAGGAAAAGGACATGGCCATCCTGAGGCGTTGCAGCACCCTCCTGGACGGTTGGGAGACGTACGCCGCCCAGATGGGCGCGGTGGGGGCCGCGAGGGACCAGCAGGAGCGGCTGGCCCGGGGGCTGGAGGCCATGCTTTCGGAGGGCAAGCCCGAGGAACTTCCGGGCCACATGCTCGACGCACTCTTCGACCTCTTCCCCGCGATCTATGGCTTCTGCATCGTCCAGGATCCCGCGCTCAACTTTTTCTGCTTCTCCACCAAGCGGATTCCGGAGGACTTCCCCTTCCACTACCTGGGCGAAAACACCTGGGCCTACTACGTGCTGGCCAAGGGAAAGGCGCCGCTGTACCTGGACGGGTCGGCCTCGCTCAATACGGCCATGCCCATCCTGTGCGAGGGAGAACCCTTCCCCGCGGGGGCCACCGCCTTCTTGTGCCCCTTGGGGACGGGGGAGCAGTTTTTCGGGGTTGCGGGTATCATCGGCAAACCTGAAGAGGCCTTTTCCGAAGAGGACCGGCGGGCGGCGGAGCACTTCATTCGCCAGGCGGCCGCCCTGGTCAAACTCTCGGCGCTCAATACCTTCAACGAAGCCAATTCCATCAAGGATGGGCTCACGGGCCTCTTCAACCGAAAGTACTTCGAGGAGCAGGTCGTGA
>JAKAKG010000026.1 GCA_021813555.1 Acidobacteriota bacterium
GCCCCCCCGCTCAAGGCCACCGGTGGGACCCGAAGTGACCAAGAGGCATTGCAGATTATCATACGTGCCTCCTGCCTTGAATACAAGCCAAATGCTTGCCCTGTATGGGATCGAAGAGGGGAGAAAAGGAAAATTCGGAAAGGGGGATTCACCACCAAGACACCAAGGACACCAAGGGATAAGGAGGAAAGAGAAAAGCAATTCGGAATTCGGAAAGCGGAAAGGGCATCCACCACCAAGACACCAAGGGATAAGGCGGAAAAGGGAAAGCGGGAAAGAAGGAAATTGCGAATTGGGAATTGAAAGGAAAGGCGAGATGCTAGACGCGAGCTGCTAGACGCGAAGGAAAAGGCGTGAAGGATGACCTTCGAAGATTCGCGGTCGGCGACCGCTCCCACGGCGATGGGTGTTCGGCCGATCGGCGATCGGCCGCTACATGCAAAGGCCGAGGGCCGACGGCCCGGATTCCGGACAAGCCGGAATGACTGTTTCGTCATCCTGGCAAGCGAAGCGCGTCCAGGATCTGATTCCGGACAAGCCGGAATGACGACGTGGGATGGAGACCTTCGAAGATTCGCGGTCGGCGACCGCTCCCACGACGATAGTTGTTCGGCCGATCGGCGATCGGCCGCTACATGCAAAGGCCGAGGGCCGGGGGGCCGGATTCCGGACACGCCGGAATGACTGTTTCGTCATCCTGGCAAGCGAAGCGCGTCCAGGATCTGATTCCGGACACGCCGGAATGACGGCGTGGAATGGAGCCCTTCGAAGTCACGGGCTTGCGCCCGATGCGTATCGTGTGCTTCCACCGGCCAGGTGAGCCAGAAAGAGCATCTCCACGAAGGTGGGGTGATTCCCGCCCCCCTTTCTAGGAAAGCCCTAATCCGCTAGGATGCGAGTCTGCAAAGGCGGATGAATGGACGACCGAAGGAGCATGAGTAAGCGCATACGCACCGCCCTGAGGCTGGGCAAGGCGGTGCGCATCGTGTGGAACTCGGCACCGCGGCTGACGCTGGCCTCATGGGGGCTGGCCTTGCTGCAGGGCACGTTGCCGCTGCTGGGCCTTTACCTCATGAAGCGCATCGTGGACGAGGTGGTGGCGGCCATAGCCAATCCGGGCCGTGAAGGGGCCTTTCGCGGCGCGGCGTGGTTCATCGCCATGGCGGGAGCCGTGGCCGTAGCCACCGTCCTGCTCAACTCCGTGTCGAGCCTGGTGTCGGACTACCAGGCCCAGGCGGTGACGGACGCGGTGGCGGACATCCTCCACGCCCAGTCCGTGAACGTGGACCTGGCTTACTACGAGGACCCGCGCTACTACGACACCCTGCACCGGGCCCAGCAGGACGCGCCCGGACGCCCCTTGTCCATCGTCAACGGCCTGGCCATGACGGCCCAAAGCGGCGTGACGCTGCTGGTCATGGGCGGCCTGCTGCTTTCCCTCAACCCGCTCGTGTCCGCCGTCCTCTTCCTGGCTGCCGCGCCCGGCGTGCTGATCCGCCTCCGCTTCTCGGGGAAGGTCTACGCGTGGCAGAAGGCGCGGACGGAGATGGAGCGCAAGGTGTGGTACTACCACTGGCTCCTCACGGACGTGACCCACGCCAAGGAGGTGCGCCTCTTCGGCTTGGGGGACCTGTTCCGGAGCAGGTACAAGGAGCTGCGGACCACCCTGCGCAAGGAGCGCCAGGCCCTCTTCACGCGAAGGTCCGTGGCGGACGTGGGCGCGCAGGGAGTGGGGTCGGCGGTGATCTACGGCACCTTCGCCTTCATCGCGTGGAAGGCCATCGCCGGGGCCATCACCGTGGGCGGCATGGTCATGTACTTCCAGGCCTTCCAGCGCGGGCTCTCGGCTTTGCAGGGGCTCCTGGGCGGCCTCGCCAGCCTCTACGAGGACAACCTCTTCCTGGCCAACTTCACGGACTTCATGGAGATCAAGCCCCAGGTGACGGACCCGCCCGATCCCGTGCCGGTGCCCTCACCGCTCAGGGAGGGCATCTCCTTCCGCGGGGTGCACTTCACCTACCCCTCTGGCGAGAAAGAGGTGCTGCGCGGGGTTAACCTGGACGTCCTCCCCGGGCAGGTCGTCGCCCTCGTGGGCGAAAACGGCTCGGGGAAAACCACCCTGGTGAAGCTCCTGTGCCGCTTGCACGATCCCTCGCAAGGCGAAGTGCTCCTGGACGGGACCACCCTGCGCCGTTTCCGAACCGAGGAGCTGCGGCGCCGCACCACCGTTATCTTCCAGGATTTCGCGCACTACTTTCTGCCCGCCTCTGAGAACATCTGGCTCGGCGCCGTGGATCGCAAGCCCGACGCTACGGCCATCACCGACTCGGCCGCACGGGCCGGAGCCGCCTCGGCCATCGAACGCTTGCCCCGCGGCTACGACACGACCCTGGGGACGTGGTTCGAGGACGGCCAGGAGCTGAGCGTTGGAGAATGGCAGAAGATGGCCCTGGCGAGGGCGTTCTTCAGGGACTCGGAGATCGTCGTCCTGGACGAACCCACCAGCGCCATGGACGCCGTGGCCGAGCAGGAGGTCTTCCACGCGTTTCGCCAGATGGCCGCGGGGCGCACCGTCCTCCTCATCAGCCACCGGTTCTCCACCGTGAAAATGGCCGACCGTATTTTCGTCCTGCACGACGGCCAGGTAGCCGAGAGCGGCGGCCACGACGAGCTCATGGCCCTTGGCGGCAAGTACGCCACGATGTTCAACGCCCAGGCCGAGGCGTATAGGTAGGGCGATTCGGAATTTGGGATTTGGGATTTAAAAGACGATAAAGGACGGCCTTCGAAGGTTCGCGATCAGCGATCGCTCCCACGGGGCTTGGCTGGCCCGCTATCGTGAACGACGTCGCCTACGGGTGACAGGTTGTTCCTGGGTTAGGGAAGAACCCCTGACCATCGAGCGCTCCCACCTGGTTCGAGAACCACTCTCCGCCGTGGGAGCCGTCGCCGACGGCGAAGGGAGGAAGAAGCTCGGCATGCGGAATTTAGCCTGAGCGATGGAAAGGATGAGAATGAAGCCCTTCGAGGGTTCGCGATCAGCGATCGCTCCCACGGGGCCTGGCTGACCCGCTATCGTGAACGACGTCGCCTATGGGTGATAGGTTGTTCCTGGGTTCCGGAAGAACCCCTGACCATCGAGCGCTCCCACCTGGTTCGAGAACCACTCTCCGCCGTGGGAGCCGTCGCCGACGGCGAAGGCAGGGAGAAACTCGGCGTGCGGAATGGGGACAACTGGGGAATTTCGGATTTCGAATTTGGGATTAAAAAGACGATAAAGGACGGCCTTCGAAGCCGCAGGCGAGGGCGCCTGCGCCACGAGGGCAAGGGCGAGATCGCTTCGCCGCTACGCTCCTCGCGATGACAGATGTTGGGGCGCCCGCGCCACGGAAGACTTGGGTTACAGCGGCTTGTACTCGTGGATCAGGGTCACGGCGAGGCCCTTGCGGGGCGGAAGGTCTTGGGTGAAGAGGAGGACGCGGCTCAGAAACTGCCCCGGTTTGGTCATGATCGGAGGGGTCTGCCAGTGGCCGGAGCTTTGCAGAAGGGCGGGCTGGAAGGGCCCGTTGTCCTGGAACCAGCAGGGGCCGGAGGGCGCGCTCGGGCTTTCCAGGGTGGCGATGGCGGGCATGGGGGGACGGTTGGTGGTGCGCATGGGGAGGCTGAGGAGCCAGGTGAACTGGCTCTCGGGCCAGTCGGGCTTGGCCTCCAGGTAGGCCCCGCTCACCTGGGCCTTGCCGGTGAGGGCCTTCCACCCGTTCCAGAGAGGCCAGAGCCCGCGCCATTCGGCCTCGGGCGGGTTGCCCCAGAAGGAGCAGCCGTCGGGCCGGGTGAGATGGTAGACGAACCTCGGCCGTGCGGTTTTGGGATCGCTCAGACATAAGCCTTCTACGGCCGCCGCGTCTCTCGTGAAGTTGTCCCCGAGGAGGGCATAGGCTTCGAGGAAGGGCCAGGCGGCCTCGGGGTTGGTGGGAAGAAGGGCTTTGCCCGCGAGGGCCATGCGCCTCCGGATGCGCTCGGCGACGGCGGTCTGGCCTTCGTACTGGGCCCTGTCGTAGCCCACGCGCAGCGCCTTCAGGGATTGGGCCGGGTGGCCCGCGGCCAGGGCCGACTCGGCCTGGGCGAGGACCGCGTAGGACCCGCGCTGGAAAGGGGTCGGGTCCGGCGCCGTTCCCGGCAGTTGGGCGATAACGGCGGCGCAGGCCAGGAACAACAGCACCAAGGGAGGCATCCACCGCTTCATGGGGTGACGGCGGCCTCCGTCCGCGATGAAGGAGGGGCCTGGGATTCATGGTCAGCGCCGCGGCGTTTGCCGTGGCCGTTCGCGCGCCCGTTCGTCCTCCCGTTGCGGGCCAAAGACGTGCGGATGAGGGCGATGAGGACGAGGTAGGCGGCCACCACGGGCCAGAGATGGAAGTGGAAATCCGTCACGGCGTGGAGAGCTTCCCCCCACAGGGGCGGCACGAGGAGAAAGGCGTGGCCTTCGGCCATCAGGGCCTTCCAGCCGAGCACGAGGACGTAGAGGGCCGCGAAAATGGCGGCGGCGGCGCCGGGCAGGCCCGCCTCGAAATAGAGCTGGAGATACTCGTTCTCGGGATAGATGAACCAAGCGACGGCGCGGGACGGGAGGTCGGTCAGCACCGCCTGGAACCGTTCGCCGAAGCTTCCAAGCCCGTTGCCCACGAGCCAGTGGTTCTGGCTCAGCGCATCGGTCCAGATGCCCAGCCGGCCGTGAAGATCCGTGAACCTGTAGGCCAGGCCTACCACGGCCAACCCCGCCAGGGCCAGGGCCAGCGTTCCTCCCGCGATGAGCACCAGGCGGGGCCTGCGGCGAAGGGCATGGAGGACGATTGCCCCGGGGAACAGGAGGAGGGGCCAGTAGCCCGCGCCGGAGGTTCGGATGCCCAGCAGGCACGCGTGGAACACCAGCAGGCACAGGGCGAGGAGGCCGAGCCCGAGGCGGTTGGACAGGTGCTGGGGCTTGGACCGGACGGCCCGCTTCCAGAGGAAGTAGTACAGCATGCCCATGGCGAGATTGACGAACCCCATGCCGTTGTTTTCGTTCACGAAGGGCCCGAAGGCGCCGGTGGCGTGAACGCTCTCACGCATGCCCAGGATTCTCGTCACCACGGACCGGTATTGTGCCAGCGCCACGAACCCCACGCCCAGTCCCAGTACGCCCACCACCAGGGCGAGAGCTCGCAGGCCGTCGCGGCTCGACCGTCCCACCATGTCCAGAAGCAGGACCAGCACGAGAGCCGCGAGCAGGGCCAGGAGGGCGCGGAGGGTCAGGGCGGGGGTGAAGGTCGCGGGACGCCACGAGGGCTCCGGCGGCGTGAGGGCGCTTTCCGAATCGGGGGGCGAGACTTTGCCCGAAAAGGGGTCCGTGCGGTACAGGTCCGAACGAAGGAGCGTCTCCGCTTGGGCGGCCTGGGCCATCTGGACGCCCCGCTCGTCGCCCATGGTCCGCCAGAGGCCCGTCGTCACGGGAACCACCTGAAGGACCCCCGCGGCCAGAAGAACGCAGACGAAGAGCGCAGGCGCCCAAAGGAGCAACGGCCGACGGAAGAGGTCTTTCCGCGACCAGGCGACGCCTGCGGCCAGCACGAAGAGGCCCGCCTCGAAGGTGGCCGTGGACCAGTCCTCAACGGCGCCGAAGGCGATCACCGAGAAGGCGATGAGAACGGCCAGGGCGGCGATCAGGGCCGGCGGCGGGGGCGGACCGGCGAGGTCCGGGCGGCCGTTAGCATGGGAGCGAGGAGTGCTCAGGGGAGACCTCGTGGGGACAACTGGGGATTGTGAAGGACGAATGGCGGATTGGGAATGGCGAATTGCGAATGGAAAGGCGGAGAAAGGAAAGAAAAGGAAAAAGAAATGAATGGAGGCCTTCGGAGATTCGCCGTCGGCGACGGCTCCCACGGCGGTCATGGTGCCGGTTACGTAGGGGGCAGCCAGCCGGTGGTTGGCTCCTTGATCCGTGGGGCGGGCGCCTCGCCCGCCATTCAAGGGAAAAGACCGCAGGCGGGGGCGCCCGCGCCACGGGAATTTAAGGTAGCAGTCAGGAGTGGCGCTGCTGCGGGCTTACCAGAATTACCGTTTTGCCGGGAATCTTTGGGGCATAGCTCCGCCCAAGATCATGGGTTTAAGGCCCTATTAAGTCCTCAGGCGCCGTGGACCGTCAGAGGCGCGGCGCCCAAAGGGAGCGAGGCAAGGCCATGCGCACGGCTATGCCGTGGCGGCAGGGGCCATCTTGGGTTATCGAAGGTCTATGTCCCATCAGACGGTGGCGCGGCGAGGGGCCTGGTCGCGGTTCTTGTGGGGCCGGAATTTCCGCGTGGCCTTGTCCCACCACGTCTCCGGAGGCTTTTTCCCGTAGTAGTAGTGATAGTGCCGGTAGTAGTAATCGCGGTAATAGTAATGGCGCCCGTACTCGAAGTAGTTGAGAACCGCGCCGGCGACGGGACGGCCGATGCGCTCGAACTGCTGGAGCACTTGGATCATGAGGGGCAGGTGCGTGAACTGGAAGCGTCCCACCAGGAGCGCCAAGTCTACCTCGTCGGCGATGATGCTGGCATCGGTCACCGCCAGGACGGGCGGCGTGTCCAGAATCACCCAGTCGTAGGAGGCCTTCGCGGATTGGATGAGCCGGTGGTACTTGCCCATGCTGAACAGGTTGGGAGGATTGGCCGGCGTCTTGCCGGCAGGAAGGAGCGACAGGCCTTCTTTCCCCGCGGGCATGATGTAGGGGCTCGGATCTTCCGTTTCTGAGGCCAGATACTCGCTCAGGCCCTGCTTGGCGTCGAGCTGGAAAAACTTGTGTAGGGTGGATTTGCGGGCGTCGCAGTCTATGAGGAGGACCCGGTCTCCCGCCGCGGCCAGGGTGATGCCCAGGTTGGCAGCCACCGTGCTCTTGCCTTCTCCAGCCGAGGCGGAGGTCACCATGATCACGTTCTTGGCCTTGTGATCGCTGCAGTAGACCAAGGATGTGCGGAGGTTCTGGAAGGCCTCCACCACGATAGGTTTGGTCTCTCCGGAGTGGACGGGAATGGTGCCCAGGAGGGGGATGTGGAGCTTCTGCTCGATCTCCTCGGGCTGGCGCACGCGGGTGTCGATGGCCCGTACCAGGAGGACGGAACCCACCGATCCCATGAGCCCGAGCATGAAGCTGAGGAGCACCACCATCTTCCGGTTGGGCTTGCTGGCGGAGGTGGGCGTCTCGGCCCGCTCCACGATGCGCGTCTGGTTGGACATGAGGCTGGCCGCCACGTCCACCTCGCGCATTTTTTCAACCAGCAGGTCCATGTATTTGCGCACCGAGTCCACCCCGGCCTGGAGGGCCTCGCTCTGGCTGGACTGCTGGGTGCCCTCGATGGCTTGTTGTTTGAGGCTGGTCAGCTCCGCCGTGAGGGAGGCGTACTCCTGGTTGATGGCCGCGAACTGGCTCTCCTGAGCCTGAAGGATGAGGAGGCCCTGGTTGCGGATGCGCCTGCGGATGGCGGCGATTTCCTCGTTCTTCTTCACGATGGCGGGGTGCTTGGGCGTGAACTGGGTGGACATTTTGGCCAGGTCCTTCTCGGCCTGGTTGTACTGCCCGAGCAGGTCCTGCATGGCCGGGTTGGCCTGGACGAAGGCCAGGGAGAGCGGATCCGTCGAGGCGTTTTGGAGCGCGCGGAGCTGGGCGAGACGGGCGGAAGCCTCGTTCTTCTGCATGAGCACGTCGTTGCGCTTCAGTTCCAGGCCCTGGATGCGGCTGTCCGTGATGAGCTTCTGGTTCTCGGGGAAATAGGAGCCCGTGTCCTGGAGGTGTTCGCCGTAGGCCTGCTTGAGCCGCGTGTACTCCTTCTCCATTTTGGCGGCCTGATCCGCCATGAGATGGTCCGCCTCCTGGAGGTACTGAAGCTTCTGGCGGAGGGTCACCCGGTCGTACGCGTCCGCGATGCCGTTGGTCCAGGCAGCCACGTCATTCTGGTCTCCGGCCGTCACCGAAATGCTGAAGAGGGCGCTGTCGCGCTTGCGCTGAACGGAGGTCATGTTACGCAAAGCATCCACCGCGTTCTTGCCTTGAAAGGCGGGGGCTTGGGCGAGGTGCAGGTCGTTCACGGCCTCTTGGAGAACCTCCCGGCTCTTGATGATGTCCACCTGGGAGTTGAAGAACATCTCCGTCGTGAGATCCGTGGACCCTACGTTGGAGACATCCTTGGGGCCCTTCTGCATGCCCCGGTCGATGAAGACCGTGGCCGTGGCCGTGTATTTGCGCGGCGCCAGGAAGGCGTAGAGGAAGCCAACGACTGTGACCGCCAGAGTTGCGCCAGCGATCCACTGCCGGTATTCCACCAGGAGCTGGAAGTAGCCCCTCAGGTCAAGTTCTTCGCGCGGCTCTTCCTGCGCAAGAGTGGTTAGTCCGTCGGTCCCCCCCGGTCGGGTGTCGTCCATTTTTCCCCCACTTTTCCGGTTCGGAAACAGCGTAGCAGGGGCGCCCGAAAAAATCAAGGGGCCTTGACGGCCCCTGGGGTGACCTCGCGGAGACCGGCTTGCCTACGGCGCTTCGTGGAACTGGACGGGGTGCCCTTTCCAGGGGACGGCGAGGTGTGCCGTGTCTCTGTACCCCTTGGCATGGTGGCCATGCCACGCTCCGCGCGCCACGGCCCAGGCGGCCCTGATCTGGCCGCGCAGGGCCCGGCCCAGGACTTTGAGGGGCCATCGGCCGTAGCACGAAAGGATGAGGAAGGAGAGGCGCTGGAGGACGTTCCCGTACATGGCCACGACCCACGCCTGGTTGCGCGTGCCGTAGAAGGCCACCACGGGATCTCGCGCGCCGCGCTCGGTGGTGTCCCCGTGCACCACGCGGCTGTGGGGGATGGCGAGGGTGCGCCACGTTTCGCGCGCCGCGCGAAGGCCCAGTTCCACGTCTTCGTAGTAGAGGAAGAACGCCTCGTTGAGGAGGCCGGCGTCTTCGAGGAAGGCTCGCTTCATGAGCACGCAGGCACCGTGGGGAAAATCCACTTTGGACCAGCGGGCGTGGCCCGCTTCCTCCGCGGGCCGCCCGTGGTAGCGCCGCGTGCACCGTCCCGTCCACAGGTTCACGGAGCCTCCGAGGGACTGGATGCGGCCGCTCTCGGCGCCGAGGACCAGGGGGCAGGCCATGCCCGCCTTCGGCACCGCTTCGAGGGCGATCACCATGGGCGTGAGAAAGTCCCGCTCCACCCGGCAGTCGGGGTTCAGAATCAGGACGTAGTCGGCGCCCCACGCCAGGGCCTCGCGGATGCCCGCGTTGTTGCCCCCCGCGTAGCCCAGGTTCCCGCCCGTCTCCAGCCACGCTTCGCCTTCGCGCAGGCGAGGCACGATGGCCGCCTCGGAGCCGTCCGCCGATGCGTTGTCCACTACCCAGACGCGCCGCTCCCCGCCGTGCGCCTCGCGCAGGGCCTCAAGGCACGCGAGGGTGTCCTCGGACGAGTTGTAGTTCAAGATGACGACGCCGATTTTTGGAGGAGTGATGATCATGGCACCCTATCTGAAAGGCAAGTCGGGACAATTTCGGATTTGGGATTTGGGATTTGGGATTTAAAAGACGAGTAACGGCGGCCTTCGAAGGTTCGCGATCAGCAATCGCTCCCACGGGGTTGGGCTGGCTCCGCTTTCGTGAACCACGTCGCCTATGGGTGACGGGTTGTTCCTGGGTTAGGGAAGAACCCCTGACCATCGAGCGCTCCCACCTGGTTCGAGAGCGGCCCACCGCCGTGGGAGCCGTCGCCGACGGCGAAAGGAAGAAAAACTCGGCATGCGGAATTCAGCTCGAGCGATGGAAAGGATGAGCATGAAGCCCTTCGAAGGTTCGCGATCGGCGATCGCTCCCACGGGGCTTGGCTGGCTCGTTATCGCGAACGACGTCGCCTATGGGTGGTGGGTTGTTTCTGGGTTGCGAGAAATGTTTGATCGGCGGTCGCTTCCACGGCCTTAGGGGCTACCATTTCGGATGGATAGACTGAAATCGCCATTCCTCTGGTTTTTGCACCAGACCGGCCCGAACCGGATTGAGCCAGATATAGCTCAAGTAGGCCTCTAGGGATTTCTCCCCTCTCAGGCCGTGGTCATAATACCCTTGTTGCCAGAAGGATCCTTTATGGTCAAGAAGTTCATTGAGGAGCAGGCCGGTGAACTTTGAGAAGGAGGCCATCGAAGGAGCAAGATTTCCCTGAAGCTGCCTGATAACAAAGTGCACGTGGTCGGGCATCACAACGTATGCATAGCAAGCCCAAATCCCCTGCTCATGCCTAATCCTCAGAGCTTCTATTATGACCTCCGCCGCTACGGAGCCTTGCTTCGTTGGCCTCAGAAGCAGAGGCTGTCGCCCTGCCACGCACTTCGTGATCGCATAGGCCTGCCCCACCAGGGAGCATCGGCCCTTTCTCAGATCTTTTGAATGAAAGGAAGATTGGCTCATACTTTCCGGTTCGCTATCAAAAATCGCTCCCCCTTGGTTCGAGAACCACTCTCCGCCGTGGGAGCCGTCGCTGACGGCGAAAGGAGGAAGAAGCTCGGAGCGCGGCATTTAGCCTGAGCGATGGAAAGGATGAGAATGAAGGCCTTCGAAGGTTCGCGATCGGCGATCGCTCCCACGGGGTTGGGCTGACTCCGCTTTCGTGAGCGCCGTTACCCAATGGTTATGGGGTGTTCCTAGGTTCCGAAAGAATCTCCGATCAGCGAGTGCTCCCCCTTGGTTCGAGAACCACTCTCCGTCGTGGGAGCCGTCGCTGACGGCGAAAGGAAGAAAAACTCGGCATGCGGAATTCAGCTCGGGCGATGGAAAAGATGAGAATGAAGCCCTTGGAAGGTTCGCGATCGGCGATCGCTCCCACGGGGTTTGATTGGATCCGGCCTCGCGACAGCCGTTGCCTAAGCATAATGGGCCGTTTCGGGGTTCCGAAAGAATTTGAGATTTGCAGTTTTCTTAGGGAATCGCGGGCGGGCCGCCGGCTCGTTCTTTGAGTTTTCTGTAGTAGTAGGCCCAGCCGAGGGGGCGCATCCACTGGCGATGAATGGCGCGCCACTGGGGGTTGCGGGCGAACTCGCGGCGCTCGCGGCGGGCGCGGCGCATGAGGGCGGACCACTGGGCCCAGCGGCCGGTGCGCAGCGCGTAGGCGGCGCCCCAGAGCCAGCCTTTGGCGAGGAAGGGCCAATATTGCAGCAGGTACCTGCGCGGCCAGTACCTAAGAGCGAGGGCGCGGATGTTGCGGTGGAGGAGGTACTTCTTCTCGCCGGAGAGGGTGCCCTGGGCGCTGATGCCGCGCTTGTGAAAGACCAGGGCGGCGGGCACGAGGGCCGCCTCGTAGCCCGCGAGACGGATCCGAAAGGCCAGGTCCACGTCCTCGAGGAGGACGAAGAAGTCCTCGTCCAGGAGGCCCGACGCCTCAAGGGCCTCGGAGCGGTAGAGAGCCGCCGCCGCGCAGGCGCCGAAGATGCCTTCGGGCGCCTTCGGAGCCTCCTCCACCGGCGCGAGAATCTGCATGTCCCTGGCTCCGGGCAGAGAAAAGAGCTCGATACCGGAGGAGTCGATGCGAGACCTGTCCCCGCCGCGCACGAGCAGCGGCTGGACGGCGCCGGCCTCCGGATGGCCCTCCATATAAGCAACTAGGGCCCCAAGGGACCCGGGCGGCACCTCCGTGTCGTTGTTCAGGAGCATGGCGTAGCGGTACCCTTGCTCTAGCGCCCACCGCAGCCCCGCGTTGTTGCCTCCCGCAAACCCAAGGTTGGCGCCGTTCTGGATGCGCTCGGCCCAGGGGAAGAGGCGCGCCACTTCCTCCAGCGTCCCGTCGGACGAGCCGTTGTCCACCACGACCACCGCCTCGCCCGGCCCCGGATGGCCCCCGGCCTTCAGGCTCGCCAGGCACGCGAGCGTGTCCGAGAGGCCGTTCCAGGTCAATATGATGACGCCGAGCCTAGCGGACATTCATGCCCGTCCACAGAAGTGGCCTGTCGTGAGTAGGAAAGTAGGAGAGTAGGAGAGTAGGAAACGAATAAGAACGACATGCTCCCCCGGCGTGTCTCACGGTCCTACTCACCTCATCACCTACTCACTTACTCACGGCCCTGTTCATCCCATATACCCCAGCCCCCGGAGCTTCTCCTGGATCGCCTCGGCGTCGAGGTCGCCGCGGGTGCGGCCGGGGAGGGAGACGGGGGCGTAGCGGGGCGGGTGGGCTTCAAGGTATTGGGGCGCCAGGAGGCCCGGGAGGAGCTGGCCGTCGAGGCCTTCGGGGATGAGCTCGCCCAGGAGGTGGAAGATGAGGGGCGCCACGTCGGTGATGTCCACCGAGCGCGCGGGCAGCCGGCCCTTCGCAAAGGCGGGGCCGGCGCCGAGGAAGAGGCCCTCGGAGGCATGGATGCCCATGGGGTGGTGGACGAAGGGGATGGTCTTGAGGGCCTTGATGGCCGCGGCCACGCCCCACTTACTGGGGCCGAGGAGGATGTGGGCGGCTTCCTGGGTCTTGGGCCCGTGGTAGACGTCCTCGCGGCGCCGGACGGAGGCGAAGACGGGCTCCCCGTCAATGTCCCGCAGGTCCCTCAGCCGCGTTTCAAGGGTATCCATGAGGCCGGGCACCTCGCAGGAGGCCACGGCGCCGTCGGGGAAGGCGTCCCGGTCGTGGATCGTCAACCCGTGGCACTCGGCGGTCAGCGTGGAGGCCTTGCTGGCCGCTGGATCGACGGCCAGGCTCAAGGGCCAGATCACGCCGAGCTTGCGCGCGACCTTGGCGAAGAACCGGACGGGGGCCGA